>JAUNKJ010000018.1:15362-22227 GCA_030532785.1 Cardiobacteriaceae bacterium
GTATGCAGAAGATGTGGGGTGAGAACAGTTCTCATAGATAAGCGCTTATGGTGAGAAAATTTTTCACGGAAAGCGCTTATGGTTGGTAAAAATCAATTATTTTTTATGTTTTTTTGGTGAAGGTGGTAGCCGGTTTCCCTTGCGGGCAAAACCGCATGGGCTGATGCCCATCCACGTTGTGCGTTTTGTAGTTGTGAGGTGGAATGTCCGCGTGCGTGTCGCTGTGCGCCACACACTCTGCAAAAAACACGACACCGTAGGGTGGGTGTTAACCCACAGTCGTGCACGATGATATAGCGGATTCACATGAGAATCGTACAAATGGTAGGCTGGGTTAGCGATAGTGTACCCAGGAAAAGATTTAAATATTACGATGGGTTACGTTGCTACGCAACTAACCCAGTCTAGGGAGTGTCGTCACAAAGTCTGCAAAGTGATTTTTTGAGGGAAAATTTGCAGATATAAGGCAAAAACACGGCAGATTGGACATCTCGCGCGTATTTTAAACGCCGTAGATGCAAATTTTGGCCAGAAATACCGCCCTAACACTTCCTGACGACACGTTCTACGTCTCTTTCGCCTATTTTTTGCGATTTTTCAGGTTGAATGGCTATGGCTATATGAGAAAATTTTTCATGATAAAGCGCTTGTTGCGAGAAATTTTCTCGCGATAAGCGTTTTTTGATGATAAAAAATTACTATTTTTACTGTTTTTTATAAAAATTCTTACAAAAACAGCAGCCGCGCAAGAAGGACAGCGGTGATGATCCAGACGCTGATGTTGATGCGCTGGATTTGTCCGGTGAGGATTTTGCAGGCGGTGTAGGTGATGAAGCCGAGGGTGATGCCTTCGGCGATGGAGTAGGAGAGGGGCATGCCGAGGAAGGCGACGGCGACGGGCGCGGCTTCGCTGATGTCGCCCCAGTCGATGCCGGAGAGGGGAAACATCATGAGGACGGCGACGTAGAGGATGGCGCCGTTGGTAGCGTAACCGGGCACCATGCCCGCGAGGGGCGAGAAGAAGGTGGCAAGGAGGAAGAGGATGCCGACGGTGACGGCGACGAGGCCGGTGCGGCCGCCTGCGGCAACGCCGGTGGCGCTTTCGATGAAGCTGGTGGTGTTGGAGGTGCCAAGGGCGGCCCCTGCGATGGTGGCACCGGAGTCGGCGAGGAGGGCGTGTTTGAGGTTGGGGATTTTACCGTCTTCCTTGATGAGGCCGGCGCGTTCGGTGACGCCGATCAGCGTCCCGGCGGTGTCGAAGAGGTCGACGAAGAAGAAGGCGAAGATGATGCTGATCATGGAGAGATCAAAGGCGGCTTTGAGGTCGAGCTGCATGAAGGTGGGGGCGAGAGAGGGCGGCTCGGCGATGATGCCGTGGTATTCGGTGTGGCCGGTCAAAATGCCGATCATGGAGATGATGAGGATGGCGAGCAATACGCCGCCGGGGACGCGGTAGTGCTGGAAGCCGATGATCATGAAGAAGCAGAGGGCGGTCATCGCCGGGATGTAGCTGGTGATGTCGCCGAGCTGGACGAGGGTGGCGGGGTGATCAATGATGATCTGCGATTGTTCGAGGGCGATGATGGCGAGAAAGGCACCGATGCCGGCAGCGATGCCTTTTTTCAGGGTGGCGGGGATGGCGTTGATGAGCCATTCGCGAATTTTGAAGAGGCTGATAAGGATGAAGAGGACGCCGGAGAAGAAGACGCAGCCGAGCGCCACTTCCCAGGAATGGCTGCCTTCCTTGACGACGGTGTAGGTAAAAAAGGCGTTGAGTCCCATGCCGGGGGCGAGCGCTACGGGAAGGTTGGCGAAAAAGCCCATGATGAAGCAGCCGATGGCGGCGGCAAGACAAGTGGCGACGAAGACGGCGCCGTGATCCATGCCTGCACTGGAAAGGATGTTGGGGTTGACGAAGATGATGTAGGCCATGGTGAGGAAGGTGGTCAGCCCGGCCAGGATTTCGGTGCGGATTGTGCTGCCATGCGCACGAATGGCAAAGAGTTTTTCCATGTTGGAGGTTCCCGGAAAAGGCGCGGATTATAGCCACTTCCCCAAAAAATGGCATGGGATTTTTCGTTTGATCCTGTGAACAAAGGGCTTTGCTCACAGGGTTGTGCATGCCATTTTTTGGGGGACCCCGTGGCGCGTTGCCGGTAAAGATGAACGGAATTTTACTTTGCTGCCGCGCGGTGCGAAGATACCGCCCGTTTTTTTGCTCGGGAGGCCGTTTTGGATACGCTGGCTGTGGCGGTAACGCTGTTTTTGATCATGGACCCGCTGGGGAATATTCCCATTTTTCTCTCTGTTTTGAAGCAGGTGGAGGCGAAGCGGCGTTCGCGGATCATTGTGCGCGAGATGCTGATCGCGCTCGCGGTAATGCTGCTCTTCCTCTTTTCCGGGCCGACGATTTTGCGCACCCTGAGCCTGTCGCGCGAGGCGGTAGCGATCGGTGGGGCGCTGGTCTTGATGATTATTGCCATCCGCATGATTTTCCCGCTGCGCGGCGCGGCGGTGATGGGCGATGACGATATTGACGGCGAGCCGTTCATCGTGCCGCTCGCCATTCCGCTGGTAGCGGGGCCGTCGCTGCTCGCGACCCTGATCCTGCTGGTGGAAAACGACCCCGGACACTCAATGCGCTGGTTCACGGCGTTGATGATGGCGTGGAGCGTGACTTTGGTGATTCTGCTGTCTTCACAGATCCTCTTCAAATTATTGGGAAATCGTGGACTCAAGGCCATCGAGCGCTTGATGGGGATGATTCTGATCTCGGTGGCGGTGCAGATGATGTTGGATGCTATCAAATCGATAATAACTTGAATAACAACAAGATATTTTCAGTTTTGCGGAAGAGGATGTATTTGCTGCAAAAAAAATATACATACAGGGTTGCGCAGCCGCATTACAAATGATTTAATGCGCCGCATCAGGAAGATATTTTTTGGAACCAGGGACGGTTCCTTTTCATGGAAATCTTCTTTGCTTGGGGCCGCATTCGCGGCCTTTTTTCTGTTCGGGGCAACGCCCGAAGCATTGCCGCAGAAGGCTTGCCTATTGGCAGGCTTCCCGCTAGGCTTTGCAGCTTCCTTTCGGAGGGACTTGTCATGAAAGCCGTGTTTCTCGACCGCAATACCTTTTCCGCCGCGCTGGATTTGCCCGCGCCGCCGGGGATTCGCGAATGGACGGTATATCCGGCGACCGCCGCGCATGAAGTCATCGAACGCGCACGCGGCGCGGAGATTGTACTCACCAACAAAGTGGTGCTGGACAAGGCCATCATCGACGCCTTGCCCGATCTCAAACTGGTGCAGGTTTGCGCCACCGGCATCAACAATGTCGACACCGCCGCCTGCGAAGCGCGCGGCATTGCCGTGCAGAACGTCGCCGGTTATTCCACGGAAAGCGTGCCGGAACACACCTGGATGGGCATACTCGCCGCGATGCGCGGCTTGAAGCCCTACCAGCAGGCGGTGGCAGACGGCAGTTGGCAGCGCGACGGACGCTTCACCCTGAATGACACGCCGGTGCTTGATCTTGCCGGGAAAACGCTCACCATCATCGGCGCCGGCAATATCGGGCGGCGCGTCAGCGCCATTGGCGAAGCCTTCGGCATGCAAGTCCTCTGGGCAGAGCAGCGGGGCAGGGCGGCACGCAGTGCAGAATATACGCCGTTTGCCGAAGCGCTTGCGGCGGCAGACATTATCAGCCTGCATTGCCCGCTCAGCGAACACACCCGTCATCTCATCAACGCCGACAGCATCGCCCTGATGCAGCGGCAGCCGCTCCTCGTCAATATGGCGCGCGGCGGCGTGGTCGATGGCGCAGCGGTGGCGCAGGCCGTGGAAACCGGCGCATTGCTTGGCTATGTGAGCGACGTGTTCGACCACGAACCGCTGCCCGCAGACGACCCGCTCTGGCGCATCCGCCACCACCCGCGCGTCATCTACACACCGCACAACGCCTGGGCAAGCGAAGGCGCGCAGCGCAAACTGTGGGCGCTGCTCTCGGCACAGGTTTCCGCATTCATTGACAACAAAGGGCAGATATGACGACGAAACGTTACGGATGGGCATTGTGGCTGTTGCCCATGCTGGCCGCACAAGCCGCCGAATTTCACCCGCCATTGCAAGTGGTCTCCGCCACCCTCTACCCGCGCCACGCCGACGTGCTGCGCCAAACCCAGCTCGACATCCGCGAAGCAGGCACTCACCGCATCTGGCTTGCCGAACCCTTGCAAGGCACGGGCGGCGGTGGTGATGTTGTGGTCAACGGCGCGCAAGTCCTGAGCAAAACCGTGCTGCCCAACGAAAACGCCGTCATCTCCAACGAAGCCGAACGCGTTACCGCCGCGCGCATGCGCCTGGAAAACACCCGTCGCGCCCTTGGCGACAACGAACGCCTCGCCGCCGCCTGGGCCAAACGCCTCGAACGCCCGGACAGCAACCCCGACGACAGCAAAGCCATGCTCGCCCAGCTCGCCGACGAACACAAAATCCTCACCCACCGCCACCTCGAAGCCGAACGCGCCCTGCTGCGCGCCAGCGCCATCGAAAACTGGGAAGGCCGTGCCGACAAACTACCACTCGCCGTCGTCCTCGACGTCGTCGTCGACCAGCCCGGCACCATCAGCGTGCAATGGCGCGAACAAACCGAAGAAGTCTACTGGCAGCCGCGCATGCGCCTGTCGCTCGCCAGCAAAGACGGCCACATCGACTGGCAAGCCGAAGCCGCCATCACCCAGCAAAGCGGCCTCAACTTCGACAACGTCCAGCTCAAACTCGCCCTCGCCGCCGCCGAAGACGCCGACAAACCGCCGTTCCAGCCGCTCACCCTGCGCCTCGGTGAAGCGCGCCCGCACCTCCAGGAACGCGCCCTTGCCGCCCTCGAACTGCCCGTATCGCTCGCCAGCGGCAAAGCCGTGGAAACCCCGCCGGTGGAAACCTTCGGCTCGGTACGCGAAGTCGCACTCCCCGGGCGATACAACGTCCCCAGCGGCGTCAGCCAAACCCTCGTCAGCTACGCCAGCGGCAGCGCCAAAGCCAACACCTACCGCGCCATCTACACCTGGGCCAAAGCCGAAAGCGCCCTCGTCATGGCCGAATTCACCCTCCCCGACAACCTCCACGCCTTCGTCCCCGGCGACGTGCAAATCTACCGCGACGGCGCCCTCATCGCCAAACGCGCCATGCCGCGCCCCTGGCACGGCGGCGAAACCTTCCACCTGAGCTTCGGCGAAGACCTCCAGTTCCAGGTCAGCGAAGACTACCCCTCCGACTACAAAGACAGCAAAGGGCTGATCGTGCGCGAAAACATCATGGACTACCGCAAACGCGTCAGCGTCACCAACCGCAGCGGCAGCACCCACGAAACCCGCATCTACGCCCAACTGCCCGTCGCCGGGGAAAAAGACATCGTCGTCAAACCCGCGTGGCCGCAAATGCCGGAAGCTTCCGACGCCGACGGCATCAAAGGCCTCGTCTACTGGCAGAAAAACCTGCGCGACGGCGAAAGCTGGCAACTCGACCACGGCTACTCCGTCAGCTACCCCGACGGCAAACAAGTCATCGGCCTGTAAACCGCGCCATAAACAGAAAAACAAAAAACCGCCAGAAATGGCGGTTTTTTACCACTCATAAGCGCTTACCGTGAGAAAATTTACCACGATAAGCGCTTTATGATGAGAAAATTTCTCATTGTGTCGCGTGTGATTGAATGATTCGTAGGATGGGCGAGGGTTCCCACGTCAAAACGCTTTGCGTTTTGCGTGGGTGCCCGGGGTTACGCCCATCCTACGACGTCGGCGTCTTTGTAACCCCTTCCCCCACGGGAGCTACCGTATGCACACAACTCCCATAGCCCCCATCCCGCAAACCACTACCCACCGACACCCATGACCTTTGACATCGGAGACCACAGATTGAACCAAACCGCCCACCAGCTCCACGACGCCATCATCCGGGAACAAAGCGTCTGCCTGCGGCAACTGGGCAAAATCCGTGCCGGCGAAGTCCGCTACGGCCGCTGGCTGCACAACGACAAAGTCCAGGTCAGCAAACTCATCGACACCATCTGCCAGGACATCAGCGAGCGCAGCGCCGGGCGCCACCTCCTCCTCATCCAAGACACCTTCGAACTCAACTACGCCGCCCACAAAAACCGCAACCTCGACCCCGACAGCCAACGCCTCTTCGCCTGGCTGCACGCCCTCCCCGTCCAGGGACAACACCACCTTGCCCTCCCCGCACGCACAGGCGGACGCAGCGCCCGCCACATCACCCTCGACATCCGCTACGGCCACACCCACATCCGCCGCCCCATCCACAACACCGACCCTAACAGCCAACCGCGGATAGGCCTCTGGGCCATCGAAGCGCGGGAAAAAAGCGATAGCCAAAGCGGCGAACCGCCCATCTGCTGGCGGCTGCTCACCACCCACCCCGTCACCAGCCTGACAGACGCCCAACGCTGCCTGCAATGGTACAACCAGCGCTGGCACATCGAACAAAGCTTCCGCATCCTGAAAAAACAAGGCCTCGACATTGAAAGCAGCCTCGTGGAAGAAGCCGCACACCTGGAAAAACTCGTCGTCCTCGCCGTCTCTGCCGCCGTCCACACCCTGCAACTGACCCTCGCCCGCGACGGACAAAGCGACAGACCGGCCACAGACTGCTTTGACGCCCCCCAACAACAACTCCTGCAGCAACTCAACCCCACCCTCGAAGGCAAAACGGTAAAACAGCAAAACCCGCACCCGAGCGGCAGCCTCGCGTGGGCGGCGTGGATCATAGCCCGCCTTGGCGGCTGGAAAGGCTACGCCAGCGAACGCCCGCCGGGTCCCATCACGATGCTGCGCGGACTGGAA
>JAUNKJ010000195.1 GCA_030532785.1 Cardiobacteriaceae bacterium
TACGTTCTTATAACGCGCTGCTGTTTTTCAGCCAGCATACTTTTCAGGACACCATCGAATATTTTAAATTTTGTCGTGTACTGAGCGGTGGGCTAAAGCCCACCCTACGATGTATTGCAAAATTTAAGCAAAAATAGTGTTTTTTTACCATCATGAAGCGCTTCTTTCGGCAAAAAATCACCATATTTTTCCCTTTTAATAACCCACAGTTGCCGCATCCTGGATGCGCGGGTCGGATGCGCCGTAGCGCCCTTCCGGCAGGATCATGATGGACTGCGTGGAACCCATCGCCGATTTGCGCACGACTTTGTGTCCCATGCCTTCGAGGAGGCGCACGGTGTCGCCGTTCAGCGCATGTTCGACGCGGATTTCGTCCGGCGCCCATTGGTCGTGGATGCGCGCGGCGTGGGTGGCTTCGGCGATGTTCATGTCGTGGTCAATGACGTTGCTCACGATTTGCAGCACGGTGGTGATGATGCGGCTGCCGCCGGGGCTGCCGGTGACGATGAAGGGTTTGCCGTCTTTGAAGACGATGGTTGGGCTCATTGAGGAGAGCGGGCGTTTGCCGCCTTCGACGGCATTGGCGTCGCCGCCGATGAGGCCGTAGGCGTTGGGGACGCCCGGTTTCGCCGAGAAATCATCCATTTCGTTGTTGAGCAAAATGCCGGTGCCTTCCGCCACCAAGCCCGTGCCGTAGCTGAAGTTCAGGGTGTAGGTGTTGGAGACGGCGTTGCCGTCCTTGTCGACCACGGAATAATGCGTGGTCTGGTCGCTTTCGTAGGGCAAGGGATCGCTGTGGCGCACTTCTGTGGCCGGGCGCGCCTTGCTGTCGTCGATGCTTTCGCGCAGTTTGTCGGCATAGCTTTGGCTGGTCAGGCCTTTCACCGGCACCTTGACGAAATCGGGGTCGCCCAAGTATTCGGCGCGGTCGGCGTAGGCGAGCTGCATCGCTTCCGCCATGCGGTGAATGGTTTGCGCGGTGTTGTGTCCCGAGGCTTTGAGGTCGTAACCCTCGAGAATATTGAGGATTTGGATGATGTGAATCCCGCCGGAGGAGGGCGGCGGCATGGAAACAATCTCATAGCCGCGATAATCGCCGCGCACCGGTTCGCGCTTGATGGCCTGGTAATTCTGCAAATCTTCCAGAGTCATCAGGCCGTCCGCCGCTTTCACTGCCGCGACGATTTTTTCTGCCATTTCACCCTGATAGAAGCCGTCTCGCCCTTTTTCAGCAATGCGGCGCAAGGAGGCGGCGAGTTCCGGCTGCTTCAGGACATCGCCCGGCTGGAAGAGGCTGCCATCTTCGCGGAAGAATATCTTCGCGGTACTCGGCCATTTTTTCAGACGTTCTTCCAGTCCTTTCAACGAGGTAGCCAAACCGGGCGTGACCACCATGCCCTCTTCCGCGAGTTTGATGGCGGGCGCGAGTACGGCGTCGCGCGGCATCGTGCCGTATTGCTCGAGCGCCATCAAAAGGCCGTCCACCGTGCCGGGTACGCCGACGGCAAGGCCATGAAAACGCGATTTTTCCTCGACGGCATCGCCCTTGTCATCCAGATACATGTCGCGGAAGGCGGCAGCAGGCGCTTTTTCGCGGTAATCAATGGCCACCGTTTCGTTTTTCTTCGCATCGTGAATGAGCATGAAACCGCCACCGCCGATATTGCCGGCGCGCGGCAGAGTGACGGCGAGGGCAAAGCCCACGGCGACACCGGCATCCACGGCATTGCCGCCCTGTTTGAGAATGTCGAGGCCGACTTGCGAGGCGAGCGCTTCCTGCGAGGCGACCATGCCCTCGCGCGCCCATACCGGATGATGAATGGCGTTTTCGGAAAAAATCGCCTCGGTTGTCGGCGCGGGCGTTTGCACGAGCTGCGCGTTGGCGGCAACGGCACACCACGCCGCAGAGAGCAGCAACACATGTTTCATGGGACGCAACATCTTGAACTCCTTTGATGATTTCAAAAAAGCCGGAAACCGGCGCGCCCAGCATAAAAGAAAAGCGGGCAAAAAACAGCCCGCCGGAGGGTTTTGATGCCATAAATGAGAAATTTTCTCATCATAAAGCGCTTATCGTGAGAAAATTTTTCACAACAAGCGCTTCATGATGGTAAAAAACGCCTATTTTTAACGTTTTTATCTCAGTACACGACAAAACTTTTCAACTCATTAAAAGCACGGAGCAAAAGCCCCTC
>JAUNKJ010000196.1 GCA_030532785.1 Cardiobacteriaceae bacterium
GCGCATTTCACCCCTCACCCCTGCCCCTATCTGCTCCGCAGCTCTTCGAGTCCCGCTTGCGGGAGAGGGGGCTGTTTTTACGAATATTTTAGCACTGACGCTCTTATGACCTATCGCTGATTTTTGACCAGCATACTTTTCAGGACACCATCCAAAAATTTCTCTATCCCCCTCTCCCCAACCCCTCCCCCTCGAGGGGGAGGGGCTTTAGGTCGTTGCTTTATTTGCAGTTCATTTCATCAGATTCTGAATTGTCAACAGGCGCTAACCGTACCTACGTTCATGGTGGGCTGAAGCCCACCCTACGGTTGATTTTGGAGAATCAGGCGGGCGGGGTTTCTTGCAGTTGGCCGTTGACGAGGTAGTAGCAGCGGTGCATTTGTGCGGCGAGGTGCATGTCGTGGGTGACGATGATCATCGCGCCCTGCTGTTCGGTGATGAGTTGCTGCATGAGGGCGAAGGCGGCGGCGGCGTTTTGGTTGTCGAGGTTGCCGGTGGGTTCGTCGGCGAGCAGACAATCGGGGCGGGTGACAAGCGCGCGGGCGATGGCGGCGCGTTGTCTTTCGCCGCCGGAGAGTTCGGCGGGGCGGTGTTGCATGCGTTGCCCGAGGCCAACGGCGTCCAAGAGTTCGCGCGCGGCGTTATGGGCGTTGCGGGTGTTTTCGCCACGGATTTTCAGCGGCAGGGCGACGTTTTCCAGCGCGGAGAATTCGGGGAGCAGATGATGGAATTGGTAGACGAAGCCCATGTGGCGGTTGCGCAGGCGGGTGCGCTGGTTGTCAGTGGCGGCGCTCAGGTGCTGGCCGCAGAGGTGGACGCTGCCGCTCGTCGGCAGATCGAGGCCGCCCAAGAGGTGGAGGAGGGTGGATTTGCCGGAGCCGGAGGCACCGACGATGGCGATGCTTTCGCCGCGCGCGACGCTGAGGCTCACGCCGCGCAGGATGGCGAGCGGTTCGGCGTTTTTCTGCGGGTAGGCGAAGCTTAAGTCGCGGGCGTCGAGGATGGGGGCGTCGTTCATGGCGGGGTTATTCATGGGAGAGGGCGCGGGCGGGTTCGGTTTTCGCCGCGATTTGCGCGGGGATGACGGAGAAGAGGAGGGTGAGCAGCAGGGTGACGACGCTGATGCCGATGACGACGGCGGGGTCGATGTCGACGTTGAGTTCGTTGATGAAATACATTTCCGCAGGCAGCGAGTAGCCGGTGAGCCTTTGGATGAAGTCCATGATGGCGGGGACGTTCACGGTGATGATGATGCCGAGGATGACGCCTGCGATCATGCCGAAGCCGCCGAAGGTAAGCCCTTGGGTCAAAAAGATTTGCCGGATTTGTCCGCGGGTCATGCCCATGGTGCGGAGGATGGCGATGTCGCGGCGTTTTTCGGTGACGACCATGTACATGGAGGAGAGCAGTCCGAAAGCGGCGACGATGACGATGAGGGAGAGGATGATGAACATCGCGGTTTTTTCGGTTTGCACGGCGTTGAAGTAGGCGGCCTGGTCGCGGCTCCAGTCGCTGGCGTAGATGCCGCTGTAGGGCGGGATGTTTTGCGCGATGTGCTGGCTGGTTTGCGGGGCGGCAAGCGCGTCTTCGAGCATGATGTGGAAGCCGGTGAGGCCGTCCTGTTCGAGGAGTTTGGCGGCGTCTTCGACGTTGGTGAGCACCACCTGGCTGTCGAATTGGTGATGGCCGCTCTTGAAGCTGCCGACGACAGTGAAGCGCTTGATGCGCGGCAGGAGGCCGGCGGCGGAGGCGGTAACCTTGGGGACGATGAGGCTGATTTTGTCCCCGGCTTGCAGGCCGAGGTTGTCGAGCAGTTTCTGGCCGATGATGGCGTGGAAGGCACCGGGTTCGAGCTGCGCGGTCAGCTCTGCGGGCAGGTCGGCAAAGACGGTGGACACCTTGCGTTCTTCTTGGGGATCAACGCCCTGGATCACCACGCCCTGATAACGCTGGCTGTCGCCGACCAGCCCCTGGCCTTGCACATAGGGCGCCCAGCCGGTTACGCCCTTGACGCCTGCCATATAGGGCGAGATGTCGAAATCAAAGGGCAGGGGCGGCGCGTCGCTGTAGCTGCGGATCGCGGCGTGCGAGGTCATGGAGAGCATGTTTTCCCGCACCTTGCTCATCACCCCGTTCATGACGGAGAGGACGACAATCAGTGCGGCGATGCCGATGGCGATG
>JAUNKJ010000019.1 GCA_030532785.1 Cardiobacteriaceae bacterium
AGCTACGCATTCACCACCAACCTACGGTATGGCTGCTTTTATTATGATTCCACTATAGCGGGGCCCCCGAAAAATGGCATAGACAACCCTTTGAATAAAGCTTTTTATTCAAAGGGTTAAAAACGAGCTCTATGTTATTTTTTGGGGAAGCGGCTATAAAAAAATGCAATTTTTACATCCCACTCCAGCCCTCCCAAGCTGGGGGGAGCGGGAGCATAAGGGGCTAGCGTACTGTTCAGGACACCACCGAATGTTTTATAAATTGTAGTTGGTATGTGAGAAATTTTCTTATTAAAAAGCGATTTTTGCGATAAATTTTTTCACACAAAGCGCTTTGTAATGGTAAAAAACTACTATTTTTGACGGTTTTTTAAAAATTATGTTTTCTGCGTAAAAAAAGCCCCTTTCGGGGCAAGGTCAGGTGCGGTGTTTTATTCGTTACGCAGGCAGATGACGATGGCAGCGCTGTATTTTTTCCAGCGCAGGGGGATGACGTACGAGCGGGAGTCGCGCGGGAGGTAGATTTCGTTGGGCGCGCCTTTCATGATCATGGGGACGGAGATCATGAATTCTTCGCCGTATTCGCTGCGGGCGTTGCCGGCGATGGTATTGGCGATTTCGCCGGTGAGGTCGAGCATGGCGTTTTCGGAGTTGTCGAGTTCGTCCATGGAGAGCAGCAGGTGGCGCAGGAGGATTTGCGGCGCGGTGAAGTAGACGCAGCCTTTGTAGGGGCCGGAGATGCCGATGATGCCGGTGTAGTCGTGTGCAGTGGGGACGCTGTTTTCCACGAGGTAGGGGGTGCAGACTTCGACGTCGATTTTGTTGACTTCGTTGAAGAAGCGGTTGGCGCCGTCGATGAAGACTTGCAGGCGTTGTTCTTTGGTCATGTTATTCCTCCATCAGGTCTTTCAGGGCGGAGTAGAGTTCTTCGTCGGTGAAGGGTTTGTTGAGGAAGCCGTTGGCACCGAGTTCGAGGGCTTTGATGCCGGTGGCTTTGTCGGACAGCGCCGAGACGACGAGGATTTGGATGTCGGGTTTGATTTTGACGAGTTCTTCAATGCAGGCAAGCCCGTCCATTTCCGGCATGGTGAGGTCCATGGTGACGATGTCGGGTTTGTGTTTATGGCACATTTCCACGGCTTTGGCGCCGTTTTCGGCTTTGCAGACGACGGTGAAGCCGCCTTGTTTGGGCATGCGCGAGATTTTGTTGCGGATGATCATGGAGTCGTCAACTATCATCAGTCGGTACATGTGCGGTTCCTTTTATTTGCCGAAGCAGATGGTGAAGCGGGTGTATTGGCCGTGGCTGGAGGCGATGCTCATGCGGCCTTGCAGTTCGATGATGCGTTTGCGGATGATGCCCATGCCGACGCCGCGTCCTGCGTCTTCGCTGACTTCGTCGGCGGTGGAGTAGCCGTCGGCAAAGAGGATGCCGAAGAGTTCTTTTTTGCTTAAAGTTTGCGGGTCGCGGCCACGGAATTGTTCCATTTCGGCGGCGCGTTCGCGCAGTTTGTCGAAGTTGATGCCGCGTCCGTCGTCTTCGATGACGAGTTCCATGCCTTTTTCCCCGGGGTGGAGGTGGACTTGTACTTTGCCTTCGGCGTGTTTGCCGGCTTGCTGGCGTTCGGCGGGGCTTTCGATGCCGTGGACGATGGCGTTGCGCATCATTTGGATGATGAGGTCTTTGATGATGGTTTTTTGCGGTTCGTCGAGCGGGGCGCTGTCGAGGCCGCTGCTGCGGAAGGCGACGTTTTTGCCGGTGCGTTCGGCGATTTGTGTGGCAAAGCGGCCAAGGTGTTCTTGCAGGAGTTGTTCGGAGGCGGGCGCTTCTTCAGTGAGGAAGCGGCTGAATTCAGGGGTGGCGGAGTCGCCGTTGCTGCTGCCGCTGCGCATGTCGGAGATGCGGCGGTTCAGGAGTTCGATGCGTTTGGTGAGTTCGATGATTTGGTCGAGGATGATGGTCATGGAAAGGAAGTCATCCCCGGACAGGTTGGGCGCGCGGCGCAGTTTTTGCAGCTTGTCTTCGAGTTCGTTGGCGAGCGTGATGAAGGCGCTGAGGTTGAGGACGGAGGCTTCGCCTTTCAGGGAATGGATTTCATGGAAGATTTCGTCCACTTTGTGGCGCAGGTCATCCGGGCGGTGGTGCGGACGGCGCAAAATGTTGTTGATTTTGTTGATGCGCAGTTTCGCAGCAAGGAGGAAGCCGTTGAGCATCTTGGCATCAATGCGCAGGATGTTGGCGAGCATTTCGATTTGCTGGTTGTTTTGTTCCTGCTCGCGGGCGAGGCGTTGTTCGAGTTGTACCGCGTCGGTGATGTCTTTCACGCTGACGAGAATGCGCTCGACTTTTTTGCCACGGTAGACGCGGTTGAACTGGAAGGACAGCCAGCGGGTGACAATGTTGCCGCGCTGGTTATCATGATGAATTTGCACGCGATCCAACGGGTTCAGGTCGTGAATGAGGTTTTCTTTTACGCGGGCGTTGAAGAGCTGCTTGATGAAGCTGTTAACGGTTTCCACTTCGGTGCGGCTGACAAGCTGGCCGAGGAGTTCGGAAAGGTTACGCTGGGCGATTTTCTGGGTGCCGAGGATTTTTTCCAGCACTTTTGAATACTGGGTGGCAATGGTAAGGCTGTCGTCGATGAGGAAAAGGCCTTCCGTTACGGTTTCCATGATTTCCGTGGTTTCCTGGCGCGCGGCTTCTGCGGCGGCGTCGGCCTTGGTGAGACGGCGGATACCCATAAAGACGAGGTAGCCGAAGGCGATGATGAGGAAGGCCATGGCCACGAGCTGGAGGATTTCCGAATAGCGGGTCAGTCGGCGTTCCTGCTCGATCAGGTAGTCGCGACTTTGGAAGAGGAAGGTGTAGCCCTTCGCCCATTTGGCGATCTCCAAGGCGTAAACGTGTTCAAAATCGGGTAGTTCGCCTTTGCCTGCGAGATAATTTTCCAGCTGTTCCACGACGTTGCGGCCCTTGACCATGGTGGTGCGCCACTTGTTGAAATCGTTCTCGGAAGCGGCGGCATCGATGTTGTCATAGGCTTTCGGGATGTGGATGGTGCGCTCTTCGGGGTGACCGACA
The DNA here is from genome assembly GCA_030532785.1 of Cardiobacteriaceae bacterium. Classification (GTDB taxonomy): domain Bacteria; phylum Pseudomonadota; class Gammaproteobacteria; order Cardiobacteriales; family Cardiobacteriaceae; genus JAUMXB01. The sequence goes on from JAUNKJ010000019.1 coordinate 3,083, forward strand.
ACCACGTCACCGCCGTTGGCGAGCTTGTCGTAGATCTCGTCGATGCTCTTGAAAGTGCTCACCGCATAGGCGGCATATTTCTGCTTGTCAGCCTCACGCGTGGCGTTCTTGATAGCACTCAATGAAATCAGGAACTTGTCGTGTAAATAAATCTGGCTGTTGATCGCCGCGTTGCGTGCAAAGTTGATCCCGATCCGCGAAGACAGGTAATACTGTGTACTCAACACCGCCGTGGTAAACAACGCCAACAACAGCAGAGCGATGCTCAGCGTGCGGTAACGGCCTTTGCGTTGGAGGGGAGCGGCAGATGGTTTGCCGCTATCTGTGGTTTTTTGTGAATTTTCGAGGCTGATCTGCGCCATGATAGTCTCCAGGCTGGCAAGAGTGATGATTAAATGTAATCGTCTTGGTTGTGTACAATATCACTTTTCCCCAGTTTATGACAAGCTGTACATGTTTTTAAACGTATGTTTTATTTCATAACAAAATGATTAAGAAGGTTATTTTTGATTATGAAATAGTAATTATCATGTAAGGTTTCCGGGGTGTATTTTCATCCATCTAATTTTCAAAAGAATTTTTAAAAACACTATTTGTTAGAAAAAACAAAACATCAGATGCGGATTACATGGATGTGTACAATCCGGGAAATCTGTTGGTTTCTGTGAAAAAGCGGGCAGAGAGCCGGGAAATCACAAAAATCCACGACGATGCGTGGGTGATGTGAAAAATGCCACAAAGCGGGAAAAAAGCTGTGCCTGAAATGGAAGCGTGTTTTTTGAAGTCAATTGAAAGAATTGCAGATGCCGGAACGGTGCGTGCAGGTCATGTGTAGGAAAAGGCGTGCGATTGCAGGCCAGACGAAGGGGAGAATAAAGCAAGTGCCGTGCCAAAATTTTTTGGGTGTTGAAAACAGAAAACATAAACAACACGGGTGGGGAGGATGGGAAAAAGTGACGCTTTGGGCTGGATAACGAATGTGAAAATGGCGCGACAGTGCAGGGGAGGTGCGTTTTTACGGCATGGGACAGGATGATGGGCAGTGGTGCGTCAGTATCTATCAATTAAGCGTTATGCTTTTTATGAAGGTTGTGAAAATAGTCGTTTTTTACCATTGTTAAGCGCTTTACTTGATAAAAATTATCGAGATAAGCGCTTTTTGATGGGAATTTTTCTCATCTTTGTGGGGGCATCAGTCTGCGCGGATACGAAATATGGCAAACCGCATGGGCTTACGCCCATCCTACGAATCGCTGTGTGATGGTGGGCTGAAGCCCACCCTACGATACTGCGCGCTAACCGTACCTACAGACCATATCCCCGTTAAGAAAGCCTCGCATCTCCGGCGCAAACAAATGTCGGCCATGCAAACCGCTGCGCGATACCGCATGGGCTTACGCCCATCCTACGGTGCTGCGTGCTTTGATGTGTGGGGCTATGCCTTGCAGGTCTTGTGCAGAGGGAGGGAGTATACGGTTACGCGCTGCGCGCTAACCGTACTTACAGACTACAGGCTGTATTTCCGTTAAAAAGACCTGTGTGCTTGATGCTAAACCAATGTCGGCCACAAAGTGGCCGACCTACAGATACCGTATGTTTACGCCCATCCTACGAATTGCTGTGTGATGGTGGGCTGAAGCCCACCCTGCGATGCTATGTTTTTCAGGTTTTGTGCAGAGAGGGGAAGTGTACGGTTACGCGTTGCGCCTAACCGTACCTACGATTGCTTTTACATCAACGCCGTGCCGTGTTGCATGGCGCTGGTGCCGAAGCGTTTGGCGAGCGTTTGTGCGATGTCGGCGAAGGTGGCGCGGCGGCCGAGGTTGGCTCCGGGGGTGACGCCGTCGCCGTAGAGGAGGATGGGGACGTATTCGCGGGTGTGATCGGTGCCGTGCCAGGTGGGGTCGTTACCGTGGTCGGCGGTGATGATGACGAGGTCGTCGGGGCGCAGGATGGCGAAGAGTTCGGGGAGGCGGCTGTCGAAGTATTCAAGCGCGGCGGCGTAGCCGGCGACGTCGCGGCGGTGGCCGTATTCGCTGTCGAAGTCGACGAAGTTGGTGAAAATCAGGCTGTTGTCGGGGGCGTCGCGCACGATTTGCAATGTGGTGTCGAAGAGTTGTGCGAGGCCACTGGCGCGGGTGGAGTGGCTGATGCCGGTGTTGGCGTAGATGTCGGCGATTTTGCCGATGCTGTGGACTTGGCCGCCGGCTTCGTCGATGATTTTTTCGAGGATGGTGGTGGCGGGCGGTTTGATGGCGTAGTCGTGGCGGTTGCCGGTGCGTTTGAAGTCGCTGGCGTTGCTGCCGGTGAAGGGGCGGGCGATGACGCGGCCGATGTTCATGCCGTCGAGTTCTTCAAAGGCGATTTGGCAGAGGTCGTAGAGGCGGTCGAGGCCGAAGGTTTCTTCGTGGGCGGCGATTTGGAAGACGCTGTCGACGGAGGTGTAGAAGATGGGTTTGCCGCTTTGCATGTGTTCTTCGCCGAGGTCGGCGATGATGGCGGTGCCGGAGGCGTGGCAGTTGCCGAGGTAGCCGGGGAGGCCGGCGCGTTTGACGATGCGTTCGAGCAGGTCTTGGGGGAAGCTCGATTCTTTGTCGCGGAAGTAGCCCCATTCGAAGAGGGCGGGGACGCCTGCCATTTCCCAGTGGCCGGAGGGGGTGTCTTTGCCGTTGCTGATTTCCTGGGCGTGGGCGTAGGCACCTTTGAGGGTGATGGCGTTTTCGTCCCAGCCGGCGGGGAAGTTGCCACTGGCGTCGCGCAGGGCGTGGCCAAAGCCGAGGGATGCGAGGTGGGGCAGGTGGAGGATGCCGTGGCGTTGGTCGTTGTCGGCTTTGCCCGCTGCGCAGTGTTCGGCGATGTGGCCGAGGGTGTTGGCGCCGGTGTCGCCGAATTTGTCGGCATCGGGCGCGTGGCCGATGCCGACGGAATCCATCATCAATATGATTGCGCGTGACATGGGGGTCTCCTGGCTGATTGGGTGCGGGCATGATAGCCGCCGCAGAAGGGTTTGTCAGGGAATGGTATATTTTCTCATGATTAAGCGCTTTTGGTGAGAAATTTTCTCACGATAAGCGCTTAAGAATGGTAAAAAATTACTATTTTTTGTGTTTTTGTGGGGTTTGTTATGATGGGGGTTACACGGTAAAATGCGCGCCTTTCTTTTTATCGCACGGAACTTTCCATGAGCGACACGGTTGAGCGGCAAAAGCCGAAATCCATGGGCGTCAAGAAAAAGGGCGCTGACAAAATCCGCCAGATTCCCGTTAATGTTGAACACGTTGGCCAGGAACGGCTGCGCAAGCCGAGCTGGATTCGCGCGAAATTCCCCGGCGGCCCGGAGGTGCAGCGGCTGAAGGGCATCATGCGTGAGCAGAAGTTGCATAGCGTCTGCGAGGAGGCGTCCTGCCCCAATCTGGGCGAGTGTTTCCGCCACGGCACGGCGTCGTTCATGATCATGGGCGATATTTGCACGCGGCGTTGCCCGTTTTGCGATGTCGGGCATGGGCGTCCCAATCCGCTCGACCCGGACGAGCCGCGCCATTTGGCGGAAACCGTGGCGGCGATGGGGCTGCATCATGTGGTGATCACGTCCGTGGATCGCGATGATTTGCAGGATGGCGGTGCGTCGCATTTCGCCGCTTGCATTACGGAAATCCGCAAAACCGCGCCGCGCATGACCGTGGAAATCCTCACCCCCGATTTTCGCGGCCGGGTGGAAAAGGCGATCGACATTCTCGTCGCCACCCCGCCCGATGTGTTCAACCACAATATGGAAACCGTGCCGCGTCTTTATCTCGAAGCGCGTCCCGGCGCGAATTATGAGCAATCGCTGGCGTTGCTCCGCGATTACAAGGCGGCGTGCGACAAGAAAGTCGTTTCCAAATCGGGGCTGATGGTCGGTCTCGGTGAAGAGCCGGAAGAAATCCTCGCGGTGATGGAAGACATGCGTCGTCATCACGTCGATATGCTCACCATCGGGCAGTATTTGCAACCCAGCGTGCATCACCTGCCGGTCAAGCGCTACTACACCCCGGACGAGTTCGTGATGTTTGAAAACGCAGGCAAAAAAATGGGCTTCACCCATGTGGCTTCGGGAGCGATGGTGCGCTCGTCGTATCATGCGGATATGTCGGCGAAGGAAGTGTTGTAAATAGTGATTTTTTACCACCGATAAGCGCTTTTCATGAGAAAAAACCGCCATTTTGGCGGTTTTTTGTATGGCGTCATGGAGGATGAGCGCCGCCGTGATTTTATGCGTCACGATTGTTATACTGCCGCCGTATCAAGGAGACGGCATGATCAAAAGTTTTGCGCACAAGGGCTTGGAAAAATTCTTTGTCAGCGGCAGTACCGCCGGCATCCCTGCCGCCCATGCGGGCAAACTGGCACGCATGCTTGCCGTGCTCGATGAACTCACCGATATCGCGCAGTTGCACGGACTGTGGCGTTGCCATCAGCTCAAGGGCGACCGTTATCCGCAGTGGTCGCTCACGGTTTCCGGCAATTGGCGTCTCACGTTCGAGTGGCGCGAGGGTGATGTTTATATTGTCAATTACGAGGATTATCACTGAGGTATGACCATGAAAATGCACAATCCGCCGCCGCCCTGCGATATTTTGCGTGAAGACGTGCTGCCCGAACTCGGCATGAGCATCACCGACTTTGCCCGCCATCTCGGCTACAGCCGCGAAGCGATGAGTCGTACCCTGCACGGCAAAACGCCGATTACACCGCAACTCGCCCTGCGTCTGGAGCAGGCGGGAATCAGCACGGCGGAAATGTGGCTGGCGTTGCAGAGCAAGCATGACCTCTGGCATCTGCGCAATCGTCCGCAGACGGTGGAAGTGCGGACGCTGGTGTCGGTTTGATGTATGGAGTGAATAAAAATAAGCGTTTTTTACCATGATGAAGCGCTTGTTGTGAGAAAAAACCGCCATTTTGGCGGTTTTTTTGTTGGGGTTCGTCTGGCGGCTCACCACCAATCTACGCTTTCGTTTTGGGTAGTGTCCTGAAAAGTATGCTGAGTCTTCATTTTCCCTCCCCCGCAGGCGGGGGAGGGTTAGGGGCTGTTGACAATTTGTGGGGAGAAATTTACAGGGGTTGGACAGGTGCTGAAATCTTGAAAGATTAACGGTTATACAAGATGTGAGAAGCTTTGTTTCTGCCCTCACCCCAACCCCAATCTCGCTGCGCGAGCTCTTCGAGTCCCACGGGAGAGGGGCTTTAGTTCGTTGCTTTGTTTGAAGTTCGTCGCATACAAGTCTGAATTGTCAACACGCCCTAGGGTGGGGGTGTAAGTATTTAAATTCCACAAAAAAATCAAGAAATGCTGCGCATTTCACCCCTCATCCCATCCTTCTCTGCTCCGCAGCTCTTCGAGTCCCGCAAGCGGGAGAAGGGGCTGTTTCTACGAATATTTTGGCACTGACGCTCTTATGACCTATCGCTGATTTTTGACCAGCATACTTTTCAGGACACCATCTTCGTTCTGTTTTGGGCTGTGGTTGGGGGAATCATGTGCCGCAGAAGGTGCGGTAGGGTTCGTTGTTGGGCGGGAGGGTTTGGTAGTCGCGGTGTGCGGGGGTATTGGCGTAGGGGTGTTGCAGGGCGCTGAGGAGGCGGTGGAAGGGGGTGAGGTCGCCGTTGTCCGCGCTTTGCAGGGCGTGTTCGACGTGGTGGTTGCGCGGGATGATTGGCGGATTCGTTTGTTGCATGGTGGCAGCGTCGGGCCGCTGCGCTTGCCAGCGGCTGTGCCAGTCGCGGAAGTCGTGGCTGGCGAAGAGGGTTTGCGTGCCGTCGAGGGGGTCTGCGTCCTGTTCTTGGGTTTCGCGGGTGAGGCGGAGGAAGGTGTGGGTGTAGTCGGCGTGGTGGGTGTGCATGAGGTGGAGGAGGTCGCGGGTGAGGTCTGCGGCGTGGTTGTCCGTGACGGCAAGGCCGAGTTTGGCGCTCATGTGGCGCTGGTAGGCGGTGTCGAAGGCGGGCATGTAGGCGGCGAGGGTGTCGCTGGCGTGTTTGACGGCTTTGTCGGGGTTGTCGGCGATGAGGGGGAGGAGGGTTTCGCCGAGGCGGGCGAGATTCCATTCGCCGATGAGGGGTTGTTGTTCGTAGCGGTAGCGGCCGTGGCGGTCGATGGTGCTGAAGGTGGTGGCGGGGTCGTAGCGGTCAAGGTAGGCGCAGGGGCCGTAGTCGAGGGTTTCGCCGCTGATGCTGATGTTGTCGGTGTTCATGACGCCGTGGACGAAGCCGATGCTTTGCCATGCGGCGATGAGTTCGGCCTGGCGGGCGATGATGGCGCGGTAGAGGGCGAGGGTGTCGCCGGGTTCGAGGTGAGAGTAGTGGCGGGCGCGGGTGTGTTCGGCGAGGGTTTGCAGGTGGTTTTTGTTGCCCCAGGCGGCGGCGTATTGGAAGGTGCCGATGCGGATGTGGCTTTGCGCGGTGCGGGTGAGGACGGCGCCGGGTTGCGGGCGGTCGCGGATGATGGTTTCGCCGGTGGTGGCGACGGCGAGGCTGCGGGTGGTGGGGATGGCAAGGGCGTGCATGGCTTCGCTGATGAGGTATTCGCGCAGCATGGGGGCGAGTGCGGCGCGGCCGTCGCCACGGCGGGAGTAGGGGGTGCGGCCGTTGCCTTTGAGTTGGATGTCGATGTGTTGGCCGTTCGGGGTGCGTTGTTCGCCGAGAAGGGTGGCGCGGCCGTCGCCGAGGAGGGTGAAGCGGGCGAATTGGTGGCCGGCGTAGGCCTGGGCGATGGGTTTGGCGTCGGGCGGGTAGGCGTTGCCGACGAGGATGGGGGCGAGGGCGGCGAGGTCGGGCGTTTCTCCTTCGCACAAGAGGCCGAGTTCGCGGGCGAGGGCGTCGTTGAAGAGGAGGATTTGCGGGGCGGGGAAGTGGGCGGTCTGTCCGGGTTGGTGGAAGAAGGCGGGGAGGGTTTGGTAGTGGTGGTCGAGTTGCCAGTGCAGTGTGTTCATGAGGGTGTGTGGTAAAAAATGACTATATGAAGCGCTTTATATGGTGATTTTTTATCACGATAAGCGCTTCATGGTGGTAAAAAATGACTATTTTTGCTGTTTTGGTGTTTTTTGTGGTTGGAAAGGCATGGTTGGCTATACAGCCACTTCCCCGAAAAATGGCATAGGTTTTTTAAGACTTTTGAACAAAGGGTTTTGTGCAAAGAGCTGTCTATGCCATTTTTCGGGGGCCCCGTATACTAGCGCGTTTTTTCTGTTGCGAAGGTTTTGATGACGGTTTTTGCTCCCGATACGCTTTTTGATGCGCCGCAAGCGCCGGTGGATTTTGCTTTTGATGAGCGCACGGTGGCGGTGTTTCCCGACATGATTCACCGTTCGATTCCGGGTTATGCGGCGTTGTTGCAGATGACGGCGGCGGTGGCCGGGTCTTTTTTGCAAGATGATGATCATGTGTACGATTTGGGCTGTTCGCTTGGCGGGGTGTCGCTCGCGATCAAGCGTTTCGTCGCGGCGGAGGTGCGGATCACGGCGGTGGATTTGTCGGCGGCGATGGTGGCGCGGCTTGGTGATTATGTGGCCGGGGCAGGGGTGAAGAATCTTTCGGTGGTTCAGGGGGATATTGTGGAGATGGCGTTTTTGCCGTGCAAGCTCGCGGTGCTGCAATTCGTGCTGCAATTTATTGCCCCGGAGGCGCGCGATGGGGTGCTGGCGCGGATTCGCGCGGCGCTGGCTGAGGATGGCGCGCTGCTGGTTGCCGAGAAGACGCGTCCGCTGCACGATGCCGAGCGGGTGTGGCACGAGGGCTTCAAGCGCGCGCAGGGCTATTCGGATTTGGCGATTGCGCAGAAGCGCGAGTCGCTGGAGAACGTGATGAAGACGGATGCGGCAGAGGATGTGGAGGCGCGGTTGCGCCGTGCCGGGTTTTCCCGGGTGATTCCTTATTATCAGGGCTTTGCGTTCAGGGCGTGGGTGGCGATGAAATGAGTGTTCATAACTTCAGTTTTAAGTGAAGAATATTGATCATTCTTGAATGTTTTCTCGAAATTTTCTATGGAGTGACAATTCATTACCCTCCCCCGCCTGCGGGGGAGGGACAGGGTGGGGGTGTTGAAAACAAAGTTTTCATTTCAACACTATGAAAATGCTGCGCATTTTACACCCCCATCCTAACCTTCCCCCGCAGGCGGGGGAAGGGACTGATTGGAGAACAACGCTATATCAATGGGTATAGCCATTTCCCTTATTTTGAACCGAGGTTATTCAACTATGAATGTCGCACTTCACGAATGGCAACGGCTGCTTTCGCGCAAGCCGGATGTGCAACGGCTGGACGAGGCGGCGCAGGCGGCGCTCGCGGGCGCGTATGCGTTGCGTCATGGGCATTTTGATGAATGGCTCGCGGGGGTACAGGCTTTGCCGCAGGTGGCAGGGGAGGGCGATTTCACCGGCGATGCGGTGATGTTTCAGGGCGCGCTGGATGCCGATGCGCAACGCGATCTGGAGGCGGGGTTGCGCGGTTTAAGCCCTTGGCGCAAGGGGCCTTTCTGTTTGCATGGGGTGTATGTGGACAGCGAATGGCGCAGCGATTTCAAGTTCGCGCGGCTGCTTGCGAGCGGTGCGGATCTCTCGGGGCAGGTGCTCGATGTCGGCACTGGCAACGGTTATTTTCTCTACCGCCTGCTGGGGGCGGGGGCGCGGCTCGCGGTGGGGCTTGATCCCTCGTGGCATGGTTTTGCCCAGTATCTGGCGCTTTCGCGCATCATGGGCGAGACGGCGAGTGTGTATTTGCCCGCGACGCTGGATACGCTGCCGCTCACCGGCTTTGATACCACGCTGTCGATGGGGGTGCTGTATCACCGCCGCGAGCCGCTGCTGCATTTGGCGCAGTTGCGCGAGACTTTGCGTCTGGGCGGGACGCTGGTGTTGGAGACGCTGGTGGTGGAGGGCGACGAGCGCACGGTGCTTGTGCCGCGCGAGCGTTACGCGGGGATGCGCAATGTGTGGTTTTTGCCGAGTGTGGCGGCGCTGGAGGTGTGGCTCGCGCGTTCGGGCTTTGTGGATATTGCGGTGGCGTCGGTCGTGCCGACCACGGCGGAGGAGCAGCGTGCGACGGCGTGGATGGACAGGCAATCGCTCACCGATTTCATGGAGGACGGCTTTGCCGCGACCAGGGAGGGCTTGCCGCCGCCGTTGCGCGCGATGCTTGTCGCCCGCCGTGCAAAGTCGGCGTAAATTTTTTACAATGCCGCCCTTTTGACCGCGCCGCAGCATCGGCGGCAACAGGGGCAAGGAACAGCAATGAAGCGAAATTCTGCACACGACAACTGGCTTTACTATTTGCGCAGGGGAATCACGGACTTGTGGTTCCTGCTGTCGGTGGGGCTGGCGATTCTTCTTTTGGTTGTGCTGCTCGGCTATCACGACGGCGATCCCGGCTGGAGTACTTCCGGCACGGGCGAGGGCGTGCGCCACTGGCTGGGCATGCCCGGCGCGTATGCCGCCGATGCCTTGTTGTCGCTTTTTGGCTATGCCGCGTATTTGCTGCCGTTCAGCCTGCTCGCCATTGGCTGGCAGAGCGCGCGGCGCGGGCAGATCGACGCGGAAATGATGATGTGGAAGCTGGTGAGTCTCTTGGGCGGCCTGCCCGCACTCGCGGGGATTTTGTCGATTCACTGGCCGGTGGCGGTGAATTCGGTGGCGATTACCGCAGGCGGATTGGTGGGGCAGAAGCTCAGCATGTGGCTTCTGGAAATCCTGCCGATGGCGGGGGTGATGGGCATTTACACCGGGGTGTTTTTCCTGTCGATGACGTTGCTTTTCGCGATCAACTGGTTGTGGTTGATGGAAAAAATCGGCGATGCGCTGCTGTTCCTGTTCCACAGGACGAGCGCGAAACTCGACGGCAAGAAGAAAAAGGCGGTGGATGCGCTGCCGCCGCAGGCCGACCATCCGGCAGGCGGGGAGAACCGCCGCCAGGCGCTGCGTCAGCGTTTGGATGCGGAACCGCCGCGCAACGAGCCGTCGATGGATTTGCGCTGGTCAAATTACAAGGAAGAGGCGGAAGTGCCGCCGCCTGCGCCAGTCGCGGAAGCGCCTGTCAAAGCACCGGAAGAAAAAGCGCCCGCGCGCGGCATCAGCTGGTTTGCCCAGCGCGAACGGCGCGGGGAAGACGCGCCGCCGCTGGGCGCGAAGAAGAAAGACGATCCCTTCGCCGGGTTTGATGCCTTTCCGCTGCGCGACGATGCCGAAGTGGGCGAGCCGACCATCAATTTTGCCGGGTTTGCCCTTGAGGATGATTATGATGCGCCGCGCGCCGAGCCGCGTGAACCCGTGCGTCATCAGGGTTTTGTCGATACTTCCAACGTGCCGGAAGACAACACTTTCCTCCAGGACATGCTCAGCGAACCGCCCGCGCCGCCGCGTGCGCCATTGCCGGCGTTTTCCCTCGACGACGACGAGGATGACGACGCCGAATTGCCGGTGATGGCGCAAGAATCGGGTATGCGGGTGAAACTCGCGCCGGTTGCTGCTGCCCCCCATTTTCAGCCGCGCGAGCGGGGCGAACCCTACCAGTTGCCGCCGCTGTCATTGCTGCGCACCGAGCCGCCTGCCATCGTCGATTACAGCGACGAAGAGCTGGACATGATGGCCGCGCGCGTCGAACGCGCCTTGGCCGATTACCGCCTCGATGTGCAGGTCGCCAATATCGAAGTGGGGCCGGTGATCACCCGCCTCGAACTCGAACTCGCGCCCGGCATCAAGGTGAGCCAGATTTCCAATCTGGACAAGGATTTGGCGCGTAATCTTTCCGTGCAAAGCGTGCGCGTGGTGGACGTGATTCCCGGCAAACCTTACGTTGGCCTCGAAATCCCCAACCGCAAGCGCAATACCGTCTACCTCAGAAGCATCCTCGAATCGCCGGATTACCGCGAATCGAAAAACCCGCTCACCGTCGTCCTCGGGCGCGACATCGCAGGCGAGCCGATGGTCGCGAATCTCGCGAAAATGCCGCACGTCCTCGTTGCCGGTACCACCGGCTCGGGCAAATCGGTGGCGATCAACGTCATGCTCGCAAGCCTCCTCTACAAAGCCACGCCCGACGAACTCAAGCTCATCCTCATTGACCCGAAAATGCTGGAAATGAGCATGTATGAAGACATCCCCCACCTCCTCACCCCCGTCGTTACCGACATGAACGACGCGGAAAACGCCCTGCGCTGGGCGGTCGAGGAAATGGAGCGCCGCTACCAGCTGATGTCGGCGATGCGCGTGCGCAACATCATCGGCTTCAACACCGCCCTGCGCGAAGCCAAGGCGCGCGGCGAACACGTCTTCGACCCGCTGTGGCGCGCCGAAGACCACATCGGCCTTGCCAACCAACCCCCGGAAATCAAGGAATTGCCCTACATCGTCATCGTCATCGACGAACTTGCGGACATGATGATGGTCGTCGGCAAACGCGTCGAAGAACTCATCGCCCGCATCGCGCAAAAAGCGCGCGCCGCCGGCATTCACCTCATCCTCGCCACCCAGCGCCCCTCGGTAGACGTCATCACCGGCCTCATCAAGGCCAACGTCCCCACGCGCATCGCCTTCCAGGTCTCGAGCAAAATCGACTCGCGCACCATCATCGACCAGCAGGGCGCGGAATCCCTTCTCGGCAGCGGCGATATGCTCTACATGCCCCCCGGCAGCTCCGCGCCGCGCCGCGTTCACGGCGCTTTCATGGAAGACCACGAAGTCGATGCGCTCACCACCTTCCTCAAAACCCAGGGCGAACCCGACTACGAAGCCTCCATCACTGCCCCGGCAGGCGCGGCGGGCGCGGGTGGCAACGGTAGCGCGAACGACGACCCGGAAAACGACCCCCTCTACGACCAGGCGGTGGCGCTCGTCGTCGAACACGGCAAAGCCTCCATCTCCTGGCTGCAACGCAAACTCGGCATCGGCTACAACCGCTCCGCACGCATCATCGAAGCCATGGAATACGCGGGCATCGTCTCCGGCCTCGACCGTGGCCAGCGCAAAGTGCTGGTACCGCGCGGCGACGGCGGCGATGAGGATTATTGAGACATATCTCGGTACAGCGGATAGAACGTCAAAGCGCGCGCGAATTTAACCCCTCTCCCGTTTACGGGAGAGGGGCAGGGGTGAGGGGAGAAAAACTCTCAAATGACTTCAGTGTTGTGAGGTGCTTGTGAGCCAGCGCATATACGCAAGCATCGCAAACTGCATGGGTTGACACCCATCCCGCGATGTTGAACAAACCTCTTTAAACAAAAAATCACAAAAAATCGTTATTTTTTACCAATATGAAGCGCTTATCGTGAAAAATTTTCTCACGCAAAGCGCTTTATTATGAGAAAATTTCTCATCACCACAAACGTTAAACGATGGTAGCCCCGCCGTAGCCGCGCCGTGCTACCTTAAGCGCTCTTTTTTTCCCGCAACCAGGAACCGCCATGCGCCACACCGTGAAAACCCTTGCCCTTGCCGCCTTTGTTACAAGCGGCATCGCCCACGCCCAACTCTTCAACAAAACCGCCGCCGACGACGAACAAAAGCCCGCAGAAAGCGTGCAAATCCAGCCCGCGCCGCAAGCGCCGGAAACACAACCCCTGCAACTCCAGCCTGCGCCCGCCGCCGACAGCGCAAAACCGGCAGACAAAGTCAGCCTCTCCGGCGCGCACGACAACGCGCTCACCCGCTATCTGCTCGACACCCGCGACCTGCAAGGCGCGTTCACCCAAACCGTCTACGGCGGCCGTGGCGAACAGAAAACCACCGGGCAAATGTGGATGGCCAAACCCGGCAAATTCCACTGGGACTACCAATCGCCAAGCCAGCAAATCATTGTTTCTGATGGCAAGAAAGTCATCCACTACGACGTTGACCTTGAACAAATCGCCGTGCGCAGCCGCGACGAACTCGTCGGCGACGTCGCCATGGAACTCCTGAACGGCAACCCCAACCTCGGCGACAAATTCAACATCTCCACCATCGTGCGCAACAAAGCCCCCGCGCGTTTGCAAGGCCTCGCGGGCGCGGGCGGCACCATCTACCAATTGCGTCCGAAAAAAGCGCAAAACGAATACGACGCCGTGTGGGTCGTGATGAACAACGGCGACCTCGCCGCCGTCATGGTCGATGGCGGCTCGCAGCAAACCATCATTCGCTTCAACGGCTTGAAGCGCAACGCCGGAGTGCCTGCGAGCAAATTCAAATTCACCCCGCCGCCCGGCGTGGACGTTATCGGCGAGCTGTAACAGAAAACGGCTGAAAATCGTCTATTTTTACCACCATGAAGCGCTTGTTATGAGAAAAAACATTCATGCAAGCGCTTTTTTTATGAAAAAAATAGAACACTCGTGGCGATATGCACACCTGCAGCAAGCAGGGGAAAGATGACCATGCCCCACTCCCGTTTCTGCCAACCGATGAGCGCGTCGCCGAGCTGCATCGCGGCGGCGGTGAGCAACACGGCGGAGACGGCGCTGCCTTGCCAGCACCACGGCGCAAGCAAGGTCAACACCCCGGCGGGCAGGGCGCGGCTTGCGTACATGCGTGCATAGAAGCGCTCGCCATCGCTGGCGGCGGACGAACGGCTCATCAGCGTCGGGCGGAAGCAGGCAAGCAAGGCGGCGGCGATGCTTGCCAGAGCGAGCAGGCCGTTGAGAAAAATCAGCATTTTCATCGGCTTTCCTCCGCCATCCATTGAAAGAGACCGGGATGGGCATGCACACCCGGCACGCGGTTGTCGGGCAGCGCTTGTCGCATCCGCGCAGTGGCGGCGTGAAAATCTTCGACGCTTTGCCAGCGCGCGATATTGACGAAAAGAAATTCGCCTTCTGGATCAAGATTTTTGTGCAAGCGGGTATCGAGATAACCGGGTTGCGTTTGCAGAAAATCGCGCGCCTTGCGCCACGCGGCAAGCGCGGCATCTTCTTGCCCCGGTGCGACGCGAAAGGCGTTGATCAGGATGACGTTTTCATCCGCTGGCGCTTGATGGCAGGCGGCAAGCAGCGATGCGAGGACAAAGAGAGAGGCTTTTTTGCGTATCATGCGGGTTTTCTCCAAAACAATCAGATTGTATAGCGTGCTATTTTTGCGTTGATATAGCAAGCTATATTTATCAACACGGATAAGCGATATGGAAAAAACACTGCTGAAAGAAGATTCTGCCGGTTATCTCGCCAACCATATGGCGCGGTTGTTTGCCGTGCTGCTCACCGAGCGTTTGAAGCCGCTGGGGCTGGCACCCGCGCCGTTTGCCATCCTGCTCGAATTGTGGCGGCAGGATGGGCAAAGCCAGAACGCCCTGGTTGCCTCCGGCGACATTGCCCAGGCAACAGTGGCCAACACCCTGATTCGCATGGAACGCGACGGCCTGGTCACGCGCGCACCGCATCCGCAGGATGCGCGCAGCAAGTGCATCATGCTGACCGACAAGGCGCGCGCGCTGGAAGAATCGGCGACCCGCATTGCGCGCGAGGTGAATCACGAAGCGCTCGCCGGGCTGGATGCGGCGGAAAGGGCGCAATTGCTCGCTTTGATGCGCAAGGTGATTGCCACGCAGCGCAGCTTGCGCGGCCTTGAAGATGCGCAAGTGTGAGGTCAACCATGCAACAGGACGGACTCTTTGCCCGCAACGACCAGCCGCTTGCCGAGCGCCTGCGCCCGCAAACGCTTGCCGATTACGTCGGCCAGCGCCACATTTTGGGCGAGGGTACGCCGCTCGCCGCCGCCATTGCCCAGGGCAAGCCTTTTTCCATGCTGCTCTGGGGGCCGCCGGGTTGCGGCAAGACCACGCTGGCGCTCCTGCTCGCGCGTGCCTTTGATGCCGATTTCGTGCGGCTTTCCGCCGTGTTTTCCGGGGTGAAGGACGTGCGCGCGGCGGTGGACGAGGCGCAGCGTGGCCGTGCCGTGGGGCGGCGCACCATTCTTTTCATTGACGAAATTCACCGTTTCAACAAGGCGCAGCAGGACGCCTTTCTCCCCTTTGTCGAGGACGGCACGATTACGCTCATTGGCGCGACCACGGAAAATCCCTCGTTTCACGTCAACAACGCGCTGCTCTCGCGGCTGCGCGTTTTGCAACTGCAAGCGGTTGATGCGGAAGATATTGTTGCGCGGCTTACCAAAGGACTGGAGGTGCTGGGCAACCAGAGCCTGCGCGAGCATCCGGGCTTGCAGACGCTCGCCTGGCATGCCGCAGGCGATATTCGCAAGGCGCTGAACTGGCTGGAAGAGTGGCATCTTCTCGTCGAAGCGGGCATGGATGCCGATGCAGCGCTGGCGCAAGCCGTCGCCGACCAGCCGAAAGCGCTCGACAAGCAGGGCGACTGGTTCTACGAAATGCTCTCCGCCTTTCACAAATCGCTGCGCGGCTCCAACCCGGACGGCGCGATGTACTGGTTTGCGCGCATGGTCGAAGGCGGTGCCGATCCGCTCACCATCGCGCGGCGCATGTTGTGCGTGGCGAGTGAAGACATCGGCAATGCCGACCCCAACGCCCTCAATCTCGCGCTCAATGCCTACCAGACCTATGAACGCCTCGGCAGCCCGGAAGGGTATCTGGCGCTCGCCCAGGCGATTACCTATCTCGCCCTTGCGCCGAAAAGCAACGCGAGCTACATGGCGATGAACGCCGCCTTTGCCTATGTGCGCCAGAACCCCACGCACCCCGTGCCCCTGCATTTGCGCAATGCGCCGACGAAAACGCACCGCGAAGCGGGCTACGGCAAGGGTTACCGTTATGCGCACCATGAGGAAAACGCCTACGCCGCCGGGCAACGCTATCTGCCGGAGGCGATGGCGGACGTGCGCTTTTACGAACCGAACCGGCGCGGCTTTGAAATCAAGCTCGCCGACAAGCTCGATTACCTGCGCGAACTGGATGCGGCGGCGCGCGGGGAAAGGTAGGGTGGGCTTCAGCCCACCGACAACGTAGGTACGATTAGTGATTGTAGGCTGGGTTAGCGGCAACGTCGCGTAACCCAGCGCGGTATTTGAGCCTCTGCTGGGTTACGGCTACGCCTAACCCAGCCTACCCGGTTCGTGCAGAGCGCTTTACATTAAGAAATTGTCGTAATTGCAGGTATCAATGAGAAATTTTCTCATCTCGAAGCGCTTGTTGCGGTAAAAAATCACCATATAAAGCGCTTTTGATAGTTGTTTTTTATCAAAAATAAGCGCTTATTGTGAGTTGTTTACCATTTGCTTCTGTGCCGGACGTGGCGTGCCGCGCTTTGGCATAATACGCGGCGTTTTTCAGCTTCAACCCACAAGGATTTGCATGAGACGCTTCTGGCTGGCCGTGAGTCTGGTTTTCTTTGCCGCATATGCCCAAGCCGCCGTGGTGGTGGAGGGCATTCGTGCCAACCGCCTGCCGGACAAGGTGCAGATTGTCCTCGATCTGAATGCGCCGACGGTGTTTCAGCAGTTCAGCCTGCCCGATCCGCCGCGTATCGTCCTCGATATTCCCGATGCGCGGCGCAGCGGGCGTGCCGGGCTGGTGCTGAACGATGGCCCGGTGAATTCGGTGCGCAGCGGTTTCCGCACCCAGGAAATGTTGCGCGTGGTGATTGATCTCAACGATGTGGTCAAGGCCAATATTTACACGTTGAAGCCCGAGGCCAATCGCGGCAACCGCATTGTGGTGGATGTTTATGACCGCAGTTACGACCCGGCGCTGACCCTCTCTTCGCTGGATGAGGCGCAAGTGCCTTTCGTCGTCTTTGCCGGTGGGCCGCTCGACACGCGGCAGCAGTTGAACGACATGATCGCGAGCGCCGCGCCGCCGGTGGCGCAAAAGCCCGCGCCGACGGGTGGCGCGGGCAGCGTCAGCATCGCCGCGCCGCCGCCCATTGCGCAAACACCGGTGCAACCGCCAGTGCAGCAGCCGTTGACGCCGGACGTGGCCATCGTGTCGCCGCCGCCGGTGCAAACGGCGAAGCCCGCGCCCGCGCCGCCGCTCACCGTGGAACGCAATATTTCCGCCTCCGGCAAAGTGCAGAAACAGGTGCCGGTCGCCCCGCCTGCCGGAGCGAGCAAGAAGAACATCGTCGTCGTCATCGACCCCGGCCACGGCGGCAAAGACCCCGGCGCGGTGAGCCGCGCCACCGGTTTGCAGGAAAAAGTGGCGGTGCTGGCCATCTCCAAACGCCTGAAACGCCTCCTCGACGCCAAGCCGGGCTACCGCGCGATACTCACCCGCGACCGCGATGTCTTCATTCCCCTGCGCGACCGCACCGCCATCGCCCGTCGCCACAAGGCCGATCTCTTCGTTTCCATCCACGCCGACGCCGTGGAAGGCGAAGGGCCGCGCGGTTCCTCCGTGTACATGCTGTCGACCAAGGGCGCGTCGTCACAAATGGCGCGCTACCTCGCCAACCGCGAAAACGCCGTCGACCTCAAATGGGGCGTGGACGTCAGCAAATACGACAACGACATCCAGGAAGCGCTCCTCGACATCCAGCTCGATGCGACCCTGGAATCGAGCAGCGTCTTCGGCCGCCACGTCATCAGTGAACTGGGCAAAGTGGGGCATACCCACAAGCGCAACGTCGAGCGCGCCAACTTCGTGGTGCTGCGCTCGCCGGAAATCCCCTCGCTGCTGGTGGAAACCGCGTTCATTTCCAACCCGGAGGACGCGCGCCTCCTCGCCTCGCCCGCCTATCAGGACAAACTGGCGCGCGGCATCGCAAGCGGCATCGAGAGCTACTTCCGCGAACATTTGCCGCAGCATATGTTGCTGGGGAAATAAGGGGTTGCGGATATGGAAAACGGCGGGATGACCGCCGTTTTTTTGTGTCTTATGTCATCACTCTCTTTGTAATGAGAAAATTTCTCACAACCAAGCGCTTATCATGAGAAAATTTCTCACGACAAGCGCTTGGTGATGGTAAAAAATCACTATTTTTTTATGTTTTAATCTCAGTACACGACAAAATTCAAAAACATTCACTAAATCAACCCCAATCTCGCTATCGCGAGCTGTTCCAGTCCCTACGGGACTCGAAGAGCTGCGGAGCAGAGAGAGGCAGGGGAGAGGGGTAAACAAACATTTCGGATGGTGTCCTGAAAAGTATGCTGGCTGAAAAACAGCAGCGCGTTATAAGAACGT
>JAUNKJ010000197.1 GCA_030532785.1 Cardiobacteriaceae bacterium
GCGCTTAATCATGGGAAAATTTCTCATTCCTTACGGCAACAAATTGTCATCCGAGCCTTCATTAATGCTTTCAAAGAGGAAGGTCGACATATAACGCTCGCTCGCATCCGGCAGCATCGCGAGGAACACGCTGCCTTCCTCCGCGTTCTGCGCGAATTGCAGCGCCGCGTTGAAGGTCGCGCCGCCGGAAATGCCGGTCAAAATGCCCTCCTGCGACGCCAGCGCCAGTGCGGTGTCGCGCGATTCCTCATCACCGACCGGCACGATGTGATCGTAAATTTCCTGATCCATGGTCTCGGCGATGAAATCCGGCACCCAGCCCTGAATCTTGTGCGGCGACCACTCCTTGCCGGAGAGCAACTGCGCGTTCACCGGCTCGCTGGCAATGATTTGCAGATCGGGACGCGCCGCCTTCAGCACCGCGCCGGTGCCGGAAATCGTGCCGCCGGTGCCATAACCGCTCACGAAATAATCCAGCCGCTCCCCGGCAAAATCGCGCAAAATCTCCGCCGCCGTCGTTTCCTTGTGATACTGCGGATTGGCAGGGTTGGCGAACTGGTTGGCGAGGAACCAGCCGTGTTTTTGCGCAAGCTCCTGCGCCACGCGCACCATCCCCTGGCCGCGCTCCGCCGCAGGCGTCAGAATCACCTTGCCGCCGAGACTTCTGATCAACTTGCGCCGCTCCACGGAAAACGTCTCCGTCATCACCGCCACAAACGGATAACCCTTCGCCGCGCAAACCATCGCCAGCGCAATCCCGGTATTGCCGGAAGTGGCCTCGACCACCGTCTGCCCCGGCTTCAGCAACCCGCGCTTCTCCGCATCGAGAATCACGGCATGGGCAAGACGGTCCTTCACCGAACCGCCCGGATTGCGCGACTCGATTTTCACATACATTTCAACATGCTTCGGCGCAAGACGATTGACACGCACAATCGGCGTATGGCCGATGGTGTCGAGAATGGACGCGTATTTCATGACAACTCCAGATAAAAAAGACCGGCGCAGTGTACGGCAGGCGCTGCGCCGCAGTGATAACCATTGGTTATGGTCAAAGCGCTTTTCCGCAGCCGCGCCGCTTGTCTCAAGCGCGGAGGCATGATTGAATACACCCGTTTTTGAAACCATGCAGCCAGCAAGGACGCAGGATTTATGAACCTCAAACAATTGCAGTGCATTGATGTCGTTGTCAAAAGCAACTTCAACGTCACTGCCGCCGCCGAAAGGCTCCACCTCTCGCAACCCGGCGTCAGCAAACACATCAAACTCCTCGAAGAAGCCATGGGCGCGCCCATCTTCCGCCGCCATAACCGCAACTTCGAAGGCCTCACCGAACTCGGCGAAGCCGTCCACCTCGAAATCCAGCACATCCTCGCCGCCGTTGACAACATCCGCGCCCTCGCGCAACGCGACTTCAGCGACACCCTCCAGCTCACCATCGCCACCACCGCCACCCTCGCCCGCTACCGCCTCGTGCAAATCATGCCCGGCATGCAATCCCTCTACCCGCAACTCCCGCTCCACATCCAGGAAGGCACCAACGCCCAAATCCTGCAAATGGTGCAGGAACACGAAGCCGACTTCGGCTGGTTCTCCGCAAGCGACCTCACCCCCTACCACCACCTGCTGCGCCGCCTCGTCATGCTCCCCGCGGAAGACTGGCACGCCGTCGTCATCGTCCCCAAAAACCACTCCCTCGCCAAACGCGGCAAAATCACCCCCGAAGACCTCGCAGGCCAACCCCTCATCACCTACGTCACCTCGCACAAAGGCCCCTCCGCGCTCAGCAAAGCCTTTGCCAACCGGGGACTTGCCGCGCGCATCGTCATGACCGCCCGCGACGCCGACATGATCAAAAACTACGTCCGCCACGGCATGGGCATCGGCATCATCGCCGACATGGCACACGACGACACACACGACAAAGACCTCGTCAAATACACCCTCGACGGCTTCCTCCCCGTCTTCACCACCTACCTCGTCTGGGTCGCCGACAAACGCCTGCGCAACTTCCACTACTCCCTCATCGAAAACATCATCCCCGGCGCCAACCAGCAAGCCGTCGCCGACTACGTCCGCCGCATGCACCAAAGCGAAGAACCGGGATGGGTGATTTAAACACCCAAACCCAAACTACCGACACAACGTAGGATGGGCGTAAGCCCATGCGGT
>JAUNKJ010000020.1:0-11856 GCA_030532785.1 Cardiobacteriaceae bacterium
TTACCGGCGCCAACTGCTTCCTGCACGAATCCGGCATCCATCAGGACGGCTTCCTCAAGGCACGCGAGACTTACGAAATCATGGATCCGGCACGCATCGGCATCCCGCCCAACGATGGCCTGGTGCTGGGCAAGCATTCCGGGCGCAGAGCCTTCCGTCATTTCCTGCATACGCATGGGCATGATTTGGATGAAGACCGCCTGAATGCCGTTTTCGTTGAATTCAAGAAACTCACGGATCGCAAGAAATATATTACGATTGAAGATATTACCGGTCTCATTGCCAAGCAGGACGTGCCGTTCGACGATTATCATCTCGTCTCTTACAGCGCGCAGAACGACAGCGCGGGTCGGGTGAGCGTGACCGTGGTGATGAACCGCGAAGGGCGCGAGCGCACGGCGACGGCAACCGGCAACGGCCAGGTCGATGCCGCCTTCAATGCGATCAACAGCATCGTCGGCGCGGCGCTCGACATCGAGGATTACCAGATCAACGCGGTCGCGAGCCACAGCAACGCGCTCGGCGAAGCGCGCATCCGCATGCGCTACGGCGACGAAGTGATCAACACCTCGGGTCTCGACAAGGACATCATCTTCGCCTCGATGATGGCCTATGTGCAGGGCATCAACCGCTTTGGCTTGTAATGGTTGCTCTCGGGAAATTCACTTTGAATATTGGCAGAATTTAAAGCCCCTCCCCGTGGGAGAGGGTTGGGGTGAGGGCAGGAACAAACTTTTCCGAATTTCTGCCCCGGTGAACCCCGGTAAATCCTGCCATCAGGCAAATGAAAACTGCTCTGGCTCACCATAATTTTTCGGTGGGCGTAGAGCCTGTTCATAGTCTCCATTGCGGCCGTATTTCCGGTTAAAAACCGCGTCTGCCGCGTTGAAAATACTTGCAAGGTGTCCACCTTGCGCGCATTTTCGCCTTGCATACGCGATTTTTTCCTCGGAAAACGGCTACACAAGAAGACTATGAACAGGCTCTAAAGCCCACCCTACGGTCATACGCCATCTAATTAAATGGAAAAAACATGAAAACCTTCAATATCGTCTGTCTGCCCGGTGACGGCATCGGCCCGGAAATTGTTGACAGCGCCAAGGCGGTGCTGGCGGCGGTCTGTCCGCGTTTCGGCATTGCCCTCAATTTCCGCGATTTTTCCTTTGGCGGCGAGGGGATAGACCATTACGGCGAACCTTACGCGCCGGAAGTGCGCGAAGCGGTGCTTGCTGCTGACGCCGTCTTCCTCGGTTCGGTGGGCGGGCCAAAATGGGATGATGCGCCGGTGCGTCCCGAAGCGGGCTTGCTCGCATTGCGCAAGTCGCTGGATTTGTTCGCCAATGTACGGCCACTGGCGGTTTCCGGGGCGCTGGTGGCGCATTCGCCGCTGAAGCGCGAGATGGTTGAAGGCACCGATCTCGTCATCGTGCGCGAACTGTCCGCAGGCGCGTATTTTGGCGAGCCGCGCCGTTTGGGCGAAGCGGAAGCGCTCGATTCCATCACCTACAACCGCGCGGAAATCGAGCGCGTGGTGCGTTATGCCTTTGAAATGGCACGGGTACGCCGCAAAAAACTCACCTCGGTGGACAAGGCCAACGTACTCGCCACCTCCAAACTGTGGCGCAAGGTGGTGAACGACATCGCTGCCGATTATCCCGATGTGGCGCTGGAACATATGCTGGTGGACGCGATGGCGATGACACTGGTTACCCAGCCAACCGCTTACGATGTGATCGTCACGGAAAACCTGTTCGGCGACATTCTTTCCGATGAAGCGAGCGTTTTGGGCGGTTCGCTCGGTGTATTGGCCTCGGCGAGCTTCGGCAGCCTCGGCATTTCCCTCTACGAACCCAGCCACGGCAGCGCCCCCGACATCGCGGGCAAGGGCATCGCCAACCCGATTGCCACCATCCTCTCGGCGGCGATGATGCTGCGCCACAGTTGTGACGCCGACGATGCCGCGTGCGCCATCGAAAACGCAGTGGAAAAAATGATTCAAAACAACCGGTTGACGGAAGATCTGA
Source organism: Cardiobacteriaceae bacterium (assembly GCA_030532785.1). Taxonomy (GTDB): domain Bacteria; phylum Pseudomonadota; class Gammaproteobacteria; order Cardiobacteriales; family Cardiobacteriaceae; genus JAUMXB01. Next base: position 2,025 of record JAUNKJ010000020.1, read on the forward strand.
ACAGGGAACAGCCGTTGTCCACCGCCGAATTCACCGCCGAACTGATCGGACATTTGTCATGATCGACACCCTGATCAGCCTGCAAGCCCCCGACGCCGCGCTGCGCAGGGCCTTTCCTGCCGCGCGTCGCGATTATCTCGACTGGCTGCTCTCGCAAGACGAGATTCCCGCGAGTTATCGCGCCCATCCCTTTGCCGACGAAGCGGATTTGCTCGCCTGTAAGCGCGAGGTGGAAAAGGCGCTCGGCTTCAGTCTCGGGCAATTGATTCGTCTCTTGCGCGTTAACCGCCTGCTGCGCAGCCGTGCGGACGCTGCGCAAAACCTGAAGCGCGCCACCATCCGCACGCCGCTGGGGGCGATGCTTGCGCTGTTCTCCGACAAGGGATTGTGCCTGCTGGAATTTGCCGACCGCAAAATGCTGCCGCGCGAATTGAAAGGCTTGCTGAAAAGTTTTGCCGGCTACGGCATCGTCGAAGGGCAGGGGGATGCGGCAGCGCTGCAATGCGAGCTGGATGAATACTTTGCCGGAATGCGACAATCCTTTGATATTGTGCTGGATATGAGCGGTACGGATTTTCAGCAACAGATCTGGCGCATCCTGCAAACCATCCCCTACGGCGAAACCGCGAGTTACAAAACCCAGGCCGAACGCTACGGCAATGCGGCGGCGGTGCGCGCGGTCGCCAATGCCAACGGACAAAACCGTATTTCCATCCTCATTCCCTGCCATCGCGTGATCGGCAGCGACGGCAGCCTCACCGGCTACGGCGGCGGGCTGCACCGCAAAAAATACCTCCTTGAACTCGAACAACAAAGGCATACATCATGAGCACCTTATACGACAAACTGTGGGACAGCCACGTCATCGCAGGCCACGGCGAAGCCCTGCAACTCCTCTACATCGACATGCACTTCATTCATGAAGTGACCACGCCGCAAGCCTTCGACGGCCTGCGCCAGGCAGGGAGAGCCGTGCGTCGCCCCGACAAAACCTTCGCCACCATGGATCACAACACCCCCACGATCCTCGCCGACCGCAAACACATCACCGACGAAGTCTCCAAGGCGCAGCTTGATGCGCTTGCGAAAAACTGCGCCGAATTCGGCATTGAAATCGCGGACATGTTCGACGCGCGCAACGGCATCGTCCACATGATCGGCCCCGAACTGGGGCTGACCCAACCGGGGCGCACCATCGTCTGCGGCGATTCGCACACCGCGACCCACGGCGCTTTCGGGGCGCTGGCGCACGGCATCGGCACCTCCGAAGTCGAGCATGTCCTCGCCACACAAACCCTGTGGCAACCCAAACTGAAAAACCTGGGGATAAAAGTCACGGGCAAACTGCGCCCCGGCGTTTACGCCAAAGACGTCATCCTCCACATCCTCGCCAAACACGGCGTCGCCGTCGGCAGCGGCTATGCCATGGAATTCTTTGGCGAAACCATTGAAAACATGAGCATGGAAGAGCGCATGACGCTGTGCAACATGTCCATCGAAGGCGGCGCGAAAGTGGGACTGGTCGCCCCGGACGACACCACCTTCGCCTACGTTAAAGGCCGTCCACACGCGCCCAAAGATAATGAATTTGCGGTAAAAGTCGCGGAGTGGCGGCAACTCAAAACCGACAGCGAAGCCGATTTCGACCGCGTGATCGAGATAGACGTCAGCAACCTGCGTCCACAAGTCACCTGGGGCACCAACCCCGGCATGGGCGGCGACTTTGCCCAGCCGGTGCCGGAAAAAAGCGACCACAACGTGGAAAAAGCCTTGAAATACATGGGTTTGAAAAGCGGACAAAAAATCGCCGACATCCCCGTGCGCCACGTCTTCATCGGCTCCTGCACCAACGCCCGCCTCTCCGACCTGCGCGAAGCCGCCGCCTACCTCAAGGGACGCAAAGTCGCGCCGCACATCAGCGCCGTCGTCGTCCCCGGCTCCATGCAAGTCAAGCACGAAGCGGAAGCGGAAGGGCTGGACAAAATCTTCCTCGACGCTGGCTGCGAATGGCGCGAACCAGGCTGCTCGACGTGTCTGGGCATGAACCCCGACCTCATCCCCGCCGGTGAACATTGCGCCTCCACCTCCAACCGCAACTTCGAAGGCCGTCAGGGCAAAAACGCACGCACCCATCTGGTCAGTCCGGCGATGGCCGCGGCCTGCGCCGTCGCCGGACATTTCGTCGACATCAGCCAGCCGGATTGGGACAAGGATTTGTAATGTCGATCTCAGAAGACGATAAAGCACGCTTTACTTGATTGAAACTACGGCGACTGGCTTTGCCAGCTCGTCCGCAGGGCGAGAAAGGTTGGGGAGAGTGTTTAAAAAAGTCGCGTAGCGACGAAACCTTCAAGATTTCAAACGGCTTTTCGAACTTCTGCATATTCCACTTACGAGTTGTCAATGGTTCTAGGAAGATGAAAAATTTTCCCATCATGAAGCGCTTTGAGTGAGAAAATTTCTCACGATAAGCGCTTTGGATGGTAAAAAATCATCATAAATGGAGAGTTTATGAAGAAATGCTTTTTGGCGATATGGGCAATGGCCGTGAGCGGCGCATACGCCATTCCCTGCCCCACGCCCACGCAACATCCCGAAGGCGCAGAAGTTTATCCCACCTGCGGCAACCTCGGCGTCTTCCAGAAAGGCGGCAAATACGGCTTTTTCGATACGCAGAGCGGCGAAGTCCTCGCCGAAGCGCAATTCGATGAGGTGAAAGACCGCCACGTCGCAGCGGGCGTTACCCCGGTGCGCCAAAAAGAAAAATGGGCATACGTCAACAGCAAAGGGGAGGCGCAAACACCGTATCAATATGACTACGCGGAACATTTCTGGTACGGACCGCTTGCCATCGCGCGCATCAACGGCCGCTACGGCATGATCAACGGGCGCTTTGCAGCCGTCGTCCCCTTTGCATACGAGCGCATGGGCAAATTCCTGCGCCCGGAAGGGGGCGAAGGCTATCTCGCCGTCGCCTGCAAGGACGGACAATGCGGCTACTTGAACGACAAAGGCGAAACCGCCATCGCCCTGCAATACGACGACGCGACAGCCTTTGCCGCAGCGGTCACCGCCGTGAAAAAAGGCGACAAATGGGGCTATATCAACGCGCAGGGCGACATCGTCCAGCCCTTCGTCTACGACAAGGCGGAACCTTTCTCCCTCAACTGGTTGGGCGATCGCGACGTACCCTGCGTGGCCGCAGAACGGGACGGCAAGCGCGTCGTCATTGATCCGCAAGGGAAAATTCTCCCGGAAGACACGCAATGCCCGCCATTGCCGCCACCGCCACCTTGAATACATAAAAAAGGAAAAAAATAGACGTTTTTTACCATCATGAAGCGCTTGTTGCGGTAAAAAACATGTATTGAAGCGCTTTGGTTTGAGAAAAAATCATTATTGAAAAACAGGAACTATCATGACACCACTTACCCAGTACACCTCCACCGTCGTTGCCGTGATGAACGACAACATCGACACCGACATCATCATCCCCAAGAACTATCTGAAAAGCATCTTCAAAACCGGCTTTGGCGAGTTTGCCTTCGATCCGTGGCGCTACCATGAGGACAGAAGCGTAAACGCCGATTTTCCGCTGAACCGCCCGGAACACCAGGGCGCGGGGATTTTGATTACCGGCGACAACTTCGGCTGCGGCTCAAGCCGCGAACATGCGGCATGGGCGCTGCAAGACGCGGGGCTGCGCGTCATCATCGCTGGCGGTTACTCCGACATCTTCTACAACAACTGGCTTAACAACGGCAATTTGCCCATCGTGCTGCCGCGCGAGGTGCGGGAAAAACTTGCGGCACTGCCGGCGGATGCGGCGATTACCGTGGATCTGGAACAATGCAAGGTCATCACCGCCGATGCGGAATATCCCTTTGAAATTGCGGAAAACTGGCGTTACCGCCTGCTGAACGGCCTCGACAGTATCGGTCTCACCCTGCAACACGAAAACGCGATCGAGGCTTACGAAAAAGCGCACGGGTGATTTTATATTGATAGTCTCGGTACACGACAAAACTTAAAAATATGCACGAAATCAACCCCCTATCCCGCGTGCGGGAGAGGGGTAGGGGTGAGGGGATAAAAGCTTTCAAGTAGCTTCAATATCCTGAAAAATTGCTTGTTTGCTGCCCTCTCCCCAACCCCTCCTCCACAGGGGGAGGGGCTTTTGGGTCGCGTTTTCAATTGCATGAAGAGTTTTGTCGTGCACTGAGATTGATAGTGTAAAACCGGGTCGCTTGGATACACACTTCAACAGGCCAGTTCGACAAGCTCACTGTATTTCGGCAGACTCAATAACCGCTTGTCGAAGTGTGCTTGTCGAATTATCCGATTTTGTCTTCGGTTTTGTACTGATTTCACTATACATCGCGAAGCGATGGCAGGAACTTTGCCTGCAACGTCCACAGAAAACACAGCAAAAAAAGATGGATTTGTATCCATCCTTTTTTTTGCATGAAAAATATGAAAATGGTTGTTTTTTACCGCAATAAGCGCTTGGTGATGGTAAAAAACGTCTATTTTATGCCGGATAACGTTCGCGGTATTGGCGGACGAAGTCGGCCAGGGCGAGGGCGCGGTGGCTGAGGCGGTTTTTCTCTTCCGGAGCGAGTTCTGCAGCGGTTTTGCCGTGTGCCGGGAGCCAGAAGAGGGGATCGTAGCCGAAGCCGTTGTTACCTCGTGGTTCGCGGAGGATTTCGCCGTGCCACAGGCCTTGGGCGAGGATGGGGAGCGGGTCGTCGGGGTGGTGGACGTAGGCGATGGTGCAGACGTAGTAGGCATGGCGTTGAGTTTGTTCGCCAAGGGCTGTCAATAACTGATGGTTATTGGCGGCGTCGTTGCCGTGTTCGCCGCTGTAGCGCGCGGAGTAGATGCCGGGTTGGCCGCCAAGGGCGGGGACGCAGAGGCCGGAGTCGTCGGCGATGGCGGCCTGGCCGGTGGCTTGTGCGGCGTGGCGGGCTTTGAGGAGGGCGTTTTCGATGAAGCTGAGGCCGGTTTCCTTGGCGTCCCCGACGCCGAGGGTTTGCTGGCTGATGGCGATGAGGCCGAATTCGCCGAGGACGGCGTTGAGTTCGCTGATTTTTTTGGCGTTGCTGCTGGCGAGGATGAGGTGGCGCGGCATGTTAGTCTCCGGCTTATCCGGCGCTTAGGCCGAGGGCTTGCTGCTGGATGTGCATGAGTTCGCGGATGCCTTTGTGGGCGAGGTCGAGCATGGCGTCGAGTTCGTCGCGGCGGAAGGCGTGGCCTTCGGCGGTGCCCTGGATTTCGATGAGGGCACCGGCGTCGTTCATGATGATGTTCATGTCGGTTTCGGCGTCGCTGTCTTCGGCGTAGTCGAGGTCGAGGATGGGGGTGCCACGGTAGATGCCGACGGAGATGGCGGCGAGTTGGCCGTGCAGGGGGTTGGTTTTGATGCGGCCTTGTTTGATGAGGGTGCGCACGGCTTCGGCGAGGGCGACGAAGGAGCCGGTGATGGCGGCGGTGCGGGTGCCGCCGTCGGCCTGGAGGACGTCGCAGTCGATGGTGATGACGCGTTCACCGAGGGCTTCGAGGTCGACAACGGCGCGCAACGAGCGGCCGATGAGGCGTTGGATTTCCACGGTGCGGCCGTTTTGTTTGCCACGGGCGCTTTCGCGGATGCTGCGGTCATGCGTGGCGCGGGGAAGCATGGCGTATTCGGCGGTGACCCAGCCCTGGTTTTTGCCGCGCAGGAAGGGGGGGAGTTTTTCGTCGATGCTGGCGGTGCAAAGGACGTGGGTGTCGCCGCATTTGATCAGCGCGGAGCCTTCGGCGTATTTGTTGACGTTGCGCTCGATGGTGACAAGGCGGAGCTGGTCGGGTTGGCGTTGGCTGGGGCGCATAATTTCCTCGGAAAAAGCGGGATGATAGCAAAAGTCGCTGCAAATGACGGTGCTTTCGTTACAATGTTGACATATTTTTCAAAGGAACTTGTTGATGCGTAAGGGAATGACGGGTTTTGGCCGTGCCAGTGGCGAATTCGGCAATATGATGCTGCGGGTGGAGATGAAGTCGGTGAATCACCGGTTTCTCGATATGAATATCCGCTTGCCGGAGGCGTATCGGCATCTGGAGGCGGAGATTCGCCAGATGCTGTCGGCAAAGCTTGCGCGCGGCAAGGTGGATGTGTGGCTGGAGGCAAAGCCGGCAGGCAATGCGCAGGCGGCTGTTCTCAATGATGGCGCTTTGCAGGAATGGCTGGCGCGGCTGGAGGGCAGTGGAGTATCGGCTTTGCTGGGCAAGCCGGGCTGGGCGGATGTGCTGGCATTGCCTGGTGTGTTGCAGGCGCAGGAGGCGGAAAATACGCTGGACAAGGAAGTGCTGGCGCTGGTGGCGGCAGCGCTGGAGGAGTTGTGCCGGGTGCGCAGCACTGAGGGCGATGCCATCGAGCAGTGGATTGTGGCGCGTTGCGACATGCTGGATGAGGCAACGCGAGTCATTCGTGAGCAGCAACCTGCGCTGCGCCAGCAGCTGGAGGACAAGTTGCGTCAGGCGGTGGCGAATTTGCAGGTGGAGCTGGATGCCGGGCGTTTCGAGCAGGAATTGGTGTATCTGCTGGCACGCAGTGATGTGGATGAAGAGATAGACCGCTTGGCACTGCATATTCAGGAATTGCGGCGCACGCTGCGGCAAAGCGGTTCTGTGGGGCGGCGCATCGATTTTCTCCTTCAGGAAATCAACCGTGAAACCAATACGCTGGGATCAAAATCCACGGATGCGGACATTTCCCAGCGCGTGGTGGACATGAAGGTCTGGATTGAGCAAATCCGGGAACAGGTGCAAAACCTCGAATGATTGAAAAAATATCAGCAACGCGCTTGCGATGATGCTTTTTCAACGCGAAGCAGGCAAATTTCGCATTTTTACCACTACCACGGAATATATGTTGTTTTTTGGATAAAGCGCTTGATAACTATATGTTATTGGTATCTGCGCAAAATGGCGGTAGAATTCTTAATATGGGTTAATGTCTTCGCGGAACGATGAAGATAATCCGCTATGGAACCTCACACGGAGAGAGAAATGAAACAGATGAAAATGCTCAAGATAGTCGTCGCATGTTCGGCAGTTTTGGGAATGGCAGGCTGCAGCAGCAACAACGCGCAACGCGGCGGATTTGCAGAACAATGGACCAACTTCGGCGATCCCATTTCCGCTCTCGGAGAGGTTACTCCCAATATGGCAGGTACGGTGGTATACCGCACCAATGCGCCCGCATCACCAGAAGCCGTCAACGTATACATGAATGGCGAATATCTGGGATCACTGCTGCATCAGGGCTACAAATATGCGGAAGGTTGTCCGTACAACCAGCGCTTGGCCGCCGCGTTCACCCGTGACGATCCGGCTTATCGCAAAAAGGAAAACGTCGGCCAGTATTACGATCTGCCCGTCGGAAAAATCAGCTTCTTCAAGATTATGGAAGATGCGTCAGGCAAACCGACGGTGATGAGTGTTGATGCCAACACAGCGCGTCAGGATATGGCGGGCTTGAGAAAACAGGAACATACGCTTTCCCGCGTAGTGCGCCATGATTGCTCGCCACAAGTACTGAAAAAATATGTGTTGGAAGCATCGGCGCTCTTTGCCTTCAACAAATCCGACTACGCCAATATCCTGCCGCAAGGTAAACAGCAAATCGCTGATGTCATTCGCGATATCAATAGCCACATGGCCGATTTGAGCGTCATTTACATCGAAGGACACACCGATCCGCAAGGCAACGAAGCCTACAACAACGATCTTTCCCTGCGCCGTGCCAATACCGTGAAACGCGTCTTTACCGAAAGCGGCATCCCCCACAATTTGATCAAGGCAGAAGGCAAGGGCGAATCCCAGCCTGTCGTCACCGATTGCCTTGCCCGTCACCGTGCGGGCAGCAAGGCACTGAACCAATGCAACCAGCCCAACCGCAGGGTAGAAATCACCCTCTATGGCAGAAATCATCACTAAGCCCGCTTGGTGAAACACAAAGAATTTGAAAAAGGAATTTAGCTATGGCCAAACAAATTGTCGTTACTTTGGCGAAAATCAAAGACAATCCGAGCAATGCTGAAATTGTCAATCAGTACAACATCCAATCGGGCAGCGGTGCGGTTCGCATTCAGGCAGTTGATGATATCTATTATCACCTGACCGACACATCCACGAACTTCGCGCCGGAAAACATCATGGCGCAGCGGGTGGGCAATGACTTGCACGTTGCATTCGAAGGCGAAAATATCGCCAACCCTGATCTCATCATCGAAAATTACTATCAGCTCAATCCCAATGGGCACAAAAACCTGCTCATTGGTATGCACGAAAACGGGTCTTTCTATCCCTATGTGCCGGAAAGTGCGCAAGCGGCTGATGCTGTGCATCTTCTGGCTGAACATGTTGCTGCCGGACAGGCACTGGGCGGCGAATCCTTTGCCGCGATCGTGCCTTGGGTAGCAGGTGGCGCGGCAGCGGCAGCGCTCAACCCCTTTGCCATTATTGGAGGCATCGCAGGATTGGGATTGGTAGGCGGAGCCATCGCTGCATCAAATAACAGAAGTAAAAACAACGACAATACGAACACTCCTCCTCCTCCTGGTGATGACGGAACCAATCCTCCGCCCCCGCCTCCACCGCCGGGAGATAACAATACACCTCCTCCACCACCTCCCGGTGGTGGTGGCACCAATCCTCCCCCAGGAGGTGGTACTAATCCTCCAAACGTCAAACCGAATGCTGCAGACGACACAGCGCAAGGCACCGCAGGCCAGCCGGTCGTGGTAGACGTACTTGGCAACGACACTGACCCGCAAGGCAACAACACCCTGGATCCGACCAGCGTCAAACTGCTGGATCCTGCAGGCAACCCGGTGACCAGCCTGGTGGTTCCGAACGAAGGCACCTGGAGCGTCGATCCTGCGAGCGGTGAAGTCACCTTCACCCCGGAAGCCGGCTTCACCGGCAACCCGAGTTCGGTGCAATACACTGTGGCCGATAAAGACAAAAATGTCAGCGCCCCGGCGAGCATCACCGTAACTTATAGTACGAGCCCGCAAGTAGGCGGCGTGAGCAGCCCGAGCGTTACCGAAGGCGAAGCCCTGGTCTACGAAGTCAGCATGGACGCCCCGGCACAAGCCACCGTTGTTGAACTGCAACTGGTGCGCGGTGCGGGCGTAGAAGACAGCGACCTTGGCGCGGTAGAAGTCAGCACCGACGGTGGTAACACCTGGACCGTCGTCCAGCCGGATGCCCAAGGCAAGTTCACTGCCACCGTGCCTGCGAACAGTGACAAAGGCGTACAAGTACGCGTTGCCACCGTAGACGACAGCGCTGTTGAACAAGGCGAAGAACTGACCCTGAACGCTGGCGTTGCCGGCCAGGCACCGCTGAGTGGTGTGGGCAGCATTGCCGACAACGACGCAGCCACCCCGCCGTTGGCTCCGCCGCAAGCAGAAAAAGACCCGGCGAACCAGGGCGGGGTCATCATCACCCCGCGTGCGGACGCTGACAAACTGACCATCAGCTACACTGACGAACAAGGCCAGCCGCAAACCATTGAAGTCGTCAAAGACCCGGCGACCGGCACCTGGAGCGCGACCAACCCGTTGCCGCAAGACGTTGGCAGCGTGGATCCGCAAACTGGCGCGGTCACCCTGACCCCGGGGGCGGTAGCCGACGACAGCGACGTCATCGCAACCAACAGCCGCGGTGCCGAGACCAGCCCGGAAGCCACCGTACGCACCGACGTTGATGCCTCCCCGCAAGTAGGCAGCGTGAGCAGCCCGAGCGTTACCGAAGGCGAAGCCCTGGTCTACGAAGTCAGCAT
>JAUNKJ010000020.1:11956-20975 GCA_030532785.1 Cardiobacteriaceae bacterium
CTGGCGTTGCCGGCCAGGCACCGCTGAGTGGTGTGGGCAGCATTGCCGACAACGATACGGCGAACACTCCGCCAAGCGCTGTTTCAGACACTTATGAAGTAAATGAAGATACCCCGGTAGATCTGAATCCCTTGCAAGGTGATAGTGATCCGGAAAATGACACTTTGACGGTCACTCATATCAACGGTGAAGCGCTGACAGGTGGTGCACAGACGATTGTCGTGCCAAACGGCAAGGTAGAAGTGGATGCTTCCGGCAAGTTGACCTTCGTGCCGAATGCTAATTTTAGTGGTGAAACGAGTTTCAGCTACACCATCACTGATGGGCACGGCAATAGCGATACTGCTGAGCAAATCATTAATGTGAAAGATGTTAACAACTCACCGATCGTGGATTCTGTAACTTCACCGATGAGCCTATCTGAAGAAGGTTTGCCTGGAGGCTTGGCAGATACGCTAGGTATTGTTGATACAACCAATGATAGGATTGGCAATGGTACTTTGCGCTTTACAGATGTAGACAGTAGCAACTTTACATTGAGCATGACTGGTCCCGCGAGTGTGACATCCGGTGGTGAGACAATAAGCTGGACATGGGATAGTAATACTCTAATGGGCAGCAAGCCTGACGGTACGCTCGTGATGACAGTTCTCATGAGTGCACCGATGGCTGATGGCAACGGTGCTTACCATGCCGATTACACCGTGAGCCTGCTTCAGCCCATTGATCATCCAAATAAAGGTGAAGAAGATGTTCTGGCGTTGAAGTTTGGCGTCACCGTATCGGATAACGACAACAACAGTGTTGTTACTGAACTTGTGGTGAATGTTGAAGACGATATGCCCACGATAGGTGCTGATACTTCTGTAGATATGACCTTGAACAAGGTCGCCATTCATACCAACTTGTTGGTTGCTCTGGATTTGTCGCACAGTATGGCAGCGCAGGATAATGGCGATCCTCTCTCTCGCTTCGAGCATGTCAAAAATGCGCTGAAGGCTGTAGTTGACAAATATGACGGAGCCGGGGATGTAGCCGTGAATTTGGTCGTATTTGGTACGAATGCTATTCCCAAAACTAATGGCTGGGTAACCGTTGCACAAATCAAATCCATTATTGACGGTTTGAGTTTGTATCCTCAGGGGCCTGAGGGGTATACCAACTACGAAGCTGCGTTGGAAAAAATGATGGAAGCCTATGCCAACAGCACAGGCAAGATCACCAAACCGGGCACGCAAGATATCTCCGTTTTCCTGACAGATGGTCTGCCGTCTGCGGCACTGGGAGGAGATGGCACTATGCAAGGACAGATTATTTATGGCTCTGAAGGTGGAGAGAGTAATCTGGGTATTGACCCCGCAGAAGAGGCGATTTGGAAAACTTGGTTGATTAACAACAAAGTCAAATCCTATGCTTATGCGGTAGGTGCCGAGGTGGGAAATGACGCCAATAAGGCCAAGGCGCACATGAACCCCATTGCCTATGATGGCAAGGCCGATACGGATATGGATGGTCAGGTTAGTCCGAACGCTGGAAGCCTTTTGCATGCCATGGATAAAGATGTGGATCTGGATGCGGCAGCCATTCCGGGCAATGGAACCGTATTTACCGGAACGGTCAATGGCGGTTTTGGTGCCGATGCTGGTCATGTTCGTTCCGTTACCATCGGTGGCGTAACTTACAGCTATGACACAGTGAACAACCAGATTACCAATGACGGAAACACCGATATCATCAATGGTAATCAGGTAGTGATTGTCACGCCGCAAGGTGGCAAGCTGACTTTGAACATGCAGAGTGGTGAATACACCTACTTGCCGGATCAAAGCAAAACCCAGTATCAGGAAAACCTGAGCTTCGGTATTACCGATGGTGATGGTGACGGTAAAACGTCCAACCAAACCTGGAACATTGTAGTTAATCCCGCGGTGGGGGCATATGATGACAAGCTGAAAGGCACTTCTAACTCCGCTGCTATTGATGCCGATATGCTAGGTTGGAAGGGCGAATATTATGGTTATAATGATAATCAAATAGATAATCGTGTTGCCGAAAATACAAACTTTGCTGCCAATGCCCGTTATCATGCTGATGATAAGAGTTCAGGAAACAATACTATCAGCGGTAATAATTTGTATACTTTAGACTTCGCGGAAAAATTGATTAATGGCCGAAATGGAAGTACAGTAACAGGGAGTAGTCGCTCAGCAGACTTGGGGACACCAGACGCACGCTTTAATGTAAGTAAAATACATTACGCGGAAACTACTCTAGTAGATAATGAGAAAACAGCGCCCGGAGAACAAGTAGACAATAATAGTGGGCTGTATAGATTCCTAGAAAAACATGGTGCTAGTGATGGTTCTTCTATTATTGTTGAAGCTGGCGTTGCTTATAATAATAGTGCTGGTTTAGGCTATACCACGGATGCCGCCATGCGCTTTGTTGGCAATGTTTATTTTGCCAAAGGAGTTTATGACTTCGGGCTAATTGTCGATAACGCTGCTATATTGCGAATTGATGGGAAAGAGGTTGTAACTCAAGGAACTTACAGCTCTAGTAGGATAGATAGTTTGGAACGATATCCCAATGGTTTTGAGATTACTGAGGGAGTGCATTCTGTAGAAATTATTTATATAGAAGAGAACGTGAATTCCGCTCTTCATATGCAATATAAGCTGCATGATGCTGATGATAGTACTTACCAAACGCTTGGACTAGATAATATCCTTATGTTAAAACCGGAAATCAGTCTGGATCTGAACGGGCTGCAAGATATTCAGCAAAATGGTAGTGCCTGGGAAGTCCGTACCGGCTCCATTCTCGATGGCGGTTCCGGCAATGACGTGATCGAAGGCTCTGAAGCCCGCGACTTCGTCTTCGGTGGTACCGGCAACGATGAACTCAGCGGCAACGGCGCTGCGGATACCTTCATCTTCAGCACCCAGGTGGGCAACGGCAACGATGTCATCAAAGATTTCACCATCGGCGAAGACAAGATTGCGCTCACCCAGTTGCTGGAAATCGAAGGCCAGATCAATCCGGCCAACCCGGATTGGCAAGGCAAAGACTCGGTGCGGAATCTGCACTGGAACGATGCCGACAAGGTATTGACCTTCACCACCGCAGACGGCGAGCAAAACAGCATTACTTTCGAGAACATGACCAAGAGCTACGCTTCTTTGGACGACTTCCTGAAAGACAACAGCTTTATTGCCTGATCCCTTGCGGATTGCCGACAGCAAAGCCACTCTTCGGAGTGGCTTTTTTATGCCCCGCTTGGACTGGGGAGTGGTAAATATCCGCCATGCGCTTGGCAAAGATGATGCGAAAGCGTTTTTTGGCAGAAAATCCTCGCGTTTTTCCTGCGTTTTTCAGGAAAGGTTGTGCTATAGTGCCAACGGCTTTACGATTATTTCATGAAAGCAGATGGTGAGAAATTTTCTCATCATGAAGCGCTTTTGATGAGAAAATTTCTCACGTTAAGCGCTTTGTGGTGGTAAAAAATCACTATTTTTGTTTGAGATATGGATTATCCATGATTTATCCAGTCGACGGATGTTTTTCACAAGAAAAAGAGGAGATGTTATGACGATCAAACGTGCATTTTTGGCGGCGGCCCTGGCTTCTGCGATGTGGTTGCCGGCGCAGGCCGAGCAGGTAGTGGCGATCACCCAGATTGTTGCCCATCCGGCGCTGGACGATGCCTACAAGGGGGTGCTTGATGAACTCGCGGAAGCGGGTTATCGCGATGGCGACAAGATTCGCGTGGTGCATGAAATTGCCCAGGGCGATCAGGCGATTGCCACGCAAATTGCCAAGAAGTTCGCGGGCGACAAGCCTGCGGTGATTGTCGCGATTTCCACACCGTCGGCGCAGAGCGTCGCAGCAGCGGCGCGTGATATTCCCATTGTTTTCACCGCAGTAACTGATCCTGTCGCCGCCAAGCTGGTGGACAATCTGGAGAAACCGGGCAAGAACATCACCGGCTATTCCGATGCGGTTTCCACCGAATACAGCGTTGATATGGTGAAAAATATTCTGCCGGAAGCGAAGGTGATCGGCACGATTTACAATCCGGGCGAGGCCAATTCCGTGGTCGCGGTGGAAGCACTGGAAAAAGTGGTGGTTGACAAGGGCTTGAGCCTGGTCAAAGCACCGGCGAACAAATCTTCCGAGGTGCTGGATGCCGCGCGTTCGCTGCAAGGCAAGGCTGATGCGCTGTTGATTACCACGGACAATACCGTGGTCAGCGCGCTGCCGTCGGTGATTCAGGCGGGCGAGAAGGGCAAGCTGCCGGTGTTTACCGTGGACACCAGCTCGGTGGAGCAGGGCGCGATTGCCGCCGTTGGCTTTGGTTATTACGATTTGGGACGCGCAACCGGCAAGCAGGTGGCGCAGATTCTCGGCGGCAGCGCAGCGGGTGATATTCCCGTGGGCTTCATGAAAGCCGAAGAGCTGTATCTCAATCCGAAAGCGGCGGAGAAAATGGGCGTTGCCATTCCCGACGCGGTGCGCCAATCGGCAAGCAAGATTATTGGCGAATAATTGATACAGGAGCCGGGCCGTTCGCTAAACGTACTTTGGCAGGCGGTTATTGAGCCTGCCGGCATGCGATAAGCGACGAATTTCCGGCTCACATATAGTGAAATCATCATAAAAACATCCAAATCGTAGGTTGGTGCTGAGTGCGTAGCACGAACCCCAACATTCTAAAATTCATTATGTTGGGGTTCGCCTGACGGCTCACCACCAACCTACATCTCTGTTCTGTTTTTTTGTTGATTTGGCTATATTTCCTATTTCCTGCAAATGGTTGCCGTAATCGCGGCAACGGATTTTGCAAAAACACCAGGCGCGCTTTTGCGCCTTTTTCGGGATATTGCGATGTTGAACAGTATTGCTTTTTTCGGCGCGCTGGAAACCGGGCTGGTCTACACCCTGGTTGCGTTCGCCATTTATTTGTCGTTCCGCGTGCTGGATTTTCCGGATTTGACGGTCGACGGCAGTTTTCCCCTGGGCGGTGCGGTGTGCGCCGTACTCATCATGAGCGGCTGGCAGCCGTGGCTCGCCACGCTCGCCGGATTCGCGGCGGGCATGATGGCAGGCGCGGTGACCGGTTTTTTCAACGTCAAACTGAAAATCCTCCACCTGCTGGCCTCGATTCTGACGATGACAGCGCTCTATTCCATCAACCTGCGCATCATGGGCAGACCCAACATCGCGCTGCTCAATGAACGCACGCTCCTGACCCCGCTGGAAGAGATGGGCATTACCTACTACATCGTCCCCGTCGTCCTTTTCTTCATCGTTATCATGCTGATGATGGCGCTGCTTTACTGGTTCATGCGCTCGGAAACCGGCCTTGCCATGCGCGCCACCGGCGCAAACCCGGCGATGGCGCGCGCCCAGGGCATCGCCACCGGCAGCATGACCATCCTCGGCATCGCCATTGCCAACGGCCTCGTCGGCCTCGCGGGCGCGCTCTTCGCGCAAAGCCGTGGCTCGGCGGATGTCAGCATGGGCATCGGCGTCATCGTCATCGGCCTCGCCTCCCTCATCGGCGGCGAAGCGCTCCTCACCCCGAAAACCGTGCTGCGCGCCTTGCTCGCCTGCCTTATCGGCGCCGTGCTCTATCGCCTCGCCATCGCCTTTGCGCTGGAAGCCGACTGGCTCGGTCTGCGCGCCCAGGATTTGAACCTCATCACCGCCGTGATGGTAACGCTCGCCATCGTCACCCCGCGCGCGCGCAGCGCCATCTTCAAAAGCCTGAAGGGGAGGGCGTCATGATCGCCATCGACAACATCCGCAAAACCTTCAACCCCGGCACGCCGCTGGAAAACCCCGTGTTGCGCGGCCTTTCGCTCGACCTCCACGCCGGCGAATTCGTCACCGTCATTGGCTCCAACGGCGCGGGCAAATCCACGCTGCTCAACGCCATCTGCGGCGAAATTCTCATGGACAGCGGCAGCATCCGCATCGACGAAGAAGACGTTACCCGCCTACCCACCCACAAGCGCACCAAAAACGTCGCGCGCGTCTTTCAGGACCCGCTCGCCGGTACCTGCGCCAACCTCACCATCGAAGAAAACATGGCGCTCGCCATGAAACGCGGCAGCACACGCGGCCTCGGCGCGGCAGTCAAACAGCGCTACCTCTCGCGCTTTCGCGAAAGCCTCGCCGAACTCAAATTGGGGCTGGAAAACCGTCTCCACGACCGCATGGGGCTGCTCTCCGGCGGGCAACGCCAGGCCGTAAGCCTCCTCATGGCAAGCCTGCAACCCTCGAAAATCCTCCTGCTCGACGAACACACCGCAGCACTCGACCCGAAAACCGCCGCCTTCGTCCTCGACCTCACCGAAACCATCATCGCCCGGGAAAAACTCACCACCCTGATGGTTACTCACAGCATGCGCCAGGCGCTCGACATCGGCAGCCGCACCATCATGCTGCACCAGGGGCAAATCGTCTTCGACATCGACGGCGCGGAACGGGAAAAACTCGGCGTCGCCGACCTCCTCGCGCTCTTTGAACGCGAACAGGGCGAAGCGCTTGCCGATGATGCATTGTTGTTGGGATGAATATCAGGGAGTGTTGATAATTGAAGTTGTTATGCACTGAACTTCAAACAAGGCAACGAACCAAAGCCCCTCCCCCTTGAGGGGCGACTCTCGCTAACGCGAGCTGTTCCAGTGGCTCTGCCAGCTCGTCCGAAGGACGAGAAAGGTTGGGGAGAGGGTTTATAAAAAGTCGCGTAGCGACAAAACCTTCAAGATTTCAAACTACCTTTCGTCTCTTGTAAATTTCATCCACGAATTGTCACATGCTAGCCAGCGGTTATGAATATTTTCTAAAATAACAAATAAATCCTATTTATAATCACTTTTTCCCATAATGAAGCGCTTATTGCGGTAAAAAATAACGATTTTTGGACAAAATATGATAAAAAACGATACACATATCGCCGTGCTCGCGGGCGAAAAATCCGGCGACCTGCTCGGTGCGCCGTTGATGCACGCCCTGCGTGAGCGGCTGCCCGGCGTGCGGTTTTCCGGCGTCGGTGGTGAACACATGCAGGCGGCGGGGCTGGATTCGCTGATTGACATGCGCCGTCTCTCGCTGATGGGGCTGGTGGAAGTGCTGCGCCATTTGCCCGATCTGCTCGCCGCGAAAAAAACGCTGCTGGATCATTGGCAAAACGATACGCCGCAGATTTTTATCGGCATCGACGCCCCTGATTTCAACCTGCGCATTGCCAAGGCACTGCACGCGCGCGGGGTGCATACCGTGCAATATGTCAGCCCCTCGCTGTGGGCGTGGAAGGAAAAACGCATCCACACCATTCAGGCGGCGATTGATCAAGTGCTGTGCCTTTTCCCATTTGAAACGGCGGTTTATGACAAACACGGCGTGCCTGCCACTTGCGTGGGGCATCCGTTGCGTGACCGGCTGCGCGCGCAATCGGTGCAAACGGCGCGGCAAGCGCTGGCCTTGCCCGACATGGCCGCGCCGCTTCTCGGCATTTTCCCCGGCTCGCGCGAAGGCGAAGTACGCCGTCTTTTTCCCGTGTACGCACAAGCCTTTGCCCGTCTGCGTGAACGTTTGCCCGGTTTGCAGGCGCTGGTATCGGTCGCGGACGAAGCGCTGGCGCCGTGGCTGGAAAGCGAGCGCACGGACGGCATGACGCTGATGCGCGCCGACAGCGCGACGATGATGAGCGCCTGCGATGCGCTGCTGCTCACCAGCGGCACGATTACCCTGGAAGCGACGCTGCTGGCGCGGCCGATGGTGGTCGGCTACCGCGTCAATGCGCTCACCGCCGCGATTGCGCGCAGACTGCTGAAGATCAACCGCTTTTCCCTGCCCAATCTGCTGGCTGGGGAGGACATCGTGCGCGAGTGCATTCAGGAAGATTGCACGCCGCAGACGCTCGCGGACGCGCTTTATCCCTTGCTGGCCGAGGAAAAGGCGCGCGCGGCGCAACAGAGAGCGCTCGCCGAAGTCGCGGCATTGCTGCCGGAAAACGTCTCGGCGCGGGCGGCAGAGGCGGTGATTGCGGAGTATCAGCGATGATCGCCGGGGTGGACGAAGCCGGGCGCGGCGCGCTCGCCGGAAACGTCATCGCTGCCGCAGTGATTCTGCCGCCGGGCGATTACCCGGCGCTTTTGACCGACAGCAAAAAACTCACCGCACGCCAGCGCGAACAAATGTATGACTGGATTGCGGAAAACGCGGTCGCCTACGCCTGGGCGGGCGCAGATGCCGCGACCATCGACCGCATCAATATTCACAACGCCACCTTGCAGGCGATGCGCGACGCCGTGCGTGCGCTCGGCGTCGTCCCCGAAAGCGCGCTGGTGGACGGCAAATTCCTCCCCGAATTGCCGTGCCCCGGACGCGCGATTGTCGGCGGCGACGCCCAGGAAGCGTGCATCGCCGCCGCCTCCATCATCGCCAAAGTGGTGCGCGACCGGCAAATGCTGGAAGCGGATGCGCTTTATCCGCAATACGGCTTCGCGCGCCACAAGGGCTATGGCAGCGCCGCGCACCGCGAGGCCTTGCGTGCGCACGGCGCGTGTCCGCTGCACCGCCGCAGTTATGCACCGGTGCGTGCGGTGGTGGAGAAAGGGTTGTTTGATTTGTGATTTTTACAAATTGATTAAAAATAGTGATTTTTTACCATGAATAAGCGCTTATCGTGAGAAAATATTTCACGATGAGCGATTTTAGTGGGAAAATTTCTCATTTGTGGTTTGTGGGGGAGTGTTTTTTTTTCGTAGGGTGGGCTTCAGCCCACCGTTTTGCTTCAAATGCCCGCAAGGTAAATCGTAGGTTGGGGTGTATTTCGGCAAGCTCAATACACCGCGAAGCGAACCCCAACATAACGATGCTTATTTGATGTTGGGGTTCGCTGCGCTCACCGCCAACCTACAATCGCTTCGCGATGGTGGGTTTACACCCACCCTAGGGGCTGTTGACAATTCATGAGTGGAATTTGCAAGAACTCAAAAAGCAGTTT
>JAUNKJ010000198.1 GCA_030532785.1 Cardiobacteriaceae bacterium
AACGTGTGATCATCATAGCTTGAAAACCTGTGGCAAAAGGCCGATATTGTAGCGCCTTTGCCGCGGATTGGAGTACGCATGACCCCCGAAAACCTGATTCTCGACGCCGGATCGCCCGGCACGCAATCCACCCTCGCCGTCTGGCGCTACGGCACCCCCGGCAATGCCCCGAAAATCTACCTGCAAGCGGCGCTGCACGCCGACGAATGGCCGGGCGTCCTCATGCTGCACCATTTGCACGCTCTCCTCGAACAGGCGGAAATGATTGGCGAAATCGTCATCGTCCCCATCGCCAACCCCGTGGGGCTGCGCCAATTTCTCGGCGGCTACCAACTGGGGCGCTTCGATTTCGATTACAGCGGCAATTTCAACCGTGGCTACCTCGAACTCGCCGAAGCTGCCTATCCGCTGCTGCAAGGGGAAAACCTGCAAGCGCTTGACGAACCATCGCAAAAAACGCGCATCCGCGCCGCCTTCCGCGACGCGCTGGAACGCTGGCAACCGGAACTGGAAGCCGCGCGCCTGCGCAAGACCCTGCAATATCTCGCCCACGACGCCGATGCCGTCATCGACATCCACTGCGATGCCGTTGCCTGCGCCCATGCCTTTGCCAGCCGCCGCCATCAGGCACAGGCGGAAATCCTCGCACGCTGCATGGCGCTCGACGTATTGCTGCTTGAAGACGATCTCTACAGCATGGCCTTCGACGAAGCCTTTGCCGCGCCGTGGTGGCGCATTGCCGACAAACTCGGGCTGACCTTCGCTGCCACCCCATTTGCCACCACTCTCGAATTGCGCGGCGAACGCGATGTGGATGACGCCACCGCGCGCCGCGACGCACACAACCTGCTGCGCTTCCTGCAATATCTCGGTGCGGTTGCGGGCGACCCTGTCATCGCCGACGCGCCCCCGCTCGCCACTCCGCTGGATGGCGTTGCCCGCATCACCGCCCCGCGCGCCGGATTGCTGCAATTCCACGCCCGCGCCGGGGAAAAAATCGAAAAAGGGCAACTGGTTGCTGAACTCATCGATCCGCTCGACCCCACCACGCCACGCGAAGCGCTGCACGCGCCCAGCAGCGGCATCATCTACGCCCTGGGGCGCAACCACATGGTGCGGCCGGGACACGTCGTCGCGCAAATCGCGGGCAGGGAAACAGGCGGCAAGGCTGCGTTGACGTTCTGATTTAAATCATAAAAACATCAAAAATAGTTATTTTTTACCATCACGAAGCGCTTATCGCGGTAAAAAATCACTATTTTTGTTTGTTTTTTGAGATGATTTCTGCCGCAAGCCGTTGACGCAATTGGCGCGCGGCGGGGGCGATTTCGCCAGCGAGCAGTCCGGCGAGGGGGACGCCGCGATGCAGGAAATGGTCGGCGGCCGCGCCATGCAGCCAGACGCCGCCGCGCACCGCCTGTTCCACCGGAATGCGTTGGGCGAGGAGGGCGGCGATGATGCCGGTGAGGACATCGCCGCTGCCCGCAGTGGCAAGGGCAGCGTTGCCGCTGGGGTTGGTGAAGCAGCGGCCGTCGGGGCTGGCGATGCGGCTGTGTTGCCCTTTGAGGACGATCCAGGCGCAGTAGCGTTCGGCGAGCGCGAGCGCGCTGGCGTCGCGTTGTGCGTTGATGGCGCGGGCGCTGCTGCCGAGGAGGCGCGCGGCTTCGCCGGGGTGCGGGGTGAGGATTTTCAGAATGTTGGCGGCGGCGAGACGGGCGGCGAGCGCCGGGTCTTGCGCGAGGAGGTTCAGGGCGTCGGCGTCGAGGAGGAGCGGCTGGGCGCGGGTGTGGCAATGATCGATGAGGCGGGCGAGGGCGGCGTGCGCGGCGCTATCGGTGCCGAGGCCGCAGCCGATGGCCCAGGTGTCGATGGTGTCGCGCTCGAAGATGTCGCGCGCGGTGGCGAGCATGATTTCCGGGTAGCCCGCGATCCACGGCGCGGGCAGGGCGGGTTGGCAGAAGGCGGCGAAGACGCGGCCACAGCCGCTTATCAACGCGGCGCTGGCGGCAAGGACGATGGCGCCGCTCATGCCCGCTGCGCCACCGAGGATGGCGAGGGTGCCGTGGTCGCCTTTGTGGCTGTCGGGGGCGCGTGGGGCGAAGAGGGCGGGGAAGTGGTGCAGCGGGTTGAACATG
>JAUNKJ010000199.1 GCA_030532785.1 Cardiobacteriaceae bacterium
CGGCAACGACCTCGATTTGCTGCTCTCCTGGTGGTACAGAAGCGACGTGTGGGCGAACACCCGTATGCACTGGGCAGGCAGCGAAGGCCACAGCAAAGCCGTTGCCGCCCTCGACCGCGCCCTGCAAAGCAGCTCGCGCGAAGAAACGCTTGCCGCGTGGAAAGAAGTCGTGGACATCGTATCAAGCGAAGTCCCGCTCTACCCCATCCTGCATCGCAAACTGCCCACCGGCTGGAACAACGATGCGCTTGACGGCTTCAAACCGCTGCCGACGACCGGTCTCTCCTTCCTGGGCGTCGGCCGCAAATAAGTGTTTTTTATCATCAACAAGCGCTTGAGTAGTATCTTTTTACCGCGAAAAGCGCTTCTCGATGAGAAAAAAACACCATAACAATGCCATACCACTTGGAACGGCGGGCAATTTCTTTTTCATAAAAGCTCCTTGCCACCCCGCCCGCCGTTCCCTTTTTTTTACACAGAATTCCCCGGAGTGCCGACATGACCTTGCACCGCCATGCCGTCTTCCTGCGCGGCGTCATGCCCAGCGGCAAAAATGCCGTGAAAATGGCCGCCCTGCGTGAAGCCTTGGGCAAACATGGCCTTGCCGACGTCAGCACCTGGATACAAAGCGGCAACATCGCCCTCAGCAGCGCCGACGATGCCGCCACCCTCGCGCAACGCGTGCATGACATCCTGCAACGCGACCTCGGCGTCGACATCGTCAAAAACGCGGACGAACTCGCCGCCATCCTCGCGGAACAACCCTTCGCCGACGCCGCCCCCGCGCGCATCTTCTACACCCTTTACAACACCGCGCCCGACGCCGCCCTCCTCGCCTCCGCCCTTGCGGAAGACTTTGGCGACAACCGGCTCGCCGCAGGCGAACACGCCCTCTATATGCACATCCCCGGCGACGCCTCGCGCAGCAAACTCTCCAACAACGCCCTGGAAAAACGCCTGCGCATCACGCTCACCACCCGCAACCGCAACACGCTCGCGAAAATGCTGGAGCTGGTGTCGTGATGGTATTTGCACAATCCCCCGTAGGTTGGGGTGAGGCGCAGCCGAACCCCAACGCCAGTTTGGTAGGCTGGGTTAGGCGTAGCCGTAACCCAGCAAAAATATCCGCCAAAGCGCTGGGTTACGCCCTTCGGGCTAACCCAGCCTACAATCAAAACTCATTACAAAAAACCACCCAAAATAGTGATTTTTTACCATTCATAAGCGCTTACCGTGAGAAAATTTCCCACCACAAGCGCTTCACCATGAGAAATTTTATCATTCACCCAACCAAGGAGCCTTGAATGGCGATCATTCTCCGCCTGCTGTCGCGCCGTCTGCTTGCCCTGCCGCTGATGATGCTGGGGGTGACGGTTCTCGTCTTCATCATTCTCCAGTCGAGCAATATCGACCAGGCGACGATTGCGCTCGGCGAAAGCGCGTCCGAGGCGGCGAAGCACGCCTGGCGCGAGGCGCGCGGCCTGAACGACCCGCTGATTGTGCAATACGGGCGCATGTTGTCCGATCTGCTCCATCTCAATTTCGGGGTGACGACGCCGCCGGAACAGCCGATTACCACGATGATTGCCAAGGCGTTTCCGGTTACGTTGCAGCTCACTTTCATCGGCGTGTTTTTGGCTGCTGTGGTGTCTTTTTCGCTGGGCGTCATCGCCGCGCTCTACCGCGACCGTTGGCCGGATCAACTGATTCGCCTCTTTTCCATCGCGGCGGTGGCGACACCGTCATTCTGGCTCGGTATCCTTCTTATTCAATGGCTTGCGCTCGACAGCGACTGGCTGCCGACGGGCGGCTATGTGCCGTTTCGCGAGGATGCCAGGGGCTGGTTGTATTCGATGATTCTGCCGTCAATTGCGCTTGCCGTGCCGGTGTGCGCTTCGTTGATCCGCGTGGTGCGCACCACGATGGTGGAAGAAATGGACAAGGACTATGTGCGCACCGCCTTGGGCAATGGCGTGCCCTATGCGGAGGTGATCCGCAAGAACGTGCTGCGCAATGCGCTGATCACCCCGGTCACGGTCTTGGGGCTGCGCGTCGGCTATCTCTTGGGCGGCGCGGTGGTCATCGAGCAAATTTTCGCCCTGCCCGGCATGGGGCAACTGATTCT
>JAUNKJ010000021.1:0-18846 GCA_030532785.1 Cardiobacteriaceae bacterium
TCACCCAGACACAAGGAGAACATCATGAGCACCTCGCAACTGTATGAAGTCTTCATCCGCGCCCGAGCCGGCCTCTCGCACCAACACGTCGGCTCCTTGCACGCCACCGACGCCACCATGGCGCTGCAAAACGCGCGCGATCTCTACACCCGCCGCAACGAAGGCGTCTCCATCTGGGTGGTGAAATCGGCGGACATCACCGCGATGGAACCCGACGCGCAAGCCGCCTTCATCGATCCTGCGGGCGACAAAATCTACCGCCACCCCACCTTCTACGACATCCCCGACGAAGTCGGCCACATGTAAGGAGCGGCCATGGACACCAACGCTTTGTACGCACAACGCCTCGGCGACACCACCCTCGTCCTCGCCCAGCGTTACTGCCAGCTCGTCGGCTGGGCGCCCACATTGGAAGAAGAAATCGCCCTTGCCAACATCGGCCTTGACTACCTCGGCCAGACCACCGCGTGGCTCGACCTTGCCGCCCGCCGCGAAGGCAAGGGCAGAAGCGCCGATGATCTCGCCTACTTCCGCGATGAACGCGACTTCACCAACTATCTTCTCGCCGAACTGGACAACGGCGATTTCGCGCAAACCATCCTGCGCGGCTACTTCTTCAGCAGCTACTTCCTCGCCCTCTATCAGGCGCTCGCCGCCTCCGGTGATGAAGACTTCTGCGCCATCGCTGGCAAATCGCTGAAAGAAGTGGAATACCACGCCCTGCACGAACGCGAATGGCTCCTCCGCTTTGCCCACGGCACCGGCGAAAGCCGCGCGCGCTTGGAAAAAGCGTGGGACTACCTCTGGCCATACACGGAAGAACTCTTTGAAGCGCTTGGCGACGGGCTGCCCGACATGGCGGACATCCGCAAAACATGGCGCGCCACCATCGATGCCCTTGCCCAGGAATGCGGCCTCACCATCCCGGAAAACACCTACTTCCAAAGCGGCGGCACCCAGGGACGGCACACGGAAAAACTCGGCCTGCTCCTTGCGGAAATGCAATCGCTGCGCCGTGCGCATCCCGGTGCGAGCTGGTGATGAACACGCTCGATCTCGCGGCCATCCGCGCCGTACTCGCGCAAGTCCCCGACCCGGAAGTGCCGGTGCTGACCCTTGACGACCTCGGCATCATCCGCGACGTGGCAATCGACGGCAACGACATCGTCGTGACCCTCACCCCCACCTACATGGGCTGCCCGGCGACCCTCGCCATCCGCAAAATGGTGAGCGACGCCCTCGTGGACGCGGGCTACCCAAAACCGGTGCTGAAAGAACAACTTTCCCCGGCGTGGACGACCGACTGGATCAGCGCAGAGGCCAAAGCCAAACTGCGCGCCTACGGCATCGCCCCGCCTGCGGGCGACACGCCGAAAGACTGCCCGCTCTGCGCCAGCACCAACACGCAGCTCGTCAGCCGCTTCGGCTCCACCGCGTGCAAAGCGCTCTACCGCTGCGGCGACTGCGGCGAGCCGTTCGAGTATTTCAAATGCCACTAAACAAAAAAGCCCCTCTCTTGAGGGGAAAGAAGTGGCAGTCAGTTAAAACAAAGCACGAACTTAAAGCCCCTCTCCCTGCGGGACTCGTCAGAGCTCGCGAAGCGAGAGAGGGGTTGGGGAGAGGGGTAAAACACTTTCCCGCCATTATTAATGACCCTGAAAAACACGGGAGACAATCATGAGTGAATTCCATACCCTCGCCGTCAAAGACAAGGCGGCGCAAACCGCACAAGCCGTAACCCTCACCTTCGCCATCCCCGAACACCTGCGCGCGGATTTCGCCGTCATCCCCGGGCAGCACGTCAAACTGAAAACCCGCATCGGCGACGAAGAGGTCGAGCGCTTCTACTCCGTGTGCGCCTACGGCGACGACTTCGTGCAAGTCGGCATCAAACGCGTCGACGGCGGCCTCTTCTCCGGCTTCGCCTGCACCGACCTCAAGGCGGGCGACACCATCGGCGTCATGAAACCGCAGGGCGACTTCCACCTGCCCACCGACGGCAGCGGGAAAAACTACTGCTTCCTCGCCGCAGGCAGCGGCATCACCCCCATCTACGCCATGATCGACCACCTGCTGAAAAACAGCGACGCGCAGATGACCCTCATCTACGTCAACGCCTCGCAGAAAGACATCATGTTCTTCGCCGAACTCGAAGCGCTGAAAAACCAGTACCTGAGCCGCTTCTCCCTCGTCCATGTGCTTACCCGCGAACCGCGCGACCTGCCGCTCCTCTCCGCGCGCCCCGAAGGCGAACGCGTCGGGCAACTGCTCGATGCCTTCGTCGACGCCAAAACCCTCGACCACGCCTACCTCTGCGGCCCGCTTCCCTTGATCGAACAATTCCGCGAAGCGCTGTTGGCACGCGGACTCACCACCAAACAAGTCCACCTCGAACTCTTCGGCACCCCCGCAAGCCAGCAAGCGCGCAAACCCGTGGTACACAGCGACAACGACCGCAAAATCACCGTCATCTCCCAGGGACGCGAACAGCAAATCGCCGTCGCCGAAGGGCAGAACATCCTCGATGCCGCGCTCGAAGCCGGTGCCAACGTCCCCTTCGCCTGCAAAGGCGGGGTCTGCGCCACCTGCAAGGCCAAGCTGCTGGAAGGCGAAGCGGACATGGCGATCAACTACGGCTTGGAAGAAGACGAAGTCGCCGCCGGCTACATCCTCACCTGCCAGGCACATGTGACAACCGACAGCGCCATCGTCGATTTCGACGTATAAACAAAAACATAGGGTGGGTGTCAACCCACCGAGAAAATGTAGGTTGGCGGTGAAGCGCTTGCGCTGAACCCCAACATGACGCATGACGGTAGGCTGGGTTAGCCGAAGGCGTAACCCAGCGAATCACCTCATTAAAAGCACGATCTAAAAGCCCCTCTCCCGTGGGAGAGGGGTTGGGGTGAGGGCAGCAAACATAGGGTGGGTGTCAACCCACTAATTTTCAAACAAAAAACAACCAAAAATAATCATTTTTTACCATCATGAAGCGCTTATGGCGGTAAAAAAACACCATACCAAGCGCTTCATATGAGAAAAAAGGAGCATCCATGTCCGACGCCTACATCATCGATTATTGCCGTACCCCCTTTGGCCGCTACGGCGGCGCGCTTGCCCCCGTGCGCCCCGACGACCTCGGCGCCATCGTCCTCAAAACCCTGCGCGAACGCCACGCCTTCGACCCGGCACTGATCGACGACTGCCTCTTCGGCTGCGCCAACCAGGCAGGCGAGGACAACCGCAACGTCGCGCGCATGTCGCTCTTGCTCGCAGGCTACCCCGTCGACGTCCCCGGCACCACGTTGAACCGCCTCTGCGGCTCGGGACTCGACGCCATCATCCTCGCCGCGCGCAGCATCAAATCCGGCGAAGCCGACCTCATGCTCGCGGGCGGCACCGAATCCATGAGCCGCGCCCCCTTCGTCATGCCCAAGGCAGAAAGCGCCTACTCGCGCACAAACGCCGTCTACGACACCACCATCGGCTGGCGCTTCACCAACCCGCGCCTGCACGACATGTACGGCAGTGACACCATGCCGGAAACCGCAGAAAACGTCGCCAAAGACTTCAACATCTCGCGCGAGGATCAAGACGCCTTTGCCCTGCATTCCCAGCAAAAAGCGGCGCGCGCCACGGAAAGACTCGCGCGCGAAATCGTCCCTGTGGAAATCGTCGGCCGCAAAGGCACCACCCTCGTTGACCGCGACGAACACCCGCGCCCCGACACCACTCTGGAAACCCTCGCGAAACTCAAACCGCTCTTCAAAGACGGCACGGTTACCGCCGGCAACGCCTCCGGCGTCAACGACGGCGCAGCGGCACTGCTCCTCGCCTCGGAAAAAGCCTGCCGCGAACAAGGACTTGCGCCGAAAGCGCGCGTCATTGCCGGTGCCAGCGCAGGCGTTGAACCACGCATCATGGGCATCGGCCCCATCGCCGCAGTGGAAAAACTTCTCAAAAAAACAGGGCTCAAGATGGACGACTTCGCCATCATCGAACTCAACGAAGCCTTCGCGAGCCAAAGCCTCGCCATCATCCGCCACTTCGGCATCGCGCCCGACGACCCGCGCCTGAACCCCAACGGCGGCGCGATAGCCCTCGGCCACCCGCTCGGTGCCTCCGGCGCACGCATCGCGGGCAGCGCACTCCTCGACATCGCGGGAAAACCCGGCGCGAAAGCGCTCATCACCATGTGCATCGGCGTGGGGCAGGGCATCGCGCTCGCCATCGAAGCGGTGTAACCGCCATTTCCCGCGACGCCCGTGCCATTCTGTGATAACGTGCGCGCCTTTATTTTGAAAGGAAAGACCATGAAAGTAGAAGCGGGCAAACACGTCCACATCCATTACGTCCTCAAAAACGACGCGGGCGAAGTGCTCGACAGCTCCGAAGGGCGCGGCGCACTGGGCTTTACTGCCGGTGCGGGTGAAATCATCCCCGGCCTTGAAGCGGCGCTGATGGGCAAATCGCAGGGCGACCATGTGGACGTCACCATCGCGCCGAAAGACGCCTACGGCGAGCGCATTGCCGAAGCGGTGCAGGCCGTACCCAAGGCGCAGTTCGAGGGCATCCCCGAACTGCAGATCGGCATGCCGCTGCAGGCACAAACGCCGGAAGGCACAATCACCGTCTTCGTTGCCGACATCACCGACGACAGCGTCGTCATCGACGGCAACCATCCGCTCGCGGGCGAAACCCTGCATTTCTCGGTGGACATCGACGTGGTACATGACGCCCACGACCATCACCACGACCACGAACCGAAAATCATCCTGCCGCACTGATTGCCGCTCTCGCAAAAAAGCAAAAGCCGTCGCAAGACGGCTTTTTTGTTCTCAATTAAAAGAGAAAATGGGAAAATTTCTCATAATGAAGCGCTTGTAATGCGAAATTTTACCGCGATAAGCGATTATTTTTCTGCTACAGTGTTACTTTTGATCCTCAAGGGAATTAGAAGTGAAAAAACTATTGTTTTGTTTAAATTTATTTATTTCTCAAACTGTGTTGGCAATAACATTCACTACCTATGGCAATACTACTTATGGCAGTGATGGTTCATCTTTCACGACGTATGGCAACACCACCTATGTTAATGATGGTACTCGATATACAACTTATGGAAATACAACGTATGGGAGTGATGGCTCAAAATTTACCCAATATGGCAACACAACATATGTCACATCAAGATATGGTACGCCTAGTTATAGTTCATCAAATATTATTCAGCCCACATATTTTTCTGATGAACCGTCTCGACAAATGATACGTACAGGGCAAGCCATTAGCCAATTGAGTGATGCTATCTTGCAAATGGGTATTGAAGAATCCCGCACAAACAGCTACAAAAGCTCTTCAAAGAAATATATTGATTATAGTGAAGTGATTAATACTGCTTATGATGGCGATAGTACGGGCAGCATAGCAGGTGATAGTGACAGCATGACTCCTCAACAACTCAGCAATACGGTTTCCAAAAATAATACAAAAACTTCACTCTCACCTCAGTCTATTAATGAAAATAATTCTCAACTATTTGATAATATGATCTATATCAGTGATGGTAGAACTTGCCGTAAAACAGGAGGTAAAACGTATTGCGATTGATGCTGAAAGATATAAATAAAAAGCCGTCGCAAGACGGCTTTTTTGTTCTCAATTAAAAGAGAAAATGGGAAGATTTCTCATCATGAAGCGCTTTAGATGAGAAATTTTACCGCGATAAGCGCTTCATGATGGTAAAAAATGACTATTTTTGATAAAAACATGAAAATCATGTCTGCACCATAAAAAAACGCCACTTTTGCAAGTGGCGTCGGTGCATGTGTGGCGCGCCCGAAGGGATTCGAACCCCTGACCTTTGCCTCCGGAGGGCAACGCTCTATCCAGCTGAGCTACGGGCGCAAGGCGCGCGATTCTAGCATATTTGCGGGGTGTGGCAAGTGCGGTGTGCGCGCATGAAAAAACCGGCACGTTGCCGTGCCGGTCGCAAGGGCGGATCAGAATCCGGCTTGCCGTTCCAGGCGTTCGACGAGGGTGTCGTCGAGGTGCAGGGCGTCGGAGAAGCGGGAGAGGAAGGCGATTTCCTTGCGTTCCAGATCGCCGCAGATGATGCGCGCCGCGAGGTAGGCTTCGGAGGCGAGTGCGGTGTCGGTGCCGATGTCGCGCGCGAGTTCTTCCGGGGTGGCCGGTTGCTGGATTTGCGCGGCAAGCCATTGCTGCACCTCGGGGTCGTTCTGGCCGATTTCGCCGAGGAGGATTTGCTGTTCACCGGCGTCGATGTTGCCGTCGGCAGCGGCGGCGGCAATCATGGTGCGCAGGATGATGCGGCTTGCGTCTTCGCCGGCTTGTCCGCCGCGCTCATGCGGCGGGGCGTCGAGGAGGTGTTGAGAATTGGCAGCGTTTTCTTTGGGTTGTGTGCTTTGCCAGTTCTGGTAGGCGCGGTAGGCGAGCGCGCCCACGGCGGCAAGCGATCCGGCTTTCATCATTTTGCCCGTGCCTTTTCCGCCAAGAAGCATGGAAAGCAGGCTGCCGGCAGCCATGCCGCCGCCGACCTTGAGCAGGGTGTCTTTGTTGTGGCCGCCCTGGGCGAGTTTTTCGCCTGCGCCTAACACCTGGTTGAGAATATTGTTAAGATTCATCTTGTTCTCCTGGTTGCGATTGTGATGCAGCGGGCGAACATAACATCCCATTTGCAAAAAGGAAAGCACGTTGACGCATTCAGGCAAATCTTCGGGCACGTTTTTCGCGTTGCTGACGTTGTTTTTATTCGCGGTTCTTTTTTATCTGTATGTGGATGACTATTTCGACAGCGGCGCGAAGTTCTCACAGACGGGCGATACGCTGCTGTTGCGCGCGGCGCGTGACGGACATTTTTATGCCGACGGCAGCATCAACGGCCATCCGGTGCGTTTCATGGTGGATACCGGGGCGACGTCGGTGGCGCTGTCGGAAGGGCTTGCGCGGCAGATTGGCCTCGCTTTTGGCGCGAAGGGCGAGGGGATGACGGCAAATGGCCTGACCGAGCAATGGCTGACCGTGATCGACGATCTTCGCATTGGCGAGGTGGGCATGGCGCGGATACCGGCGGCGATTTTGCCCAATATGGATGATGATGTGCTGCTGGGCATGGCCTTTTTGCGCCATTTTGACTGGCAACAAAAGGACGGCGAGCTTCGCTTATCGCCAAAGTAATACCCATCCAAAAAACAAGCTAACGGCGTTGGCTCGCCTTGCCGTACTTGATGTACTGTCTGCGGCGAGCCGCCTGGTTATCTTGCTTTTTGCCATGGGTATTCCCGAAAAATGCAGATTTTTTCCCATTATGAAGCGCGGTTGGTGAGCCTGTCGAACCATGTCGTGATAAAATTTCCCAAATTTTGATCTGTTTGTGATTCAAGGAATTGAACCATGCTGAAAACCCGGATTCTCACGGCGCTGGCCGCCATCCCGCTCTTTGTGCTGATCCTTTTCGGCGGCAAGGTGTTTTTCATCGCCGGTTGGACGGGGCTGACGCTGATTGCCGCCTATGAATGGATGAAGCTCACCCGCCACACCCAGGATCGCGGCGATACCACGGTGGGCATGGTGGAAATGGCGTGGCGCTTGTTGGCGCTTGCCGCCTTCATGTACGCCGCGCCGGGGTGGGGCAGGGCGTTTCTCTGGCTGGTGGGGCTGCCTGCGCTCTATTTCTGGTGGCGCGTGGTGCCGAAGCAGCTCGCGCGTTACGGCGAAGACGGCGTACTTGATGTTTCTTCGCAACTGTGGCCGTGGGCGCATATTCTCGTCTTCGATGCCTTTGTTCTCGCAGGGACTTTTCTTTATGTCAAGCTCGGCCCCGCCGCGCTTCTTGGCTTGCTCGTCATCATCTGGGCAGCGGATACCGGCGCGTATACCGCAGGGCGCCTTTTCGGCAAACGGCCGCTGGCGGCGAAAATCAGCCCCAAGAAAACGCGCGAGGGCTTTATCGGCGGCTGTATCACCGCGATGCTCGCCGCCTTGATTTATGTGATGATTTTCGACATTCCCATGCCAGGCTGGCTCTTCATCCCCTTGAGCGCGGGCATTGTCGCCTTCGCCGCCGTGGGCGATCTGTGGGAAAGCGTTTTGAAACGCGCAGTGGATGTCAAAGACAGCGGCCGTTGCCTACCTGGCCACGGCGGCATGTTCGACCGCATCGACAGTTGGCTGCCCTCGTTGCTCTTCTGGGCGCTGACATTTTCCTTTTTTGTATAGGACATTGACAATATGTGGGATTTTTTGTGGGGCGTGGCAGGATTCCTGCTCACCATCGGGCTTCTGGTCACCATTCACGAATACGGCCATTTCTGGATGGCGCGCCGTTTCGGCGTGAAAATCATCCGTTTTTCCTTGGGCTTCGGCAAACCGCTCCTCTCGTGGACGGGCAAAAAGGAAGGCACGCAATACACCCTCTCGCCCATTCCCTTGGGCGGCTTTGTGCAAATGTACGGCGAGCAGGAAGATGAAACGCTCCCGCCCGCAGAACGGGCAAAAACCTTTTACGCCAAAGCGCCCTGGCAACGTTTCCTCATCGCCTTCGCCGGGCCTGCGGTCAACCTCATCTTCGCCGTGCTTGCCTTTGCCCTGCTTTTCTTCACCGGCGTCAAGGGCATGGAGCCGCAAATCGCGCTGGTACGCGACGGCTCCATCGCTGACCGTGCCGGATTGCAAGCCGGCGACCGCATCCTCAGCGTCAACGGCAGCACCGTGCGCCTCGCCATGGATGCTCATGTCGCCTGGGTCGGCGCGCCGCGCGACACCGTCCGCGTCGAATACCAGCGCGACGGCCAAACCCGCGACACACAAATGAATTTCAGCACCCTCAAAGCCGGTGACGAACTGAAAATGGGCAACGCCATCGGCCTCTACCTCGTCGACGAATGGCTGCCCGCCGACATCGACAAAGTCCTCGACGACACCCCCGCCGCGCACATGGGACTGCGCGCGGGCGACCGCATCCTCACCCTGAACGGCGAAGCCAGCGACCTCATCCGCATCGGCGAATACATCGCCGCCCACCCGCACAGCGACGTGCAATTCCGCGTGCTGCGCGACGGGCAAGAAATTGACATCTCAGGCAAAACTGGCGAACGCGAAGGGCGGGGCGGCAAAACCGGCGGCTGGCTCGGCGTGCAATGGCAGCTTGCTGACCTCTCCGCGCATCGCACCGTCGAACGCTACGGCATCATCGACTCCCTGCAACGCGGCATGGAAAAAACCGCGCACTACGTCAAACTCACCTTCGCCATGTTCGGACGCATGATCAAAGGCGAAGTCTCCCTCGACAACCTCGGCGGCCCCATCACCATCGGCGATACCGCCGGAAAAACCCTGCAATTTGGCTGGGACGTCTTCCTGAACTTCCTCGGCGTCGTCAGCCTGTCGCTCGCCGCCCTGAACCTCTTGCCCGTCCCCATGCTCGACGGCGGCCACATGCTCTTCTACGCCGTGGAAACCCTGCGCGGCAAACCGCTCTCCGACATGGCGATGAAATGGGCATACCGCGTCGGCCAGTTCGTCCTCTTCAGCTTCATCGGCTTCGTCCTGCTCAATGATTTTTACCGTTATCTATTTTGATGCTAAAAATAGTGATTTTTTACCATCAGTAAGCGCTTATCGTGAGAAAATTTTGCACGATAAGCGCTTGCTGATGAGAAAATTTCTCATCATTCCGTAGGGTGGGCTTTAGCCCACCATCGCACAGCGATTGTAGGGAGGCGTCAACTCACCGTTGCCCGCAGGACAAAGGTAGGTACGGTTAGGCGCGAAGCGCCGTAACCGTACATGATTCATCTGCATATCACGTACATCGACAGCAAACCGCATGGGCTTACGCCCATCCTACGCATAATTGGTATTTTTCTCATTTAAAGCGCTTGCGGCGAGAATATTTCTCACAGTAAGCGCTTTGTGATGGTAAAAATACACTATTTTTCTATTTTCTTGTTGAATCCGTACACAAGCGCAAACTGGTGGGGCGCTGCGCGGTGGGGCTGCGGTAGATTTCCGTGAATCCCTGCGCTTGCCAGAAGGCGGCGAGGGCGTCGTCGTGGCCGTAGCTGACACCAAGCGGTTCGCGAATGGTTTGCCGCGCGTGGTGGATGAGGGCGCTGGCGATGCCGTGGCGGCGGTGGTCGCGATGCACGGCGATGCGGCTCACGCGGGCAAGGGCTTGGTTGTAGGCGAGGTTTTGCGTGTGGCGCAAGAGTTGTTGCAAAAGGAGGCGGCCTTGCGGGCGGCGTTCGCCACGGATGACGGCACGGGCGAGCGCGTCGGGCAGCGCGCTTTCGTGGAGGAGGTGGAGGACGCCGATGATGGCGGCACCGGCGCTGGCGACAAGCAGGGTTTGCTTCGGGAGGTCGAGGAGGCGTTTCAGGTCTTCGGGGGTGGTGCGGTAGTGCGCCTGATGGAGCAGGGCGTAGACGTTGGTGAGCAGATTGTCGTCGGCTGCGAGTTCGTGTTGGCGGATGGCGCGGATGGTGATGGGCGCGGCGGGGGCTGTGGCAAGGGGCGCGGGGTTCAGGAGAAAGGCGCGTTCGAGCAGGGTTTCCAGCGCATCGAAGGCGGTGTGGCGCAGCGATTGTTGATGACGCTGGATGTCCGCGTCATCGCGCTGGATGAGGGCGGGGAGGGTGCGCAGGGTGAAGTCGCGGCCGTGGCCTTCGTAGCCGTCTTCGCTGCTCGCAAGCGTATAGGCGGGGTAGTGGGCGGTGAGTGCCAGAAGCTGCGCGGCGGGGATGGCGGCGGCTTCGTCGATGATGAGGTGGGCAGCGGCGGGCAGGCGGTTGAGCGCGTCGTCGGGGGGGAGGAAGATGAGGTTGGCGGCGTCGGGGAGGAGGGTTTGCAGGCGTTCGAGGTTGCTGCGGAAAGGGGTGATGACGAGGATGGTTTCTGCGCCGAGCCAGCGGATTTTGGCGGCGAGGCGCGTGGTTTTGCCGCGTCCGCGGCGGCCGAGGATGATTTGCGGGGTGCGGCTGTGGCTGATGCGGTCGGGCGGGTTGGCCACGGCGGCGGATGCGGGCGCGGCGGCGAGGCGGATGAGGCGCTGGTTGAAATGCGGGGCGCAGGCGTTGGCATCGGTGCCGTAGTCGGCGAGGCGCAGGTGGTCAGGGTCGCCTTGGGGATAGTGTTCGGGAAGATGGAGCAGAAGGTCGTGGCCGTCGGCGAGCGTGGCGGCAAGGGCGGCGAAGGCGTTGGGATAAAGCCCGCGCGTCGCGTCCCAGAAGAGGCTGTGTCGCGTTTGCCCGAGGTGGCGACGGTAATCCTGCGGATTGAGGTCGCGGCCAAAGATGCCGGAATCGGGCAGGGCATGGGCAGGGACGAGACGGAGTTGGCGCATCAGGGTCGGCAGAGGGTGTCAGCGAGCGCTGGGGAAAGGGATTGCAGAATAATCATGTTTTACTCAAAAATAGTGTTTTTTACCATGATGAAGCGCTTTTAGTGAGAAAATTTCTCATGATAAGCGCTTCATGATGAGAAAATATACCACATTACCCCCACGCGGAGAAAAATACCATGAGAACGGGGGAGACGAGGTTGATGAGGAAGCCGAAGCTGATGGCGAGCGGGACGACGCTGATGCCGCCCGCGGCCTGGATCATGGGGAGGGTGAAGTCGAGGCTGGTGGCTCCGCCGATGCCGACGGCGGCGCTGGCGTGGCGGCGCATGAGCAGCGCGATGGTGGCGAGGGCGAAAAATTCGCGCAGCAGGTCGTTCAAGAGGGCGACGCTGCCCCATACGGCACCGTAGGCCTCGCTGATGACGATGCCGGAAAGGGAGTACCAGCCGAAGCCGGAGGCGAGTGCCAGGCCTTGTGTCCAGGAGACGTCGGCGAAGCAGGCGGCGAAGAGGAGGCCACCGGCAAGCGCGGAGAGGATGCAGATGAGGGTGGTTTCCACGCCACGGCGGTTGATGAGGACTTGGCGCAGCGGGATACCGCTGCCGCCGAGTTGCAGGCCGACTAGGAAGATGAGGAGGATGAGGGCATAGGTGCTGGCGCGCTCGGGCGGTTGCCATGCGGGGGGTAAAAGGATGCCTGCGAGGTAGCCGAGGGCGAGGGCGGCGAGTTGGCCGAGGCTGCCGCTGATGCTCGCGCGGGCGTGGCCTTCCGCGTGGAGTTCGGCTTGGCGTTGCCACGGGCGCAGGCGGTCGAAGAGGATGAGGGCGGCGAGGTTGACGCCGCTGGTGCAGAGGAAGAGGAGGGCGACGGCGGCGGCGATGGCGGCGAGGTCGAGGTGGTCGACGTGGGCGAGCGACAGGCCGATGAGGGCGAGGATGAGGTAGACGAAATGGTTCAGCGCTTTGTCGATGTGGCGGTAGCAGGGGCGCGGCAGGGGGATGAAGTAGCCGATGAAGAGGGGGGCGAGGATGGTGGCGAGGGTGAGGAGGTTTTGCATGGTTTTGGGGTGGTTGGTGGGGGGTAGGCTGGTGGTGAGTGCGTCAGCACGAACCCCAACACAACGCAAGCATCGCGTTTGGGGAACGGACGTTGCAGGCAACGTCCCTACGGCGGTGGGCTGAAGCCCACCCTACGTTGATGGTGGGTTTACACCCACCCTGCGCGAGGTTTTTTATGCGGGTTTGAGGAAGCGGTGGTAGGCGGGGTTGGCGGTTTCTTCGTGGTAGTCGTAGCCGATGGCGGCAAGGTGCGCTTCGAGTTCGTGGGCGTTCAGGCTCTGGATGCCGCAGAGGACGCGGCCGTGGTCAGTGCCTTGGTTGCGGTAGTGGAAGAGGCTGATGTTGAAGTTGGTGCCGAGCGTTGTCAGGAAGTGGAAGAGGGCGCCGGGGCGTTCGGGGAAGCCGAAGGAGAAGAGGCGTTCGTTGGCGGCACCTTGCGCTGCGCCGCCGATCATGTAGCGCAGGTGGGTTTTCGCGAGTTCGTTTTCGGTCAGGTTTTCGCAGGTGTAGCCTTTTTCGCGCAGGGCGGCGATGATGCTTTCGACCTGGGCGTGGCCGTGGTCGAGCTGGATGCCGACGAAGATTTGCGCGAGGCGGTCGTCCTGGTAGCGGTAGTTGAATTCGGTGATGTAGCTGTCGCGCAGGCTTTTGCAGAAGGCGAGAAACGCGCCGGGGCGTTCGGGGATGGTGACGGCGATCAAGCCTTCGCGCTGTTCGCCGATGGCGGTGCGTTCGGCGACGTAGCGCAGGCGGTCGAAGTTGACGTTCGCCCCGGTGATGACGCTGATGAGGGTCATGTTTTCCGTGGTTTGCTGGGCTGCCCATTTTTTGAGGCCTGCGAGGGCGAGCGCGCCGGAGGGTTCGGCGATGGCGCGGGTGTCGTCGAAGATGTCTTTCATGGCGGCGCAGATTTCGTCGGTGCTGACGGTGATGAAGCCGTCGACGAGGTCTTTGATGATGGCGTAGGTGTGCGCACCCGGTTCTTTGACGGCGACGCCGTCGGCGAAGATGCCGACGTGGTCAAGGCTGATGCGGCTGCCGTTTTGTACGGCATTGGTCATGGAGGCGGCGTCCACCGGTTCGACGCCGATGATACGCACGTCAGGGCGCAGGTGTTTGATGATGAGCGCCATGCCAGCCAATAATCCGCCGCCGCCGACGGGGACGAAGACGGCGTCGATGCGGTGCGGGTGTTGGGTGAGTATTTCAAGGCCGACGGTGCCTTGGCCGGCGATGGTGTCCGGGTCGTCAAAGGGGTGGATGTAGGTGTAGCCGCGCTCGGTTTGCAGAGCTTTGGCGTGCTGCGAGGCTTCGTCGTAGAAATCGCCGTAAAGGACGACGTCGACATATTCGCCGCCCAAACGGCGCACGGCGTCGACTTTGATCGCGGGCGCGGTTGCGGGCATGACGATGGTGGCGCGGATTTTCAGGCGGCTCGCGGCGAGCGCCACGCCCTGGGCATGGTTGCCAGCGGAGGAGCAAATGACGCCGCGCGCGCGTTCTTCCTGGGAGAGGCGGTACATCCGGGTATACGCGCCGCGACATTTGAAGGAGAAGACGGGTTGCAGGTCTTCGCGCTTGGCAAGAATCTGGTGGCCGAGGCGCGCGGAGAGGCGCGGCATGGCGTCGAGCGCGGTTTCGTGGGCGACGTCGTAAACGGGAGCGGTGAGGATTTTCTCGATATACTGTTGCATCTTTTTTCCCGGAGGTGGTATGGATCAGCAAACGCTCAAGATGAAGGTCGCCGAAAAAGCGCTGGATTATATCGAAGATGGCATGGTTTTGGGGGTGGGCAGCGGCTCGACGGTGCTTTGTTTCGTGGAAGCACTGGGCAAGCGCAAGTTCCGCTTCCGCGATATTGTCGCGGCGAGCGAACAGACGGCAAAAGCGCTTGCCGATGCGGGTTATCCGGTGCGGGATTTGAACGCGACCGACCCCATCGATGTCTATGTGGACGGCTGCGATGAGGTAAATCCGGAAAAACACATGATCAAGGGCGGCGGCGCGGCGCTCACGCGCGAGAAAATCTGCGCGGCGGCGGCGAAGAAATTTGTGTGCATTGTGGACGCGAGCAAGAAAGTGGAGGTGCTGGGTGCGTTTCCGCTGCCGGTGGAAGTGATTCCGATGGCGCGCAGCTATGTGGCGCGGGAACTTGCGAAACTCGGCGGCGAGCCGCGTTGGCGCGAAGGGGTGGTTACCGACAACGGCAACTGGATTCTCGACGTGCATCACCTGCGCATCACTGACCCGGTCGCGATGGAAAAGGCGATCAACAATATCGCGGGTGTGGTAACCGTCGGCATCTTCGCCAAGGAAAAGGCGGACGTGGTGCTGACCTCGCACGCGAGTGGGGAGATTACGGTGGAGTAGGGGGTGTTTTGATGGGGGTTCATCAAAACGCTCAGTACACGACAAAACTTTTCAACTCATTAAAAGCACGGAGCAAAAGCCCCTCCCCCTGTGGGGCGACTGGCTTGCCAGCTCGTCCGAAGGACGAGAAAGGTTGGGGAGAGGGCAGAAAACAAACAACTTTTTCGAATTTCGAAATTGATTCGAGATGTTTGTTTTACCCCTCACCCCTGCCCCTCTCTGCTCCGCAGCTCTTCGAGTCCCACGGGAGAGGGGCTTTAGGTCTCTGCTTTATTTGAAGTTCATTTCATCAGATTCTGAATTGTCAACAGCTCCTAAGGTGATGTTTTGAGATGGATTTCATCAAAACATCAAAAATAGTGATTTTTTACCATGATGAAGCGCTTATTGTGAGAAATTTTTTCGCAATAAGCGCTTTTTGGTGAGAAAACTTCTCATCCGTCGTGGGTGGGTGTAAATCCATGCGGTTTGCGATGTTTCATATCTACATGGGCGTTTGACAAGCGCACTTCGACAGGCTCAGTGAGCTTGTCAAACGCTTATCCTGTAAAGCTGACGGTTTTTGCGAGATGGTAGGCTGGGTTAGCGGTGAAACCGCGTAACCCAGCGTGATGTTGATGATTTCTGCTGGGTTACGGCTACGCCTAACCCAGCCTACGGTTTGTCGGTGGGCTAAAGCCCACCCTGCGGTTTTTCCGATGCGTTTTGTACGGTTACGCGCCTGCGGCGCTAACCGTACCTACGTTTGTTTCGTGATGGTGGGTTGGCACGGCAAATCAGGGCATAAAAAAACGGGCGAGAGGCCCGTTTTTTGTTTGGGGCGAGGGAGGTCAGCCGCGATGTTCGTGGTAGGTTTTTTCCTGGCGTTCGGCGATTTCCTTGCAGTCGATGCAAAGTTCGGCGGTGGGGCGCGCTTCGAGGCGGCCAACGCCGATTTCTTCGCCGCATTTTTCGCACCAGCCGAATTCGTTGCTGGCGATGCGTTCCAGCGCTTTGTCGATTTTGCGCAGGAGTTTGCGTTCACGGTCGCGGGTGCGCAGTTCCAGCGAGAATTCTTCTTCCTGGGTGGCGCGGTCGTTGAGGTCGGCGGTTTGTACGGCTTCGTCCTTGAGGTGGGCACGGGTGCGCTCGCTTTCTTCGTAGATGCTGTTTTTCCAGTCGATGAGCAGTTGTTCAAAGTGCGCGCGTTGCGCGGGGTTCATGTACTCTTCGGCGGCTTTGGCAGCAGCGGCTTTTTTGGTTGCCCGTTTTGTGGTCATGCTGACCTCCGTCTGGTTGTGGTGTTAAAAACGCGGCGCATATTAGCCAAGGGCTGTTTTGATGTCAAAAGCCTTTTGCTTTAAGTAGCTGGCGGCTCGCGGCGGGGAGGCTTGCGAGGTAAAAGAGGCCGGTGAAGAGGACGATGCTGGGCGAGGGCGGCCAGTCTTGCCACCAGGCGAGCGCGGTGCCGAGGGTGGCGGAGAGCGCGGAGATGAGGGCTGCGAGGAGGACGCTTTGTTCGGGGGTTTGCGCGAGGCGGCTTGAGGCATTGGCGGGGATGATGAGGAGGGCGATGACAAGCAGCAAGCCGAAGAATTGCGCCATGAAGCCGATGAAGAGGCCGAGGAGGAGGAGGAAGCAGAAGTCGTGGCGGGCGCTGTGTTTGTTTTCGGCGCTGGCGATGTCGGGGCTTAGGGTCATGAGGATTAGGGGTTGCCAGAGTTTGCGCACGGTGAGGAGGGTGGCGATGGAGAGTATGAGGATGAGGATGAGGTCGTGGCTGCGGGTGGCGAGGATGTCGCCGAAGAAGTAGGCGGTAAGGTCGGTGCGGATGTGTTCGAGGCGGGAGATGATGATGTAGCCTGCGGCAAGGGCGAGGTGGGAGAGGCTGCCGAGGATGGTGTTGCCGTCGCTTTGGGTGTGGCGGCGCAGGTGGTGGAGGGTGAGGACGATGGCAAGGGTGATGCCCCAGATGCCGAGGTAGGGGGGGATGCCGAGGAGGAGGCTGGCGGCGATGCCGAGCAGCGCGCTGTGGGCGATGGTTTCGCCGAAGTAGACGAGGCGGCGCCAGATGAGGAGGTTGCCGAGGGGGGCGGCGGCGATGGCGGTGGCGAGCGCTGCAAGCCAGGGGACGAGGATGAAGGCGATGAGGGTGGGCATGGTGTTTTTTTCTCATGGATAAGCGCTTGTCGTGAGAATATTTCTCATGGAAAGCGCTTGGGTGTGGTAAAAAATGACGATTTTGTATTGGTTTTTGGGGTGTGTTATGGTGCGGTCAGATAAGGGTTTTTTGCTGAAGGAGAAGGATGATGAAGGGTTTGAATGGCAAGGTGTATGAGTATTTTTGGGGACGGGATCGCGATGAGGCGGCGCGGCGCGATCTTAATGAGGGGATTGCGGTGAATATGGGTTGGCTGGTGGGGCTGTCGATCATCGGTTTTTGTGTGATTGTGGTGGCGGATCGCTTCGGCGCGCAGTGGGCTGGGGAAGCGTGGTTGGCGCAGCTGGTGTTTGTGCTGATAATCGTGTTGCCGTTGCTCAATCCGCAGACGCGGCGCAGTTTGTTTGTGCGTCGGAAGTTGCGCGCCGAGGATTATCCGGCGCATATGGCGAAGGTGCGCAAGCGGGTATTGGTCAGCGGTGTGTTTTTCGCCGCGATGATGGCGTTGCTGATGTCGGATGTTTGGCAGTCGGGCTGGGTGATCGGGCTGTGCAAGTTGCTCATTATCGGCATGATTTTCGCCGGGTTGTCGTATTTGCACGAGCGTATCGAAGCGCGGCGAGCAGTGGCGCGGGCGGAAGAAGGGAAGGAAGAATGATTGTTTCATTTTTTCGGTTTTTATGATGATTTTTTACCGCATGAAGCGCTTATCGATGGTAAAAAACGGTTATAAATGCTGGTGGTCGTGATGGTGGACGTAGAGGGCGATGTTGTCGTCGGCTTCGGGGAAGAGGCGGGTGAATTCCGGGTGGCTGCGGATGGCGGCGGGGCTGCCGTGGCAGCAGATGTGGCGGTTGAGGCACAGGACGCTGTGGCTTTGCGCCATGACGAGGTGGAGGTCGTGCGAAACCATGAGGATGGCGCAGCCAAGCGCTTGCTGGGCGTCGCGGATGATGGCGTAGAAGTTGGAGAGGGCGCCGGGGTCGATGCCGGCGGCGGGTTCGTCGAGGATGATGAGGTCGGGATTTTTCAGGATGGCGCGGGCAAGCAGCAGGCGCTGGGTTTCGCCGCCGGAGTAGTTTTGCAGGCGGGTGTCGAGTTTTGCCGCGATGCCGAGTTTGTCGAGCCACGGGCTTTGCAGGGCATTGGGGATGTCTTTTAAAAAGCGCGCGGCGGTGATGGGGAGGTCGGCGGGCGGGTGGAATTTCTGCGGGACGTAGGCCATGTTGAGGCCGTTTTTGCGCCGGATGTGGCCGCTGCTCGGGCGCAGTTTGCCGGTGATGAGGGCGAGGAGGGTGGATTTGCCCGCGCCGTTGGGGCCGACGATGGTGAGTATTTCCCCGGGCATGATGCGCAGGGTGATGTCATGTAGAATGCGGCGCTTTTGGTCGTGGTAGGCGATGTTGTCGAGGGCGATGAGGGCTTCGCGCATGGCGGGGGAGGTTTTGTGAAAGTTATAGTGTATCAGCAAGGGTGATGACGATAGAACTGCCGCATGTGATCCGGGTGGCGATCGCGCGTCCGCTCGCCGGGTATTTTGATTATGAGTGTGCGACGTTGCCTGCAAGGGGGGCGCGGGTGGTGGTGCCGTTTGGCCGTTCGACGCTGCTCGGGGTGTGTGCCGGGGCGGGCGAGCGTCGCGAGGGGATGGCGCTGAAGGCGGTGGAGAAGGTGCTGGATGATGCACCGGTGTTGGGCGATGAGGTGTGGGCGCTGGTGGAGTTTGCCGCGCGTTATTATCAGTATCCCGTGGGCGAGGTGGCGGCGGCGGCGTTGCCGGTGGCGTTGCGCAAGGGGGGCGCGAATGTGCGCGATTTGCCGCTCGTCTATGCGCTGACGGACGCGGGCGTGGAGAGGCTCGCGGCGCGCTTGGGCGAGAAGCAGCGGCGGGTGTTGCAGTGGTTTTCGGAGCATGG
>JAUNKJ010000021.1:18856-20796 GCA_030532785.1 Cardiobacteriaceae bacterium
CGGCGTAGGCAGAGGTGCAGGCGGCGTGCGAGGTGTCGGCGGCGT
This sequence comes from Cardiobacteriaceae bacterium, assembly GCA_030532785.1. Taxonomy (GTDB): domain Bacteria; phylum Pseudomonadota; class Gammaproteobacteria; order Cardiobacteriales; family Cardiobacteriaceae; genus JAUMXB01. The sequence goes on from JAUNKJ010000021.1 coordinate 18,902, forward strand.
GGTTGAAGGGTTTGGCGGAGAAGGGCTGGTTGCGCGCGCGCGAGGTGTGGCAAGCGCCGGTCTATCCGCCGTTATCCGTGCCGGAATTGACGGCGCAGCAGCAAACGGCGCTCAATGCGCTCGCGGAAATTGATAAAGGGACGGTACTGCTTGAGGGCGTGACCGGCTCGGGCAAGACGGAGGTCTACATCCGCCACATCGAGCGCCTGATTGCGGGTGGCGGGCAAGTGCTGGTGCTGGTGCCGGAAATCGGGCTGGTGCAGATGATGTTGGCGCGGCTGGGCGGGCGCTTGAATGCGGCGGTCGTCGCCCATCATTCGGGGATGACGGATGCTCAGCGCCTTGCGAGCTGGCAGGCAGTGCGCGCCGGGGATGCACAAGTGCTGGTGGGCACGCGCTCGGCGGTGTTTGCCGAATTTGCCGATTTGCGCGGCATTATTATTGATGAAGAGCATGATCTTGCTTACAAACAACAGGATGGACTGCGTTACCACGCCCGCGATTTGGCGGCGGTACGCGCGCATCGTCGTGGCATTCCGCTGTTGCTCGGCTCGGCGACGCCGTCGCTGGAAACCTTGCATCTGGTGCAAAGCGGACGCGCGCAGCATTTGCGTCTCAGCGCGCGGGTCGAGGAGCGGCCGATGCCGCAAGTGATCATCGAAGATGTGCAGCAGGGGCAGAGCGTGGGCTTTATGTCCGTCAACCTGCTGCGCGCGGTGCGCCGCGCTTTGAAAGCGGGCGAACAGGTGCTTTTTTTCCTGAACCGCCGTGGTTATGCGCCGCTCCTTTCCTGCGAACAATGCGGGTGGACGGCGGATTGCGAGGCGTGCGATGCGAAGATGACGGCGCATACCGCAACGCGCAACCTGCGCTGCCATCATTGCGGGCGTCAGGCGGCATTGCCCGTGCGTTGTCCTGATTGCGGACAGGGTTTGCAGATGATAGGGCTGGGTACGCAGCGTCTGGAACAGGCGGTACGCCAGCAATTCCCGCAGGCGCGGGTGTTGCGCATCGACAGCGACGCCTATTCCACCGCGAAACAGTTCCAGCAGGCCGTGGCGCAAGTGGCGGCGGGCGAGGTGGATATTCTTCTCGGCACGCAATGGCTCTCCAAGGGGCATCACTTTCCGCGCTTGAACCTCGTGGCGGTGATGGACGCCGACCAGGCGCTTTACAGCACCGATTTCCGCAGCGAAGAACGCCTCGCGCAAATGCTTGTGCAGGTCGCGGGGCGTGCCGGGCGCGAAACGCCGGGGCAAGTGTGGGTGCAGAGCAAACAGGCGCAGCATCCCGTGTTCCGCGTGTTGCAGGAAGGCTATGCCGCGACCGCCGCGCGTATCTACCGCGAGCGCGAACGCCTGCAACTGCCGCCCTTTGCCGCGCAAGTTCTGCTGCACGCGCGCCACAGCGACGAAGCCCGCGCCCTGCAAACCCTGCAACTCGCGCGTAGTGGCGCGCAGGAAGACGGCATCGGCAAGGATTGGCTGTGGTTCGGCCCGGCACCGGCGCTGCTTGCGAAAAAAGACCGCGAATTCCGCGCCCACCTCCTGTTGCAAGCGCCTTCGCGTGGCGCATTGCAGGCGGCATTGCCCGCGCTGAATGCGTGGTTGCAGGCACAAGCGCGGGAAACCGGGGCGCAAGTGGGGCTGGATGTTGATCCGTTGTGGTTGGAGTGATGACGGTATTGCTTAACCGTAGGGTGGGCTTCAGCCCACCATTTTGCCCGCAGGGCAAACCGTGCCTGGGTTAGGTGCGCAGCACCGTAACCGTACATTTTTCATATTTATTTTGGACGGTGGGTTGACACCCGCCCTACGGTTTGGGTGGGAATTTTTCTCACGGATAAGCGCTTTTTGTGGGAATTTTTTGCATGATCAGCGCTTTGTGGTGGTAAA
>JAUNKJ010000200.1 GCA_030532785.1 Cardiobacteriaceae bacterium
CGTAGCATTTTTTGATTTTTCTATGGAATGCAATTCTCTACACCCCCACCCTAACTTTCTCGTCCTTCGGACGAGCTGGCAAAGCCAGTCGCCCCGCAAGCGGGGGAGGGAAAATGAAGACTCCGCATACTTTTAAGGACACCACCGAATTTTTGTCGTATTCCGTAATCCATCATGAGAAATTTTCTCACCATAAAGCGCTTATCGTGCAAAAATTTCTCACGATAAGCGCTTCACCATGGTAAAAAATCACTATTTTTACGCAAAATATGAAAATATTCCTTAAACTCGTCACCACCGTGAGCATTGCCGTGGCCGCGCTGTTGCTCGTCGTCAATGTCGGCGTGGTGATGTACGGCGTTGTCACCCGCTATGTGGTCGGCGGCGCGCCGATCTGGACGGACGAACTGGCGCGCTACACCATGATTGCCGCCGCGATGCTCGCGATGGGCGGCGTGTGGCTCTTGGGCGAACACATGCGCGTGTCGCTTGCCGAGCGCTTTTTGCCCGCGCGCCTTGCCCGCGTCGTCGTTTTTTACCAATGGCTGCTGACGCTTGCGATTGCCGTGTTCGGTTGCTGGCTCACCTGGTGTTATGCGTGGTCGGTATCGATGTTCCGCTCGCAGGGGCTGGGCATTTCGCGCAGCATTCCCATGCTTGCCATGCCCGTCGGCTTTGCCTTTTTTGCCGTTGCCGTGCTGCTGCGCGGCCCCAGGGCACTGCCGCAGCAAACGGGGGAATGACATGCTGATTACCATGTTCGTTGTTTTCGTCATTCATGTATTGCTCGGCCTGCCGCTTTTCATCGCCCTGCTCGCGACCGCCGTGGCGGGCTTTTGTTTCGTCGATCCCGCGCTCGCCATGCGCCAGATGCCGCAGCAGTTTTTCGGCGGCATCAATGTTTTCTCGCTGATGGCGATTCCGCTCTTCATCCTTGCGGGCAATTTGCTCAACGCCAGCGGCATGACCAATCGCCTGATGGACGTCGCCCGCGCGCTCGTCGGCCATTTTCGCGGCGGCATGGGGCATGTGAACGTGGTTGGCAGCGTCTTTTTTGCGGGGGTCAACGGTTCGGCGGTGGCGGACACTTCGGCGCTCGGCTCGCTGCTCGTGCCCGCGATGCGCAAGGACGGCTATTCCACAGCCTTTGCCGCAGGCCTCACCGCAGGCTCGTCGCTCATCGGCCCCATCATCCCGCCCTCGATTTTCATGATTCTTTACAGCGCGTTGACCAATACTTCCGTGGGCGATTTGTTCCTCGCGGGCGTCATCCCCGGGCTGCTCTTGGGCATCGCCTTCATGACGATGAACGCGTGGTACGCATGGCGGCACCACCTACCGAAAAGCGCGCAATGGGCGGGGTGGGACAGCCTCGCGCGCGCCGTGTTCTTCGCCCTGCCAGCGCTGGTCGCGCCGTTCATCATCGTCGCCGGGATTGTCATGGGCAAGGTCACGCCCACCGAATCGGGGGCGCTTACCGCCTGCTACGTTGCGCTGTGCGGGCTGCTGCTGCGCACCCTTGAGCTGCGCGGCATCTGGCAGGCGTTCAAGGAAACCGCGCGCCTGACGTCCGCCATCTTCCTCATCATCGCGGCGTCGTCGGTGGTGAGCTGGCTCCTCGCCTATGTGCAAGCGCCCGCACAATTCGGCGAACTGCTCGCGCCCTTTGCCGGCAACGGCACCGCCATTTTGCTCCTCATCAGCGCGATGACCTTCATCACCGGCATGTTCATGGAAGAAGTCTCGGCGCTTACCCTGCTGACCCCGGTCTTCTTCCCGGCGGCGATGGCAGCAGGCATCGACCCCACGCATCTGGGCATCGTCATGACCCTCAACATCACCATCGCGCTGATCACCCCGCCGATGGGCGCGTGCGTCTACGTCGCCGCAGCGGTCAGCCGCCTCGACATCCTCGACCTCTTCAAAACCATCTGGCCTTTCGTTGCCGTGGCGCTGGTGGTGCTGCTCGCCATCATCTTCTTCCCCGCGCTCGCCCTGTGGCTGCCGGGGGTGTTTGCGTAACAATGCGCACAATCTACGGGGCTGCGGAATCGTTTTAGGTTCGTAGGATGGGCGTAAGCCCATGCGGATACGAAACATCGCAAACCGCATGGGCTTA
>JAUNKJ010000022.1 GCA_030532785.1 Cardiobacteriaceae bacterium
GTGGGGGTGTAAGGATTTACATTCCACAAAAAAATCAAGAAATGCTGCGCATTTCGCCCCTCACCCCTGCCCCTCTCCCGCAAGCGGGAGAGGGGACTGTTTTTACTAATATTTCGGGATTTACGTTCTTATAACGCGCTGCTGTTTTTCAGTCAGCACAGGACACCACCATAATTTGAAATTTTGAGGGTTATTGTCGCTGCGCGATTTTCTCTAACCCCCTCTCTGCTCCGCAGCTCTTCGACTGGAACAGCTCGCGTAAGCGAGAGTCCCCAACCCCTCCCCCTCGAGGGGGAGGGGCTTTAGTTTGTTGCTTTATTTGAAGTTCAGTGTATGAAAATTTGAATTGTCAACAGCCCCTAGTGGCTTTCCGGGGCGTCGATGTGGCCGCGCAGGGTGTTCATGGCTTGCTGTTCGATTTGGCGGATGCGTTCGGCGGAGACGCCGTAGCGGTCGGCGAGGCTTTGCAGGGTTTCTTTGCTGTCTTCGTTGAGCCAGCGGGCTTGCACGATTTCGCGGCTGCGGTTGTCGAGGAGTGCCAGGCCGTTTTGCAGCTGGTTTTGCAGGCGGTCGCGGGTTTCGTCGTGTTCGGTTTGTTCGGCGGGGTCGATGTGGTCGTCGTGGAGCCAGGCGGAGGGGGAGAAGGGGCTGTCGTCGTCGTTGTCGTCAAGGTCGAAGGCGATGTCCTGGCCGTGCATGCGTTTTTCCATTTCGTAGACTTCGCGCACGGGGACGTTGAGTTCTTCGGCGATGCTTTGGGCTTCGTGGTCAGATAGCCAGTTGATGCCTTTTTTCAGGGAGCGCAGGTTGAAGAAGAGTTTGCGCTGGGCTTTGGTGGTGGCGATTTTGACCATGCGCCAGTTGCGGATGATGTATTCGTGGATTTCGCTTTTGATCCAGTGGACGGCGAAGGAGACGAGGCGCACGCCGTGGTGCGGTTCGAAGCGTTTGACGGCTTTCATGAGGCCGATGTTGCCTTCCTGGATGAGGTCGCCGAGGGGGAGGCCGTAGCCGGAGAAGCCGCGGGCGATGTGAACGACGAATTTGAGGTGGTGGATGATGAGGGCCTGGGCGGCGTCGAGGTCCTGGTGGTAGTAGTAGGCGTCGATGAGTTTTTGTTCTTCTTCGGCGTTCAGGATGGGGATTTGCCGTACTTTGGCGATGTATTGGTCGATGTCGCCGCTGGGGACGAGTTGGTTGCCGGCGATGAAGGGGACGGGGAGGGTTTGGGTCATGGGGTCCTGGCCTTGGGGGTGGTTATTCGCCGTATAGTAGCGCATGGACGAAGTCTTGCGCGTTAAAGGGCCGTAAATCCTCGGGGGCTTCGCCGACGCCGATGTAGCGCACGGGGAGTTGCAGGCGTTCGGTGATGGCGAAGACGATGCCGCCTTTGGCGGTGCCGTCGAGCTTGGTGAGGACGATGCCGTCGAGTTGCATGGCGCTGTGGAATTGTTCGGCCTGGCGCAGGGCGTTTTGGCCGTTGCCGGCGTCGATGACGAGGAGGGTTTCGTGGGGGGCGGCGGGGTCTTGTTTCTGGATGACGCGTTTGATTTTCTTGAGTTCTTCCATGAGGTGGTCTTGGGTGTGGAGGCGGCCGGCGGTGTCGATGATGAGGATGTCGATGTGGCGGGCTTTGGCGGATTCGAGGGCGTCGTAGGCGACGGAGGCGGCGTCCGCGCCGGTTTTCTGGGCGATGACGGGGATGTTGTGGCGTGCGCCCCAGCTTTGCAGTTGTTCGACGGCGGCGGCGCGGAAGGTGTCGCCGGCGGCGAGCATGACTTTGAGGCCTTGTTGCTGGAAGTGGCGGGCGAGTTTGCCGATGGTGGTGGTTTTTCCGGCGCCGTTGATGCCGGTCATGAGCAGCACGAAGGGTTTGTGTGTGCTGACGTCGAAGGGGCGGGCGTAGGGTTCGAGGAGGGCTTGCATGTGGGTTTTGACGGCGTGTTGCACGGCCTGGACGTCGGCGAGTTCGTTGCGTTCGACTTTTTGGGTGACGTCGCGGATGATTTTGTCGGTGACTTCCATGCCGACGTCGGCGGTCAGGAGTTGCATTTCGAGGTCGTCGATGAGGTTTTGGTCGAGTGCTTTTTTGCCGAGGAAGAGGTCGGCAAAGCCGCTGCGGGTTTTTGCAAGTCCCTGTTTCAGGCGCTGGAAGTAGCCGGGTTTGGCCGGTTCGGGTTCGGCGATGGGCTGGACAACGGGGGCGGCTTCGGGTTCTGCAACCGGCTCGGGGGTGGGCGCTGGTTCTTCAATGACGGGGACTTCGGTGATGTTTTCCGCAGGCGGTATTGCTTCCGCAATGGGTGCGGGTTCGGCAGCGGGGAGTTCTTGCGCGGGGGTGTCCTGTTTTTTGCGGCGCAGCCAGTCGAATACCATGAGGATGTCCTTGAGTTTATGGGTGGAGCACGGCGAGCGCCTGTGCGTGGAGGGCGGGGGTGGCGGCGGCAAGGATTTCGCCGCTGCTGTCAGGGTGCAGGGGGTTGCCTTGCCAGTCGCTGATGACGCCGCCTGCCTGTTCGACGATGAGGATGAGGGGCATGAAGTCGTGGGCTTTCATGTCGGCTTCGACGACGAGGTCGATCCAGCCGGCGGCGAGCATGGCGTAGAGGTAGGCGTCGCCGCCGTAGCGCGATTGTGCGCATTGCCGGGCAAGTGCGTCGCGGCGTGCGTATTGCGCGGGGGTGAACATGTCGGGGGCGCTGCTGTAGAGGATGGCGTCGGCGAGCGGCATGTTGCGGGTGCGCACGGGGTGGCCGTTGAAGGTGGTTTGTGTGTCGTGGGTGGCGGCGAAGCGTTCGCCGAGAGCGGGCATGTCGATGATATTGATGAGCGGGATGTTGTCGTAACACAGCGCGATGAGGACGGCGTAGATGGGGTGGCCGGCCATGAAGCTGCGGGTGCCGTCGATGGGGTCGAGTATCCAGCGCCACGGCGATTCGCCGCTCGCGCCTTGTTCTTCGCCGAGGATGGCGTGTTCGGGGTAGCGGCTTTGGATAAGTTGGCGCAGATGCTGTTCGGTTTCGTGGTCGGCGAGGGTGACGGGAGAGGCGTCCGCTTTCCATTCGGGGGAAAGCGGGGTGCGGAAGTGGGCAAGGGTGATGCGGCGCGCTGCGTCGGCGAGTTGGTGGGCAAAGGGGAGGAGGTCGGGCGGGACGGGCAGCATCGGCAGGGGGCTTGTGATATAAAAGGCGCGATTATACCGTCTCTCAGGGAGTGTCGCATGTTGGAAAAAGAGCGTATTTGGCTGCTGTTGTGGGCGTTGTCGGGGTTTTTGTGGGTGGCGCTGGGGGCGGCCACCGGACACGAGCCGTTGCCGGCGGTGGCGGCGGTGTATTTTGAAAAGGCGCAGCGCTATCACATCATCCATACGCTGGCGGCGATGGTGCTGCTGGCCTTGCCGGTGTGCGGCAAGCGCTGGATATTGTCGTTGTGGCTGGCGGGTGTGCTGTGCTTTTCCGGGAGTTTGTATGCGATGGTGCTGACGGGGCTGCCGCTGCGTTATGTCGTGCCTGTGGGCGGGGTGGCGTTTTTGGGCGGCTGGCTGGGGCTGGCAGTGGTGGCGCTGAAAAGATAATTTTTCATAAAATCATCAAAAATAGTTATTTTTTACCACCATGAAGCGCTTATCGTGAGAAATTTTTGCACAACAAGCGCTTCATGATGAGAAAATTTCTCATACAAGGAAATAAACATGCCCAAGATCGTGATTCTGACTGGTGCGGGGATTTCCCAGGAGTCGGGCATCCGCACTTTTCGCGCGAGCGATGGCCTCTGGGAGGATCACCGCATTGAGGAGGTCGCCACCCCCGAAGCCTTTGCCCGCAATCCGGCGCTGGTGCATCGCTTTTACAATGCGCGCCGCGCCCAGCTCTTTTCCGGCGAGGTTAAGGAAAACGCGGCGCATCTGGCGCTGGCGCGATTGCAGCGGGCGCTGCCGGGCGAGGTGACGCTGATCACGCAAAATGTGGACGATTTGCACGAGCGCGCGGGCAGCGACGTGATCCATATGCATGGCGAGCTGGGAAAGCTGTTGTGCCTGCATTGCGATGCGCGCTTTGAGACGCGCGAGGATTGTTTCCCGGAGACGCCTTGCCCCAATTGCGGCAGAAGCGGCGGCTTGCGCCCGGATATCGTCTGGTTTGGCGAGATGCCCTATCACATGGCGCGCATCGAGCGCGCGTTGCGCGCGGCGGAGGTGTTCGTGGCGATTGGTACTTCGGGGCAGGTGTATCCCGCCGCCGGATTCATGCAGCTCGCCAAACAGGCCGGTGCAAAAACGGTTGAAATCAACCTGGAGCCTACCGGCGCCGCCTGCGACGAAGGCCATTACGGCAAGGCAACCACGGAAGTTCCGCGATTTGTCGAAGCTGTGCTAGCATAATTTCTTTTTGCGAAGACGACGCTATGGCTTTCCGAATTTCCGCCGTTCTGACCGTGCTTTTGAGCGCCTGCACCATGGCCAATCCGCAAGTGGCCGAAGCGCCTGCCGAAGCCGTGATCGATACGCCGCCTGCGCTGGTGGTCAGCGCCGAACAGAAACGCGCCTACCGCCTGATGGTCAATCTCCTGTTGAATCATCATTATCACAAGCTCACCATCGGCCAGATCAGCGCCGATATTCACGACGATTTTCTTGACGCGCTGGACCCGGCGCGCATTTATTTTCTCCAGGGCGATATTGACGAATTCGAGCCGCATCGCGGGCGTTTGATCAACAGCACCCAGAACGGCGATTTGAGCAATATCATCGAGATGTACAACCGCTATTACCAGCGCAGCATGGCGCTCGACCGCTGGACGATTGCGCGTCTGAAAAAGCCGTTTGATTTCAAGTCTAAAGAGACTGTCAATCTTGACGTCTTCCGCAAGAACCGCATGACGCGCCCGTGGCCGGAAAGTGAGCGTGAGGCGCAAAGCCGCCAGGAAAAACGCCTGCAAGACCAGATGATTCGCCTGATGCTCGCCGGGCGCAGTGAGGAAAAGGCACGCGAAACCCTGATCAAGCGCTACGAAAGCGCGCTCAAGCGCAATAACCAGTTCACCATGAACGATTTGTTCGACGTGTACACCAACGTCTTCACCGAGCGCTTTGATCCGCACAGCAACTATCTCTCGCCGAAAAATTCGGAAAATTTCGACATCCACATGAAGCTGGAACTCGAAGGCATCGGCGCGGTGCTCTCTTCCAAGGACGAAAAAATCACCATCCGCGAACTCACCCCCGGCGGCCCCGCCTTCAAGAGCGGGCAGCTGAAAATCAAGGATCAGATTTTGGGCGTCGCCCAAGGCAAGGACGGCGAGATGGTCGACATCGTCGGCTGGCGGCTCGACAAGGCGGTGGAACTCATTCGCGGCAAGAAAGGCACGCTGGTGCGTCTCCTCGTCGAACCCGCGAACGGCACCGCGCCGCCGCGCGAAATCATCCTCGAACGCGACACCATCGCCCTCGAAGAACAGGCAGCGAGCGCGCATGTGGAAACCCTCGAACAAAACGGGCGCACCCTGCGCATCGGCGTCATTGATTTGCCGTCGTTTTATCTGGATGTGACGGGCGCGTCCAGCGGCAAGAAAGACTACCGCAGCACCAGCCGCGATGTGCAGAAACTCGTTGAAGAACTCAAAGAAAAACAGGTGGATGGTATCATCCTCGATTTGCGCAACAACGGTGGCGGCTCGCTCTACGAAGCAGTGCAGACCGTCGGGCTTTTCATCGACGAAGGGCCGGTGGTGCAGGTTTCCTATGCCAACGGCTCGGTGCGCGACGAAGTCGATGAACACAAAGGCAAAATCTACGACGGCCCGCTCGCCGTCATCATCAACCACGGCTCGGCCTCCGCCTCGGAAATCTTCGCCGGCGCGATTCAGGACTACGGCCGCGGCCTCATCATCGGCAACAGCTCCTACGGCAAAGGCACGGTGCAAACCGTGATGGACCTGAACCGCTTCGTTCCCGACAACCAGCCGCCGCTCGGCGAAGTGAAATTCACCATCGCCATGTTCCACCGCGTGACCGGCAGCTCCACCCAGCTCAAGGGCGTGGTTCCCGACGTCAAACTCGCGGAAGTGGTGGACTTGGAAGACGTTGGCGAAGTCTCGGAAAAACACGCGCTGCCGTGGAAGCAAATCCCCGCCACCCAATTCAAGGCCGACCAGGCGATCAACGACCAGTGGCGGGAAATCCTGAACGGCAAGCAAACCCTGCGCGCGCGGGAAAACCCCGTGTTCTCGCGTTACCGCAGCTACGCGGGCAAAGCCGTCGAGCGCGGCAACCACACCGAATGGTCGCTCAACCTCGACGAACGCCGCGCCGAATTCGACGCGTGGAAAGCCTACAAGGACGACTACGAAAGCGCGCAGCGCGACGCCATCCCCGACTTGCAAAGCGACGCCAAGCGGCGCAAGGACGTGGAAACCTTCAACCAGTTCGTTGACGAAGAAGAAGACAAGGAAACCTTCGTCCCCGATGTCGAGCTGTACGAAGCGCTGCACGTCGTCGGCGATTACCTCGAACTGATGAACCCGGTGGCCGCAAAGCCCGCCGCCTGAAGATATTTACCGGCAAACAAAAGGAAAGAGCATGAATCAGCATCAATTGGTGGCCAACGGCATCCGCGCGCTCAGCATGGACGCCGTGCAAAAAGCCAACTCCGGGCATCCCGGCGCGCCGATGGGCATGGCCGACATGGCCGCCGTCCTCTGGGGCAAGCACTTGCGCGTCAACCCCGCCAACCCGCGCTGGGACAACCGCGATCGTTTCATCCTTTCCAACGGCCACGCCTCCATGCTGCAATACGCGCTCTTGCATCTCGCGGGCTTTGACGTGAGCCTTGACGACCTGAAAAACTTCCGCCAGATGCACAGCAAAACCCCGGGCCACCCGGAAGTGCACGAAACCCCGGGCGTGGAAACCACCACCGGCCCCCTGGGGCAAGGCATCGCCAACGCCGTCGGCTTTGCGCTCGCCGAAGCGCACCTCGCCGCGCGCTACAACCGCGACGGCATGAACATCGTCGACCACTACACCTACTGTTTCCTCGGCGACGGCTGCCTCATGGAAGGCATTTCCCACGAAGCCTGCTCGCTCGCCGGCACCCTCAAACTCGGAAAACTGATTACCCTTTACGACAGCAACAACATCTCCATCGACGGCGAAGTCGCGCCGTGGTTCGGGGAAAACGTCGCCGAGCGCTTCCGCGCCTACGGCTGGCAAGTCATCGGCCCCGTCGACGGCCACAACGCAGAGGCCATTGACCACGCCATCGCCGAAGCGCAACGCGAAAAAGACAAACCCTCGCTGATCATTTGCACCACCGTCATCGGCTACGGCTCGCCCAACCTCGCCGGATCGGAAAAAAGCCACGGCGCGCCCCTGGGCGATGCGGAAATCGCACTCGTCAAGGAAAAACTGGGTCTCGCCAAAGAAGCCTTTGCCGTTGCGCAAGAAGCCTATGCCGCCGCCAGCCTGCGTGACAAAGGCGCAGCGTGGGAAAAGGCGTGGCAGGACACCTTCGCCGCCTATGAAAAAGCGCATCCCGAACTCGCCGCCGAATACCGCCGCGTGATGCGTGGCGAATTGCCCGCTGATTTTGACGCGCGCTTTGCGCAAATGCTGCAAGAAACGCAAGACAAGGCGGAAAAAGTCGCGACGCGCAAGGCGAGCGAACTTGCGCTCAACCTCATCGCCCCGGCGCTGCCCGAACTTCTCGGCGGCTCCGCCGATCTTACCGGCTCCAACCTCACCTTCAGCAAAGCCTCCAGCCTCATCGAACCCGCCGATTTTGCAGGCAATTACCTGCGCTACGGCGTGCGCGAATTCGCGATGGCGGCGATGATGAACGGCATGTATCTCCACGGTGGCCTGCGCCCCTACGGCGGCACTTTCCTCGTCTTCTCCGACTACATGCGCAACGCTATCCGCCTATCGGCATTGATGAAATTGCCGGTCGCTTACGTCCTCACCCACGATTCCATCGGCCTCGGCGAAGACGGCCCCACGCACCAGCCCATCGAGCAGGTCGCCTCGCTTCGCCTCATGCCCAATGTGCAGGTCTGGCGTCCGTGCGATACCGTGGAAACGCTGGTCGCCTGGCGTGCCGCGTTGAACTATGAAACGCCGTGCGTCTTGGCTTTGTCACGGCAAAACCTCGCCTGCCAGCCGCGCGACGCGCAAACGCTTGCCAACGTCGCCAGAGGTGGCTATGTGCTGCGCGATGCCGCCAATCCGCAAGTCGTACTCCTCGCCACAGGCTCGGAAGTGGAACTCGCGATCGCCGCCGCCGACAAGCTCGGCAACGCGCGCGTCGTCTCCATGCCCTGCCTTGAAGTCTTCAACGCCCAGGATGCTGCCTACCGCGCAAGCGTCCTGCCCAAGGGCGTGCCGGTGCTTGCCATCGAAGCGGGCGTTACCGCGCAGTGGCGCGGCGTCGTCGGCCATGAGGGCGATGTCATCGGCATCGACACCTTCGGCGCGTCCGCCCCCGCAGGCGAACTCTTCGCGCATTACGGCTTCACCGTCGACAACGTCGTGCAAAAAGCCAAATCCTTGATGAAGTAAACCCAAACCGCGCCGGAGCCTGCTCCGGCGCAATCATTTTTATCGTGCAACAAAACGGAGAGGGAAATGAAAACGCTGGATGATCTCACACTGTCGGGCAAGCGCGTCCTGATGCGCCTTGATCTCAACGTCCCCATCAAGGACGGACGCATCACAAGCGACGCCCGCATACAGGCGGCGCTGCCCACCATACGCAAAGCGCTCGCCGACAACGCCGCCGTACTCGTCATGGCGCACTTCGGCCGCCCCACGGAAGGCGAATACGACGCGCAATTCTCGCTCGCCCCGGTCGCCGACTACCTCGGCAAACTCTTGGGGCAAGACGTGCCGCTGGTGAAAGACTATCTTGAGCGCGCCCCCGAAGTTGCCCCCGGACAACTCGTGCTCCTCGAAAACGTGCGCTTCAACGTCGGCGAAAAGAAAAATGACCCCGCGCTCGCCAAACAATACGCCGCGCTCTGCGACGTCTTCGTCAGCGACGGCTTCGGCGTCGTGCACCGTGCGCAAGCCTCCACCGTCGGCGTCGCCGAATATGCCAAAGAAGTCTGCGCCGGCTACCTCGTCGCCCAGGAAGTGGCAGCGCTGGAAAAAGTGCTCAACCACCCCGAGCGCCCGATGCTCGCCATCGTCGGCGGCGCGAAAGTCTCCACCAAGCTCCTGATCCTGCAAGCGCTTATCGACAAGGTTGACGCCCTCATCCCCGGCGGCGGCATCGCCAACACCTTCCTCGCCGCCCAGGGCTACGACGTCGGCAGCTCCCTCTACGAACCCGATCTCGTCAACGACGCCAAAGCGCTCCTGGAAAAAGCCAAAGCGCGCGGCGTCAACATCCCGTTGCCGCTCGACGTCGTCGTTGGCGAAGAATTCTCCGCTGACACCAAACACAAACCAAAGCCATACAAGACGTTGCCGAAAACGAGATGATCCTCGACATCGGCCCGCAAACCGCGCGCCTCTACGCCAACCTCGCCGCCGACATGAAAACCATCATCTGGAACGGCCCGGTCGGCGTCTTTGAAATGGAACCCTTCGCCGCCGGCACCAAAACCTTGACCGACGCCGTCGCGGCAAGCGCTGCCTACTCCTTCGTCGGCGGCGGCGACACCATCGCTGCGGTACAACAATTTGGCGCGGCAGAGAAAATCGACTACATCTCCACCGGCGGCGGCTCCATGCTCGAATACCTCGAAGGCAAGGAATTGCCGGGCATCGCCATCCTCAAACAAAAAGGATGAGAAATTTTCTCATCGTGAAGCGCTTATTGCGCAAAAAAATTCCACAATAAGCGCTTATAAATGGTAAAAAATCATCATTTTGTGATGAAAAATGAAAAAGCGGGATTTTCCCGCTTTTTTTGTGGGCGTTTGAAGCGCTGCGCAGGCTTGTACAAGGGTGGGCTTTAGGGCGTGTTGACAATTCAGATTTTTATACAATGAACTTCAAATAAAGCAACGAACTAAAGCCCCTCCCCCTCGAGGGGGAGGGGTTGGGGAGAGGGGGATAGAGAAATTCGCGCAGCGACAAAACCCTCAAGATTTCAAACTGCTTTTTGAGTTCCTGCAAATTCCACTCATGAATTGTCAACAGCCCCTAGCCCACCGTAAGAGAAATGCTGTTCGGAGCGAATGTAGATACCGGTTAGGCGCAACGCGCCGTAACCGTACATTTTGGCGAAGCGCTTTGTACGGTTACGCCTTGCGGCGCTAACCTTACCTACGTTCATGGTGGGCTGAAGCCCACCCTACGGTGTTACCGTGGGTATCACTGCGTTTTGCAAAAAAAAACACCATGAGAAATTTTCTCATGGTGAAGCGCTTTTGGTGAGTTGTTTCTCACAATAAGCGCTTATGAATGGTAAAAAATCACTATTTTTATTATTTTTGTGATGTTTTGTTGATAAGGTCGAGTTCGTTGTATCCGGCGGCGTTGCTGCGGCGGATGACGTCGACGACGCGCTGCGCGGCGAGGCGGGCGGCGTCGCTCAGGCTTTTGCCCGCGAGTTGTTGCGCCATGAGGCCGGCGGCGAAGGTGTCGCCGGTGCCGTGGGCGACGGTGTGGTAGTGCGGGTGTTCCTGGATGTCGGTGGTCTCGGCGGTGACGACGGCGAGGCGCATTTTGCCTTGTGGCCATTCCTGGGGCGCGGCGCTGGTGACGATGATCCAGCGGGTGGTGGCGGAGAGGAGTTCGCGTGCGGCGGTGATGACGTCGTCGAGGGTTTCGAGGGGGCGGCCTGCGAGGTATTCGAGTTCGAAGTGGTTGGGGGTCATGCCGGTTGCGAGGTGGCGCAGGTGGTTGCGGTAGGATTCGGCAAGGCCTGCGTCGACGTAGAGGCCGCAGTGGCTGTCGCCGAGGACGGGGTCGATCTGGATGGCGAGGTGCGGGTGTTGTTCGCGGATTTTCGCGAGCCACGCGGCGAGGATGTCGGCCTGGGCGGGGCTGCCGAGGTAGCCGAGCATGATGGCGCGGGTGCGGGGGAGGATGGCGCGGTCTTCCACGGCTTGCAAATAGCCGGCGAACCAGTCGTCGGGGATGACGCCGCCGTAGAAGCTGGGGTAGTGCGGGGCGTTGGAGAAGAGGACGGTGGGGATGGAGATGGCGGTGAGGCCGTGTTGTTCGAGGGTGGGGATGACGGCGTTGTTGCCGACGCGGCCATAGATGACTTGCGATTGGATGGAGAGGATGTCTACGGCGAGTGGCTGGGGCTGCACGGCGGTGTCCTTGGTGGAAAAGCGCGCATTTTAGGGGCTGTTGACATTTTGTGGGGGAAATTTGCAAGGGTTGGAAAAGTGCTGAAATATTTAAGGGTTAACAGCTATAAAAGGTGTGGAAAATCTTGTTTCTGCCCTCACCCCAACCCCTCTCCCACGGGAGAGGGGCTTTAGTTCATTGCTTTGTTTGAAGTTAGTTGCATAAAAATCTGAATTGTCAACACCCTACACTCGCTCGGCTTTTTATCGGAGATTGGATTTGGATGTTCAGGTTGAATGGTTATAAGTGTCGGCCACAAAGTGGCCGACCTACGGTTTGTTTGTATATTTTGAATAAAAATAGTGATTTTTTACCATCACGAAGCGCTTGTTGCGGTAAAAAACGTCTATGTTTACGATTTTTTTGTCAGTTGGTTTTTTCCTTGGGCGGGGGGAGGAGGGCGTCGGAGCCTTCGTCGTAGGTGCGCGGGCGCAGGTTCCACGGTTTGAGCAGGGGTTTTTCGCCGAGGTTGTCGTGTTGGCCGAGGAGGACGCCGTTGACTTCGGTGCCGTAGAGGGTGAATTTGTGGAAGCCGATGTGTTTTTCCCGGGTTTCTTTGGCATCGCCGGTGTAGCGCGGGTCTTGCGGGCGTTCGTGGGCGTTGATGTAGTAGGCGACGTCCCAGGCTTGTTGTTCGCTGAGTTTGCCGGGTTGGCCAAGGGGCATGTTCCAGTGGATGTAGGCGGCGGCGGTGAAGATGCGGGAGATGCCGGCGCCCCAGTTGTAGGAGCGGTCGCCCCACAGTGGCGGGAAGGTGTATTGGCCGTTGATTTTCAGCCCTTGGCCGTCGGGGCCGTGGCAGGTGGCGCAGTATTCGTGGTAGACGGTTTCGCCGCGTGCGTAGTCGGGCGGGAGTTCGGGGTCTTTGAGGCCGCTGAAGCCGCGTCCGCCGATGGGGCGGGTGTCGTAGACTTGCGCGCCTTTGGCGAGCCATTGGTGGTAGGCTGCGAGTGCGAGCATGGTGTCGGAGCCGTATTCGGGCGGGATGCCGTTCATGGAGTAGGAGAAGCAGCCGGCGATGCGTTCTTCGAGGTTGTTGACGTGGCGGTTTTTGCCCCGGTAGTTGGGGAGGGTGGTCATGGCGGGCCAGACGGGGCCTGAGTAGTTCATGCGGCCTTCGCCCATGTGGCAGCTGCGGCAGTTCATGTCGTTGAAGACGTTTTTGCCGCGCAGTTGCTGGGTGTTCATGAAGAGGTCGTAGCCTTTCAGGATGACGCGCTTGAGTTCGGGGTGCATTTTTTCGTCGGCGATGAGGTCGTCGATGTTGGGGGCGTGGTGGATGTAGGCGTTTTCTTTGTAGGGCGGGAGGTTGACGTTGTAAACGTCAGCGGCAAGGGCGGGCAGGGCAAGGGCTGCGAGGGGGAGGAGGGCGAGGGTTTTCATGGTTGTTCTCCTTGGGCGGGTTGCGCGGCGAGCCAGTGCGCGACGGCGTCGATGTCTTCGGGGGTGAGGCGCTTGGCGATGGAGAGCATGAGTTGGTTGATGTCGTTTTGGCGTTTGTCTTCTTGCCAGAGTTGCAGTTGTTTTTTGAGGTAGCCGGCGTGTTGTCCGGCGAGGGCGGGGAAGATGTCGCCCGCGCCCTGGTTGCCGGGCCCGTGGCAGGCGGCGCAGGGCGGGAGGTAGCGGTCCCCGTCGCCACGGGGGGCGAGTTTTGCGCCGTGGGCACGGCGGGCGGCGCCTGCCGGGGGCGCTTCGCTTGCGGGCGGGGGGAGGGTGGCGTAGTAGGCGCTGACGTCGGCGAGTTGTTCGTCGGTGAGCAGGTTGGCGAAGGGGATCATGGTGGGCGCTTCGCGGCTGCCGCTTTTGAAGTCCTGCATTTGTTTTTCGAGGTAGGCGGCGGGCAGTCCGGCGAGGCGTGGCCAGCTTTCGATGTCGCCGTTGTCTTTGCCGCCGCCGTTTTCCATGTGGCAGGTCTGGCAGACGACGGCAGCTTCCTTTCCTTTGGCCGGGTCGCCGTGCGCCCAGACGGACGCGGCGGCAAGCCCTGCGGCGAGTACCATCATCGTTTTCATCACAGTGCCTCTTTTGTGGTGGGAAAGCGGTGCACCGGGTGGTTTTGTGGTGTTTATCGCGGTGCGTAGGGCTTTACGATAAGGATTTCGCCTGATGATTGCAAGTTTTTAATGATGTGGATGGGTTTTGTTAAAGAATCAGCGGTGATAGCGTCCACAGGCCGCCCGCGAGGATGATGAGGGCGAGAAAACGGCGGTTGAGGAAGGCGGAAAATGTGCCGGAAAAGAGGCTGAGCGCGAGCATGGCGGGGAGGGTGCCGATGCCGAAGGCGAGCATGACGAGGGCGGCGGCCAGGGGTTGGGCGCTGGAAAGGGCGAGGGCGAGGGCGCTGTAGATGAGGCCGCAGGGGAGCAGCCCCCAGAGGAGGCCGAGGATGAAGGCGTCGCTCGCGCTGCGCGCGGGGATGAAGTGGCGGGTGAAGGCGGCGATGGGTCGCCACAGGCGGTAGGCGTGTTTTTCCAGGCGGCGCAGGGGTTGACGGTTGAGGAGGAGGCAGAGGCCGGTGGCGAGCATGATGGTGGCGGCGATGGCGCGCAGGGCGAGTGTGTGTTGCGGCAGGGCGGGGCGCAGGCCGAAGAGTGGCAGGATGATGCCGAAGAGGAGGCCGAGGAGGGTGTAGGAGAGGAGGCGTCCGCCGTGGTGGTAGAGCATGAAGCGGCGTTCGCGGCTGCCGAGGCCGAGGGTGGCACCGATGCCGCCGCACATGGCGATGCAGTGGGCGCTGCCGGCAAGGCCGGTAGCGAGGGCGGTGATGAGGAGGGGGAGCAGGGCGGGGGGCATGGTGAGGCAGGCAAAAAGGGAGGGCGAACTATAGTGAAGTTGGTGGGGAAATGCACGCGGGGCGGTGGTGCGGGGAGTGGTTTTTCGCACGTTTTTTGTTGTGAATGGTGGGTTGACACCCACCCTACGGTTTTTCATGCGTTTTCGTTGTGAACGGTGGGCTGAAGCCCACCCTACAGAGGTGTTTTGTAGAGTTGTTAAAAATAGTGATTTTTTACCATTATAAAGCGCTTATGATGAGAAATTTTCTCACGATAAGCGCTTTGCTGTGAGAAAAAATCACTATGCCTTTTGCTGTTTACGGGGCGAGGGCGGCGCTGACGGCTTTGTCGAAGTCTTCAAGGGCGCAGTAGCCGTTGGTGTCGGTGGGGCAGCCGTCGATGTGCAGGGTGACGCGTTGCGGCGGGGTTTTTTCGTCAAGCGGGGTGGCGTTGCGCAGTTGTTCGCCGGTTTGGTAGAAGTATTCGATTTTCATCAATGGCTTGCCGTTTTGGTCGCGCCATTGTTGAAAGGCGATTTTGCCGCTGATCGGGGTTTTTTCGTATTGGCCGGGGAGGGTGTAGGGCGCGGTTTTCAGGAGGGGGAGGAGGGAGCCGACGTTGGAGTCGTGGCCGACGAGGAGGACGATTTTGGCGTCGCGGGCGGCTTGCGCGAGGGGGTGGTCATGGCCGTGGTCGGCGAGGGCGTTGTGGATGAAGGTGAGGAGCGGGGTGGCGGCTTCTTTGGCGATGACGGGGGAGCCGAAGAGGACGTCGTTGTAGGTGTCTTTGATGTGGATGATTTTTTTCCAGGTGTCGGCGTTGCTGATTTTGCCCCAGGCGATGTCGCTCGCGGGGAAGCCTTCGTAGTATTGGAGGATGAAGCTGTCGCCCGCGCCGGTGCCGTTGCGCAAGGCGCCCGCGGTTTTCGGTTCTTTGCCTTGTTCGAAGACGAGGGTGTTGGCGAGGTCGTCGAGTTCGCAGGTTTTTTTCTCTTGGCAGGCAACGGATTGCGGGTAGTCGAGGACGTTTTCGAGGGCGGTGTAGCTGTCGGCGAGGCGGGCGTTCAGGGCGTCGAAGCCGCCGTCGCCGAGCATGTCGTCGATGGATTGTTTTGCTTTGGCGATGAAGGCGTCGTCAACGGTGCTGCGCACGATGGGGTTGAAGGTGTTGTCCATTTTGCCGATGTCTTCGAGGTGGTGGACTTTGACGTCGCAGTTGGCAAAGGCGCTTTCGGCAAAGGCGGTGCCGCTTTCGATGGTGCGCGGCATGCTGTTGGTGTAGATGAGGACTTGGTCGGCGGGGCAGTCTTTGCCGGGAAGGAGGCCGTGGGCGTCGAACCATTGGTCGAAGTAGGCGGCGAAGATTTTTTCGAGTTGTGCGCCTTTGGGGGTGAGGTGACCGCCTTCGGTTTGCCAGGTGGGCCAGGTGTGCGGGGTGGCTTCGGCGAGGGCGCTGCCGTAGCCGATGAGGGGCGCGCGGATGCCGTGGCGGCTGAAGAGGATGACTTTTTCCAGGGTGTAGCCTTCGGGCGCGGTGTTCATCGCAAAGACGGGGGCGATGGTGGCGCAGGCGATGGCGAGGGGGATGAGGTGTTTTTTCATGATGCTTCCTTGGTTGTGGAGGAGGGCGGCGTTGCCGCGTGCGTCATGTAAGCAGAGGGGCGGGGGGCTTGGCAATGGCCGAGGGCGACAAAGGGTTGGCTTGGGGGCGGGGGAGATGTTTGCCATATTTGCCGGGTTACGGCTTCGCCTAACCCGGCCTTGAAATGGTGGGTTGACACCCACCCTACGAGAGGTTTCATGTAATCATCAAAAATAGTGATTTTTTACCATGATAAAGCGCTTATGGTGAGAAATTTTTGCATGATAAGCGCTTTGTGGTGAGAAATATTCTCATACTTTATTGGAAGGCTTTGTTGAGTTGCAGTTGTACGGTGCCTGCGCCGTCGTCGTCTGCTTTGCCGCTGCTGGCGGTGCTGCTGCGGCATTGGCTGAGGATGGTTTCGCCGTGGTGGAGGAGGGTGTAGGTGTGGCCGTCGGTTTGCGCTGTCCATTGCCAGTCGTCGAGGGTGTAGCGGTTTTTCTCGGTGCGGACGAGGACTTTGCGGCCGTTTTCGAGGGGGAGGGTGGCGCTTTCCGTGCCGCCCATGCGCGCGTATTCGATGTCGATGCGGCCTTGTTGGCAGCGGTAGGTCAGGGTTTCCGTCATGCCGTCGCGGGCGAATTCGGGGGCGGGGCGGTGGCTGCTGTTGCAGGCGGCAAGCAGAAGGGCAACGAGGGGGAGGCGTTTAGGCATGGGTGCGGAATCCTTGCGGGGTGAGGGTGATGTGGCCGTTTTCGATGGCGCGTATCCATTGCAGGGTGGCGGCGAGGGCGCCGAGGGGGTAGAAGTGCAGGCGGCGCGCGAGGGTGTTTCCCCGTGTGGCGAGGGCGTGGAGGATGTTGTCGGGTTGGCGTGGGGAGAAGAAGTGTCTCCAGTTCAGTAGGTTGCGCCGAAGGTATTGTGCGGATGCGCCGACGCCGCAATGGCGGGCGTGGCGCAGCAGGCTTTTGCGCGAGGCGAGGCCGGGGATGCCGATGTGGACGGGAAGGGCGGTGCCGTGTTGGCGCAGGGTGTCCATCCACTGGAGGAGGGGTTCGGGGCGGAAGGCGAATTGGGTGATGTAGTAGTAGTCGCCGGGGTGGTTTTGCGCGTAGGCGTGTTTGATGCGTTCGGCGTCGCGCAGTGCTGTGTCTTTGATGAGGGGGTTGCCTTCGGGGTGGGCGGCGAAGCCGACGCTGCTGAAGGGGAGTTCTGGAAACCACGGAGTTTCAAGGATTTCCGCGACGTTTTGCGGGGCGTTGCGTGCGCCTTTGCCGCCGCCGGCGATGAGGAGGATGTCGGTGATGTGGTGGTCGATGAGTTGTTGCAGGGCGTCGCGCACCGGGAGTTTGGCGGGGAAGTTGCGCAGGGCGATGTGCGGCACGGGGGTCATGCCCTGGGCGCGGAGGGTGCGACAGGTGTCGAAGGTTTTGCGGAAGTCGCTGCCAGGGAGGAAGGTGACGTAAACTTTCGTGTTTTCCGGGAGATGGCTGCGGATGTCGCCGAGTTGCGCGGCAAGGCGCGGGGTGAGTTCGATGCTCCAGCCGCTGAGCAGGGTTTGGATGTCCTCTTTGATGGTGTGGGTGGTCATTGTTATGGTTCTCTTTGTTATGGTTTTTTTGATGGGTCAGGGGGCGAGGCGTTGCATGCTCCAGGTTTGTTCGTGCAGGCGGTATTCGAAGCGGTCGTGCAGGCGGCTGGGTTGTCCTTGCCAGAATTCGTAGCGCTGCGGGACGATGCGGTAGCCGCCCCAGAAGTCAGGAAGGGGGATTTCGCCGCGTGCGAATTTTTCTTTCATTTTCGCCCATTGGTTGAGGAGCATGGCGCGGGAGTCGATGACGCGGCTTTGCGGCGAGGTCCATGCGCCGAGTTGTGAGTCGCGCGGGCGGCTCAGGAAGTATTTGAGGGTTTGTTCGCGCGGGACTTTTTCCACGCGTCCCTGGATGCTGACCTGGCGTTGCAGGGCGAGCCAGGGGAAGAGCATGGAAACCTGGGCGTTGCCCGCCATTTCCTCGGCTTTGCGGCTGCCGTAATTGGTGTAGAAAACAAAGCCTTGTGCGTCGAAGTATTTGAGAAGGACGCTGCGCTGCGAGGGCATGTGGTTCGCGGAGACGGTGGCAAGCACGAAGGCGTTGGGTTCGGCGATGCCGCTGTCGAGCGCGTCTTTGAACCAGCGCTCGAATTGCCGCAGGGGATCGGCGGCGAGGTGTTCCGCGAGCAGGGGCGGGTGGTTGTCGAAATCGCGGCGGATGTGGCCGATGTCCATGTTTACTCCGCAAGGGTGGCAAAGGCAGCGTCGATGGCGGCAAGCGCTTCATCAAGCACGGCTTTGTTGTGCGCGCTGCCGAGGAAGACGGCTTCAAATGCGGAGGGGGCGAAATAGACGCCGCGTCCGAGCATGTCGTGGAAGAAGCGGGCGAAGCGCTGGCTGTCGCTCATTTGCACGTCGGCGAGGTTTTCCACGGCGCTGCGGTCGGTGAAATAGAGGCCGAACATGCCGCAGATGTCGTTGACGACGACGGGGATGCCGTGTTTGGCGGCGGCGGCGCGGATGCCTGCGGTGAAGTAGAGGGTGTTTTCCGTCAGGTTGTCGTAAAAACCGGGGGCGTCGGTGAGGGTGAGGGTGGCAAGGCCTGCGGCCATCGCCACCGGATTGCCGGAGAGGGTGCCTGCCTGGTAGACGCCGCCCAGCGGCGCGAGCATTTGCATGATGTCGCGTCTGCCGCCAAAGGCGCCGACGGGCATGCCACCGCCGATGATTTTGCCGAAGGTGGTGAGGTCGGGGGCGATGGCGAAATGCTGTTGCGCCCCGGCATGGGCGACGCGGAAGCCGGTCATGACTTCGTCGAAAATCAGCACCGTGCCGTATTGGTCGCAAAGGCGGCGCAGGGTTTCGAGGAAACCGGGTGCGGGTAGCACGCAGTTCATGTTGCCGGCAACGGGTTCGACGATAACGGCGGCGAGTGTTTTGCCGTATTCGGCAAAGGCCTGTTCCAGTGCGGGAATATCATTGTAAGGCGCGGTGAGCGTATGGCTTGCGTAAGCGGCGGGGACGCCGGGCGAATTGGGCACGCCCAAGGTCAGTGCGCCGGAACCGGCGGCAACGAGCAGCCCGTCGCTATGGCCATGATAACAACCGGCAAATTTGAGGAAGTTGTCGCGGCCGGTAAAGGCGCGGGCAAGGCGAATCGCGCTCATCGTCGCTTCCGTGCCGGAGTTGCACATGCGCACCATTTCCACCGACGGCACCCGCGCCACAATGCGCTCCGCCATCTCCGTTTCCGCCTCGGTCGGCGCGCCGTAACTCATGCCGTTACGCACCGCGCGGTTGACCGCCTCCACCACCTCGGGGTGGGCATGGCCGGCAATCATCGGCCCGAACGAACCCACAAAATCGATATAACGATTGCCATCCACATCAAAGAGATAGGGGCCTTCGCTTCTGGCAATGAAACGCGGCGTGCCGCCCACGCCGGCAAAGGCGCGCACCGGTGAATTGACCCCGCCGGGAATGACGCGACCGGCTCTTTCAAAGGCTTGTTGTGAGGACATAAGGGAATCCGAAAG
The DNA here is from genome assembly GCA_030532785.1 of Cardiobacteriaceae bacterium. Taxonomy (GTDB): domain Bacteria; phylum Pseudomonadota; class Gammaproteobacteria; order Cardiobacteriales; family Cardiobacteriaceae; genus JAUMXB01. The sequence goes on from JAUNKJ010000022.1 coordinate 19,225, forward strand.
GGAAAAGCTCATTATGGGATTATCACAAAATCTTTACAAGGCGCGGGAAAAGCGCAAGATTTTCCCATGCTAAATCATTGACAAAACCTGAAATGCGAGTATCATTCGCGCCCTTCATCGTGCAATTAGCAACTGTTTACTGATTTTAGGAGATTCAACTTGGCCAATTCCGCACAAGCAAAAAAGCGCATCAGACAAGCTGAAAAAGCCCGCGCCCTCAACGCCAGCCAGCGTTCCAGCATGCGCACCTATGTGAAAAATGTCCTCAAAGCCATCGCCAGCGGCGACAAGGCCGCAGCGCAAAGCGCTTTCGTCAAAGCCTCCAGCATGCTTGACCGCTCTGCCCGCAAAGGCCTGATTCACAAGAACAAGGCTGCGCGCCTGAAGAGCCGCATCAACGCCAAGGTTCGCGCACTTGCCTGATCCGCGCGCCATTGCGTACAACCCGCTCCGGCGGGTTTTTTTGTGGGCGGATAACGGGCAGAATCGCACCGTTGCCACCCGGCACGGCCATCACAGGAGTTTTTTATGACCGAACCACGCAATGCGGAAGACTTCAAAGGCAAGGGCGGCGTGCGCCGCATCATCAATGCCGCCGGTTATTCACGCGACGGCCTTTGCGCCGCGCTCGGCGAAGCGGCGGTGCGCCAATTGCTGATGCTGCATGTGCCGCTGCTGCTGCTCGTGTTTTTTCTGGATAGGGACACGGCGACGAAAATGGTGCTGGTATTCGCCTCGTTCTTTTCCCTGATTGTCGAGCTGTTTAACACCGCGATCGAAGCGGCAGTTGACCACACCTCGCTCGCGCGCCATCCGCTCGCCAAACGCGCCAAGGACATCGGCTCGGCAGCGCAATTGGTGGCGCTGCTGCTGCTGGCGTTGTTGTGGGGTATGGCGTTGCTGGGATGAAGGCTTTATAAAACGGCAGTAAATAGTGATTTTTTACCGCAATAAGCGCTTCATGATGGTAAAAATACGATATTTTTGAATGATTTTTGATTTTTTCAAGTGTCGTGAAGCGTTTGTAGGGACGTTGCCTGCAACGTCCATTGCGGTGGTACCAAATAAATGTCGGCCATAAATGGCCGACCTACGGTGATGGTGGGCTGAAGCCCATCCACAGTTCCTTTATAAATAACCTGAGTTCGGGATAAGGGAAGCAGATACACCCACTGATATGGCGTTGTTCTCCAATCAGTTCCTTCCCCCGCTTGCGGGGGACTCTCGCTTACGCGAGCTGTTCCAGTGGCTTGCCAGCTCGTCCGCAGGGACGAGATTGTTAGGATGGGGGGTAAAATGCGCAGCATTTTTATGGATTTGAAATGAAAACTTCGTTTTCAACACCCCACCCTGTCTTTCTCGTCCTTCGGACGAGCTGGCGGAGCCAGTCGCCCCGCA
>JAUNKJ010000201.1 GCA_030532785.1 Cardiobacteriaceae bacterium
GTATGCTGGCTGAAAAACAGCAGCGCGTTATTAAGAACGTAAATCCCGAAATATTGGTAGAAACAGTTCCTTCCCCCGCTTGCGGGGGACTGGAACAGCTCGTCCGCAAGGACGAGATTGTTAGGATGGGGGTGTAAAATGCGCAGCATTTTTTACGGCGATGGAATGAAAACTTCGTTTTCAACACCCCCACCCTGTCCCTCCCCCGCAAGCGGGGGAGGGTAATAGTTTGTCATTTCATAGAAAATTTCGAGAAATCATTCAAGGATGACCGTTCTCTTATCACAAACTCAGGTTTGTTTATGAGAGGCGCGCTTATTCTGCGATGGAGAGATAACGCGAGGGGATGACGTTGACGATGTTCGGGGTGAAGCCTTTGACGCGCGGTTTCAGCAGCAGGGCGCGGGTGTAGTAGAAGACGGGCATGATTGCGTGGTCTTCGCCGAAGCGCTGTTCTGCCTGGTGCAAGAGGGCGGTGCGTTTGCCGAGATCGGGTTCGGCGGCGGCCTGGTCGATCAGGGCGTCGTAGGCGGGGTCGGCATAGCCGGTGTAGTTGCTGCCGGAGTGGCTGCGGAAGATTTCGAGGAAGGTGTTGGGGTCGTTGTAGTCGGCGCTCCAGCCCATGCGGAAGACTTCGCTGTCTTTGTCTTGCACGCGTTTGAGCATGACTTTCCATTCCATGTTGCTGATGTCGGTTTCCACGCCGAGCGCTTCTTTCCACATGGCGGCGATGGCGATGGCGTTTTGTTTCTGGTCTTCGCTGGTGTTGTAGACGAGTTTGATTTTGAGCGGTTTGTCTTTGCCGTAGCCCGCTTTTTCGTAGAGCGCTTTGGCTTGGGCAAGGCGTTCTTCGCGCGGGAGTTTTGCCCAGTCGGGGAACCAGGGTTGATGGTTGGCGGTGGCGGGCGGGACGATGCTGTACGCCGCTTTTTGTCCGGCGCGGCCGAGTTTTTCCGCAATGATGTCGCGGTCGATGGCCATGGACAGCGCCTGGCGCAGCGCGGGGTTGTCCTTGAAGGGCGGTCTGCTTTGGTTGAAGCCGAAGTAGTAGGTGCCGAGGCGGGTGTAAGTGATGAATTCGTCAGGCAAATTGTTGCGCACCCAGTCGATTTGATCCTGGGGGACGTTGATCATGTCGAGTTCGCCGGCGCGGTAGCGCGACAGGCCGCTGTTGGCGTTTTCCACGGTGTGGTAGACCACTTTGTCGAGTTTGACGTTGGCGTTGTCCCAGTAATGCGGCGATTTTTCCACGGTAACGCTGGTTTGCGGGATGATGTTGACGAGGCGGAAGGGGCCGTTGCTGATCATGTTGCCCGCCTGTGTCCATTGGTTGCCGTGCTGCTCGACATTGCTTTGCAATACGGGATAGCTCGCCGGTTGGCGCAGCAAATCAAGGAAATAGGGGGTTGGCCCTTCGAGTTCGACTTCGAGGGTGTGCGCATCAGTGGCGGTGATGCCGAGGGTGTCGGGGGCAAGGTCGCCGCTGTTGATTTTCTGCGCGTTTTTGATGGGATAGAGGACGAAGCTGTATTTGGAGGCGGTGGCCGGATCAAGCGCGCGTCGCCAGGCGTAGACGAAATCCTGCGCGGTAACGGCTTCGCCGTTTGACCATTTGGCGTTGTCGCGCAGATGGAAGGTGTAGCGCTTGCCATCGGCGGAGATTTCCCAGCGCTCGGCCACGCCGGGGACGATGTCGCCCTGGCCATTGATGCTGGTCAGCCCTTCGAAGGTATCGAGCAGAATCGTGTGTCCGGCGTTGTCGGTGGCGAGATGCGGATCAAGGGTGGCGGCTTCGAATTCGTTGCCGCGCTGGAAAACGGCTTCGGCAAAGGCGGCGGAGGCGAATGCGGCGGCAATGGCGGCAGCGAGCAGTTGGCGGGTCATGTGGTCTCCTCTGTTGGTGATGATGGGGCGGCAATCATATAGCGGCGTGGCGGTGTTGCAAAGCGACACGAGTCAATGTTGGGCGGGGAGGGGAGGTTTGCGAAGTGGTGGTTGTTATGAATGGGCTCAGTACACGACAAAACTCTTATCTTGATTGAAAGCACGGTTCAAAAGCCCCTC
>JAUNKJ010000202.1 GCA_030532785.1 Cardiobacteriaceae bacterium
TCCCCGCAACACATCTCTAGGTTCCGCCCATGACCGAAAACCGCCGCCCCATCGCCAGCCGCGACAACCCGCGCATCCAGACCTTGGCCGCCCGTCTCGCCGCACGCCCTTTCCCCACCCCCAACCAGATTTCCGTCGCGAGCGCCATCTTCGCCGCCCTGGGCGCATGGGCATTGTGTTATCCCAATGCTTTCACGCTGCTTTTCTGCGCGCTGATGATCCAGTTGCGCCTTTTCTGCAACCTGCTCGATGGCATGGTCGCGGTCGAAGGCGGCAAAAAAACCTATAACGGCGCGATCTACAACGAATTCCCCGACCGCGTCGCCGACAGCGTCCTCCTCGTCGCCCTCGGCTATGCCACCCCGTGGCCGTGGCTGGGCTGGCTCGCCGCGCTGCTGGCGCTGACCACCGCCTACATCCGCGTCTTCGGTGGCAGCCTCGGCCTTGAACAGCACTTCGCAGGCCCCATGGCGAAACAGCACCGCATGGCCGTCCTCACCGCTGCCTGCCTCCTCGCCGTGCCGCAACGCCTGATTTGGGACAACCACAGCATCCTCAACGTCGCCCTCATTGCCATCACCCTCGGCAGCGCCTGGACCTGCTGGCGGCGCACCCGCATCGTCAACGCCCAACTGCGGCAACACGCATGATCACCCTCGGCCGTTTCCATTACCCCGACCCCGTCGTCGTCCTCGCGCCGATGGCGGGCGTGAGCGACCTCCCCTTCCGTCGTCTCTGCCAGCAAAGCGGCGCGCACTACAGCGTCGCGGAAATGATCTCCGCCAAACCGGATTTGATGGCCACCGAACTCGCGGAAACCCGGCTTTCCTTCGATAGCGACGCCAACACCCCGCGCATCGTCCAGCTCGTCGGCGGCGATGCCGCCCTCATGGCCGAAGCCGCGCAAATGATGGTCGCCAAAGGCGCGGACATCATCGACATCAACATGGGCTGCCCCGCCAAAGTCGTCGGCAAACAGCAGGCCGGCTCGGCACTCCTTGCCGACGAAACGCAAGTCGCGAAAATCCTTGAAAAAACGGTGAACGCCGTGCGCGTACCGGTAACGCTGAAAACCCGTCTCGGCCCCGACTGCGGCCGCGTCAACATCGCCCGCATTGCCCGCATCGCCGAAGACGCCGGGGTGCAACTCCTCGCCGTGCATGGCCGCAGCCGCGCGCAGAAATTTCGCGGCGACGCACGCTATGAAGACATCGCCCAAGTCAAAAAAAACTTGCGCATTCCAGTCATTGTCAATGGCGACATCGACTGCCCGGACAAAGCCAAAACCCTCATCGCCCGCCACGGCTTCGACGGCGTCATGATCGGCCGCGCCGCCCAGGGCAACCCCTGGCTCTTCACCGAGATGCGCCGCGCGCTCGACCCCGCCTTTGCCGCCAGCCTCCCCGCGCCCGCCGCCCTCATCCACGAACACACCGAAGCCCTGCACACCCTCTACGGCCGCCAGGGCTTGCTGATTGCACGCAAACACCTGCACAGCTACGGCCAAACCTTCCACCTCCCGCGCGCCTACCGCGAAGCCGTCAACACCGCGCTTGACCCCGCAGCGCAACTCGCCCTCATCCCGCAATGGTTCCCCCATGCCTGACAAAAGCCCCATCCGCCGCGCCGTCGACCAAAGCCTCGCCGACTACTACCGCCACCTCGGCGAAGAAGGCACCGCCGCCGACGTCTACCGCATGATCGTCAACGACGCCGAAGCCGCCGTCATCGCCAACATCATGACCCGCTGCAAAGGCAACCAGAGCAAAGCCGCCGTGGTGCTTGGCATCAGCCGCAACACCCTGAAAAAAAAGCTGGTGGAATACCGCCTGCTGGAAAACGAATCGTAGGGTGGGTGTCAACCCACCATTTGGTAGGCTGGGTTAGCGGCAACGCCGCGTAACCCAGCAAAACCTGAAATACCGCACTGAGTTACGCTGCGCTGATCCAGTAGATTGTAGGTTGGCGGTGAGTTTTGCAAGGTTGCTGAGCTTGTCGAAGCACCTTGCAAA
>JAUNKJ010000023.1 GCA_030532785.1 Cardiobacteriaceae bacterium
GCCTCGTTTTCCGCTTCCAGCTTGCAAATGCGCGCGTGCATCTGCTCCAGCAATTGCATCACCGGATCGGCAATCTCCGTACTTTGCGCATAGGCTTCAAAGGATTGGCAATCGTCCTTGCTGCCTTTCACCGGTTTCGCGGGAATGCCGACCACCGTCGTCTGCGCCGCCACATCCTTCACCACCACGGCATTGCTGCCCACGCGCACATTGTCGGCAAGGGTAATCGCGCCGATCACCTTCGCGCCCGCGCCGAGAATCACATTGTTGCCAATCGTCGGATGACGCTTCTCCTGCGCCCATGACGTACCGCCCAGGGTAACACCCTGATAAATACTGACATCATCGCCGAGTTCGGCGGTCTCGCCGATGACGATGCCCATGCCGTGATCGATGAACAGCCGTCGCCCGGCCTTAACCGCCGGATGAATCTCCACGCCGGTAAACAAACGTGAAAACAACGACAACCAGCGCGCCAGCCACTTCAGCCCCACGCCCCACAAGGCATGTTGCACACGATAGCTCGCCACCGCCCAAAAACCGGTGTGCAGGGTGAGGATGGCAAACGCACTGCGCGTCGCCGGATCGCGCGCGGCGACCACGGCAAAATCTTCACGAATCAATTGATACCACTTCATACTCACTCGATGATAAAATTTCTCATTCAAAAACGCTTATCGCGAGAAAATTTCTCACAACAAGCGCTTTATCATGGTAAAAAATGACGATATTTTCTTATTTTTTGTAATCTTTCTTCACAAACGGCATCGCCACCACTTCCACCGCCACATCCTTGCCGCGCACCTTGGCGACGAGCTTAGTGCCCACTGCCGCCAGATCCGTGCGTACATAGCCCATGGCGATCGGTGCATTGACGCTGGCACCGAAGCCGCCGCTGGTTACCTCGCCGACCTGTTCGTCATTCAAAAACAATTCGGTATGCGCGCGCACCGGCACCCGTCCATCAATGGCAAGTCCAACGCGCTTGCGCGTCGCGCCGTTTTCGATTTGCGCACCAATCACCCCTGCGCCGGGATAACCGCCCGCACGCTCGCCACCGGGGCGGCGCACCTTTTGGATTGCCCACAGCAGCCCGGCCTCGATCGGCGTCGTCTTCACATCAATATCGTTGCCATAGAGACACAGCCCGGCTTCCAGACGCAGCGAATCACGCGCGCCGAGACCGATTGGCTTCACCCGCGCATCGGCCAACAAGGCATCGGCGAGCTTCACCGCTGCACTGTTGGCCACGGAAATCTCAAAACCATCCTCGCCGGTATAACCGGAACGGCTCACCCAGCACTTCTCGCCGAGCAGCGCAAACTCGCCGCCGCGCATGAAAGCCAAATCCGCCACCGCCGGATTGAGTGCCGACAGCACCGCCACCGCCTCCGGCCCCTGCAAAGCGAGCAGGGCGCGATCCGCCCACCACGCCACCTCGCAATCCGGCAAGCCCTGCTGCAACGCAGCGAAATCCGCCTCTTTGCACGCGGCATTCACCACCACATAAAAATCATCCTCGCGCCGCGTCAGCATCAAATCATCATCAATCCCGCCCTGCGCATTGGTGAAAAACGCATAACGCTGCTGCCCCACGGCAAGCCCCTGCAAATCCACCGGCAACAGGCGCTCCAGCGCCGCCGCCACATTCTCGCCCCGGACAATCACCTGCCCCATGTGCGACACATCAAAAAGCCCCGCCGCCTCGCGCGTATGTCCATGCTCCTTCACAATCCCCCCGGCGTACTGCACCGGCATCGCATAACCCGCAAACGGCACCATCTTCGCGCCCTGCGCCACATGCCAATCAAACAAAGCAGTTTTCAACTCGCTCATCATCTACTCCTTATATATAAAGCAACCAAAACAGCGGCAGTTTACACGAGCGTCCGCCACCCGTGCCGCATTCATTGAATAAGCCCCGGCAACTTGCTAGAATCGCGCCGTTTTTTTCAACCCTACAGGAAACCATGTCGAAAGAAGACAACATTGAAATGATGGGCACCGTCACCGAAAGCCTGCCCAACACCACCTTCCGCGTCCGCCTCGAAAACGGCCACGAAATCAACGCCCACATCTCCGGCCGCATGCGCAAGCACTACATCAAAATACTCACCGGCGACAAAGTCCGCGTGGAAATGACCCCCTACGACCTCTCCAAAGGCCGCATCGTCTTCCGCGAGAAATAATGCGCCTCACCCCCGACCTCATCAGCCTCGATCGCCCGCCCACTGACAAAATGTCCGCGATCGCCCAGGCCGCCGAACTCCTCACCCGCGCCGGCTGCGTGGAAGAACCCTTCCGCTACGGCATGATCGCCCGCGAAGCCACCAGCAACACCTACCTCGGCCACGGCATCGCCCTGCCCCACAGCGCAGAACAAACCGAACGCCACATCCGCAACGCCGGCCTCGCCGTCATCCGTGCCCCCGCAGGCATCCCCTGGGGGCCCAACGCGGAAAAAGCCGACACCATCATCGCCATCGCCGCCACACACGACGGCTACCTCGCGATTCTTGACCACATCACCACACTCATCGCACGCGAAGACGCCCTCGCCCGCCTGAAAAACACCCGCGAACCGCAAGACATCATCACCTTCCTCACCCTGCCCGACAAAGATAACGACAACTTGCCCGCCACGAGCGATAACAACATCGCACCCAGCGACGCCGACGAACCCCAACGCCATCTCGCGGAAAACACCACCAGCGACGACAATGCAAAAGCGCCCGACACGCTCATCGTCGCTCATGAACACGAAGAAAATGCCGAAATTATTGAACCATTCGGCAAACACAGCGCTGCGATCAGCGACACGGATCACGGCGAAGCGCTTGTCCAGCCTGACAATAGCAGCAACTCAAGCAGCCCTGCGGCCGCTCTCACCACACCTGATAAAAACAGCAACAGCGAACCCCGTCTGCAAAATCCGCCGCCGGAAAATAGCTCCAGCCCGCAAACGCCCCGCGAGCCCGCCTCCCACAACCCCATCTGGGGCATCATCGCCTACGTCTCCGCCGCCCTCCTACTCTTTGGCATCGCCTACTGGCTCTCACACTGAAGCAAACATCACATCATACGCATTGCAGTGTTCGCCTGCACCCTTGATATCTGGAATGTACACCTTTCCTCAGTCTTCGTTCACAACTACTGGCAAACCTTATAAAGGTCTAAAAAGCTACGCGTGTACGAACATATAGTGGAATCAATACAAAACCGAAATCCATTCCTGCAAGCACCTCGACAGGCCAGTTCGACAAGATGCTGAGCCTGTCGAAGTGTGCTTGTCAAAGCATCCGATTTTTTTCTTCGATTTTATGATGATTTCACTATAGTTGCAGTAGTGTCCTGAAAGGTATGCTGGCCAAAAAGCAACTGTAAGTTATAAAAGCGTCAGTGCCAAAATATGCGTAGAAACAACCCCTTCTTCCGCTTGCGGGAGGGAAAATGAAGACCCAGCATATTTTTCAACCCCTATAAAAACAAACTCCCTACCCCAAGAGGTAGAGAGTTTTATTCTATCCTGAGTTTTCGTAACCTGAACGCCCAACGTTCAACAATTCCTCAAAATATCAGAAAGTCTTGCTGAAATCGAAAAATATTTTATGGTTATCATAATTGTAGAAAGGATGATTACTATCTGTTTTATTGTAAGACCAAACAATACGCGGTGTGATTCCATAAAAATGAATACCGCGATGCCATACCGTCAAACTAGCGTTATACTCGTTATTTGTCCTTTTAATCCCAAAGAAATCATTTCCTTTATAAAACCGTTTTGCTGCTCCCAGATTCACTCGTGTTGAGATCCCTTTGGACCACTCCTCATTCCACCCCAAGCGAACACCATAACGGTCATAAGCAAGATCATCACTTAATGCCCTCTTGAAATTCGCATCCAACCCACCAAAAAACAGGCGATTTTGATTCTGCGCGAACAGCAGCGTATTGGAGAGAAGAATATTATTTCCATCGTGCTGGTTATAAGTCGCTACATAATTATCTTTGCCATACTGTAGCGCCCCTTGGTATTTAACACGGGGAGAGATCCAGTAACTGCCTTCTACACGTATACCAGGCGTGGTTACATAGCTGGCCAAATGCCCTTTTCCACTTGAACCACCGCCATACCACTGTTTCTGCAAAAATGGCGAAACCTCAAAGTTGAACCTAGGTGTTTGATACCCAATTCCGGGAGCGATGCGCAGCGATAAATTGTCGTATCTATTCGCATTGAAATAATGCTCCCCACTTATATTGAAGTCAAAAGAAGCATAGTTATTGCTATTGAATGACCATTTTTTATCACCACCAAAGGAATAGCTGAACCCCCGACCAGATTTGGGTCCTTCACGACTGCTCAATGTTGAATTGCCAATTTTCAGCGTTGTTCCCGCCGGGGGCGCATTATTAATATTCTGGTTATCCAAATAGCTCAGAGAGCCACGAAATGACCATGCATTACGTTGATCAATACTGGCGATATATTTATCCATCAGTGCAATATCTGCCTGAGACAAATTCTCTATACTGCGCAATTTCTCAAACTGATCTCGCGCTGCTGTTAATTCACCGTTGCGGTACAGTGCTACCGCCAGCTGGAAGCGCAATAACTTATGCTCCGGCAACGCTGCAATCATCTTGCGATAAATACTGACAGCCTCTTTGGTATTGCCCTCTTCCAGGGCGATCAAAGCATTGCCCCAATCTATCAAAGACGGATCCCTATTGGGAACTGTCGCATAAATCGGCAGCAACAGCTTCAGACCTTCCGTATTATTTTGTCTGATCAATTCTTGCAACAAAGATTCCAATTCTTGCGGATGCTGCTGAAGGTATTCAGCAGTAAACGTAATTTTCTCCTCTTCAGGAGCTGCCTCACTAGGCAAAGAAACTGAAAGATCTTTTCGGATTTTCTGCTGATCATTGTTCAGTGAAGGAACCACAACTTCCGGTTTATTGAGCGTCTCATCAATACGATTTTGCGCGATTTGTGCGGGAGCAGATTGGGCAAAAGCTGCTTCAGAAAAACCCGCAACAGCGAGCACGCCCGCCAGTAAGATTCGCCAATTGATCATAATATTCCTTCGTAAATAAACTGTTTCTGCTGCCCGTATCTCGCCAAGTGAGAAAGCCGAAACTCCCCTTTGAGTCTCAGCCATCATAACCTGACCTATTATTTGCCAGCTTCTCTTAAAGCTAATCATTTTCATACGGCCAGCTATCAAAGCTGCCGAATACTATAAACAAAAACGGCCACCGTCAAGTGGCCGTTTTCTCATATAAGACGATATATGAAGCGTATTACGGAGTGTAAACGCGGTTACCGTCTTCAACTTGCCAAGCGTTGCTGTTCGGGTTGGTAGTCTGAGTAGAAGACTTGTAAGTGGTACGCTCAGCACCAAATACACCACCCCAGCTGGCTTCACCGTAGTTGCCAGTTACAGAGTTGATTGCGCCACCTAGCTCGTCAGCATTGGCACCGAAGAAAGAAGCCTTCAATACGGCATTGTCTTCGCCAGCCAAGTACGCACGATCAGCGGTACCAACTACAGTGTTACCAGTTACGTCACCTTTAAAGGTTACCAGAGTATCTTGGGTGACTTGCGGTTTGGTGCTATCCAGCACCCAAGCGTTATAGATAACGCCATCCAGCTTCTTGGTTGCCATATTCAGGTTGGCTTCAACAAAGTTACCAAAACCATAGGCATCTGCAGAGCCAGCAGTAGATCCCGGCGCAAAAGCATTGGGCAACTGCTGTACCGCACCACCATTCGCACCACCTACCAAACCATGGTAGGAATTATCCAAACCATACATCAAAGCATGACCTTGATAGTTGATGGTGTAATCGGTCGGCAGAGCAGCCATTTGTGCCAAAGTGGTCTCATTGGTACCACGGTAGAAGTAGTAGTCTACAGCGTTATTGTCATTCTTGGCAGCGAAAGGCTGACGCTGGAAGTTTTTGCCTTGGTGAGGAACGATAGTTGCACCCGGCGCTTCCAGATCCATATTACCGCTCACGCGACCATACTGAACATCATCCAGTTTGGTATTCGCAATATGCAAAGAAACAGTAGCAGGAGTAGCACTGGTGTCAATTGTTGCAAAATTCAGCGAACGATAAGAGTTGACTACATCATTATTGGCCAAGTAGTAACGACCAAAGATACGGCTGGTTGTCTGCTGAGTGTCTTCAGAACCGAAAACAACAGTCTTATGATTGGTAGCTGCTGTATTTGCAATTGCCACCAAACCACTATTCACGCCAACATTAGCAAACTCATTACCAGCATATGCTGCATCTCCCGGCGCCGCAACCAATACGTTCTTCGCATTTTCAGTTTGCAGAGAATCTGCATCCGTCGGATCATTCGAATAAGAACCCAAGAATTCCGCACCTACCGGAGTGCCGTCAACTTTGACCAATTCAACACGACCACCAACCAAGTTGGTCAAGCTGGGGTTTTGCTGGTTCAAGTTAACGCTACCCAACGCAGTGCCAGAACCAGTTTGGCTGGGGTTATTGGAACGATCAAAAGTTGAGCCATAATGACGCACATAGTGCTGACCAGTTACGGTAGAACTTTCGTTCAGTGTAATGCCATCAACAACTTTAGTTTGGGTCGGATCAACATCTTTGGAATTGCCAGTATTGTTGGCATTATTGTCCGGCTGTTGAGGTTCCTGCGGAGTCTGCGGAGTCTGCGGGTCTTTGGGAGCATCGTTGTTGTCGCTGCCACCACAAGCGGCAACACCTACAGCAACAAGAATCGCCAGAGAAAGATTAGATAGTTTCATATATATGCACCTATTCCATTGAGAATGAATTCACAGCCATTTTTGGCTTAGTGAATATTACTGGGGTTTCAACCAACATGCAAGCATTGCATGCACCTTTTTGTGGTTTTTTTGAAACAGCCGAGAGAGACCCTCTCTGGCTGTTTCAGCATCCACCGTCGCATCGATGTTGCATTCGTCGATTTTGTTGTAAAACCACAACAGGATTATAGCATTTTCCCTGCAGGGCGGAAGTGTTTGTCGCAAAATCACACAACATCATATTTTCAAATAATTTTCCACCCTACAGAGAAGATGAGTTTCCATATTTGTTGCCCAAAAACGATGCATCCTTACTGCTGCTTCGGCGCGGCGGCACAGATTTCCTCGCTGGCCTGATCGGCATACTGTACGAAGTTGTTGTTGAACATTTCCGCCAGTTTGTTGGCCTGCCCAGCGTAAGCGACTTTGTCTGCCCAGCCCTGTTCAGGACGAAGAATTTCATCAGGCACGCCACTGCATTTGGTAATGATGGTAAAACCGAAGCGGGGGTCGGTTTCGCCGGGGGCGTTGGCCAGTTCGCCGCTGTTGATGGCATCCAGTATCGCACGGGAGTATTTGAGCTTGATGCGCTCGCCCGTGCCATAGGCACCGCCTGCCCAGCCGGTATTGACGAGCCAGACGTTGACGTTGTGTTTCTTGATTTTTTCGGCCAAGAGTTCCGCGTATTTCGCCGGATGCCAGACCATGAACGGCGCGCCGAAGCAGGCGGAGAAGGTGGCCGTGGGTTCGGTAACGCCCATTTCCGTGCCAGCGACTTTGGCGGTGTAGCCGGAGATGAAGTGGAACATCGCCTGCGCGGGAGTCAGTTTTGCCACGGGCGGCAATACGCCGAAAGCGTCGCAGGTGAGGAAGATGACATCGGTCGGCAGGCCCGCCTTGCAGGGGATGCGCGCGTTTTTGATGTGTTCGATGGGATACGCGCCACGGGTGTTCTGGGTGATGCTGACGTCGGTGTAATCCACTTCATGAGTGCCTTTGTCGTAAATCACGTTTTCGAGTACAGCGCCGAAGGTGAGTGCACCGAAGATGTCCGGCTCTTTTTCCACCGAGAGGTCGATGGCCTTGGCGTAGCAACCGCCTTCGATATTGAAGATGCCGTTTTCAGTCCAGACGTGTTCATCGTCGCCGATGAGTTCGCGCTTGGGATCGGCGGAAAGCGTGGTTTTGCCGGTACCGGACAGCCCGAAGAGGACGACGGACTTGTCGCCACCCTTTTCTGCCGTGGCCGAGCAGTGCATGGGCAGCTCGCCCTTGAGCGGCATGAGATAGTTCATGACGGTGAAGATGCCTTTCTTCATTTCACCGGCGTATTCCGTACCGAGGATAACCATGTCGCGCTCTTCAAACGATAGCGACACGGAGGTCTTGCTGGCCACACCTTCGACGCCAGTGTCAGCCTCTTGCTGCCCGGCGTTGAAGATGACGTAATCCGGCTCGCCGAAGTTATCCAGCTCCTCCGTGGTCGGGCGGATGAGCATGTTGTGCATGAACAGCGCGTGATACGGACGCGTGGTGATAACGCGCACCTTGAGGCGGTATTTCTCGTCCCAACCGGCAAAACCGTCGAAAACATACACTTCTTCCGCATTGTTCAAAAAGGCGATGGCGCGCTCGCGGTTCTTGCCGTGCGATGCGGGCGTGAAGGGGATGTTGACGCTGCCCCACCAGATATTGCCTTTGGAATCCGGATGTTCAACAACCCGCTTGTCTTTCGGGGAGCGACCGGTCTTTTCGCCGGAATAGGCGATCAACGCACCCGTCGATGAAATGGCGGAGCCGCTGTCGTGGATCAGCGCCTCTTCGTAGAGGCTGCCGGGCGCGAGGTTGCGCTTGGCTTGCTTGCGAATGCCATATTTTTGCAAATCAATCACATGCCGGTCATTTTTTGCAGTCATTGTCAAACTCTCCATATGGATTATTAATATTTTTTTATTATATCAGTGTAACGATACCAAAAACAGCCCATCACGCTTTTCCGCGCCCCGTCGCGCCTCTCGCGCAGCCTTTTATATAATGTCGCCCCTTTCGTTTCCGGATTTCCCCATGTCCGCCGCCGCACCTTCCGTTTCCGCAGGGGTTTTTTGGGCCTTGTTGGCCACGATGAACTTCGCCGTGATGGGCATCATCATCAAGGTGACTGACCGTCTTTTCGTTTTTCATTCCAGCGAACTCGCTTTCTGGCGCACTTTGCTGACGGTGTTCGTACTCGGCACGCTAGCCCTCGCGCGGCGCAGGCAATTTGCCACGCCGCACCTGGGGCGGCATTTGAGCCGCAGCATTGCCGGGACGATTTCCCTGATCCTGTTTTTCTATGCAATTACCACGCTGCCGCTCGCCACAGCCATTACCCTGAGCTATACCTCTTCCATTTTCCTCGCGCTGCTGTCGTTTATCGTGCTGAGGGAACGCATCGCACCGCTCACGACCTTTGCCCTGCTGTTGGGGCTAACCGGCGTTGCCGTCATTCTCAAGCCCGGTTTTGCCGACGGTCAGGAACTCGGACTTTTCAGCGCCCTGGCCAGCGGCGCGCTCGCGGGCTGGGCGTATTTGCAGGTGCGGGAGTTGTCGCGCATCGGCGAGCCGGCCTGGCGCATCGTGTTTTATTTTGCGCTGATTTGCACGCTGACCTGCGCGCTGATCGTAACCCTGCAGGGCTGGCACAGACCGGAGTGGCGTGCCGTCCCCTATCTTTTCGCGATTGGGGCAACGGCGCTCATCGCGCAATTGGCGCTGACCCGCGCCTATGCCGTCGGCCCCAAATTCACCGTCGCCGCCATGAACTATCTCACCGTGATTTTCTCCGCCGTCATGGCGCATTACCTGTTCCATGAATCGCTGGGCGTGCAGGAATTCATCGGCATGGGCATTATCATCTCTAGCGGTTTGCTTTCTGCATGGCCAGCCAAAACGGCGGAGCGCTGACATGTCCGCAGCGTCCTGGCGTCTTTTCCTTGCCCTGCTCACCGTCTATATCGTCTGGGGATCAACCTACCTCGGCATCCGCTTCGCGCTCGAAGGCGGCTTTCCGCCCTTCTGGCTCGGCGCCATCCGCTTCTTCCTCGCCGGGAGTTTGATGTACGCCGTCCTCCGCGCCCGTGGCTATCCGCGCCCCACCTTGCCGCAATGGCGGAACTGCGCTCTCCTCGGTTTCCTCATGCTCGCAGTGGGCAACGGCATGGTCAACACCGCGCAGCAATACGTCTCCTCCGGGATTACCGCCGTTGCCGTCGCCTCCTCCGCCCTGTGGATCGCACTCTTCGCCACCCTGCGCGGCGAGCGCTCCAGCCGCACGGAATGGCTCGGCATCACCATCGGCTTCGCCGGCATCATTCTTCTGAATATCGACGGAGAATTGAGCGCCAGCCGCATTGGCCTCGTTGCCCTGCTCATCGCCCCACTCTCCTGGGCATTCGCCTCCATCTGGAGCCGCGGACGCAACCTGCCCGCGCCCTTCATGGCCGCCGCCGCACAAATGCTCTGCGCCAGCGTCATCATGTTCGCCATCGGCCTCGGCAACGGCGAACGCTTCGCCACCCTGCCCAGCGCCAGCGGCTGGCTGGCCCTCTTCTACCTCATCCTCTTTGGCTCCGTCTTCGCCTATTCCGCCTACGTCTGGCTCCTGCAAAACGCGCGCCCGGCGCTCGTCGGCAGCTACGCCTACGTCAACCCCGTCATCGCCGTCCTCCTCGGCGCGGCGCTCGCCCACGAACGCCCTGGCGGCAAAGACCTCATCGCCATCGTCATCATCCTCGGCGGCGTCCTCCTCATCACCCTCAGCAAAACCTTCCGCAAAAAAACATGATCACCACCAGCGCCCCCGGCTCCCTCATGATCAGCGGCGAACACGCTGTCGTCTACGGCCACCCCGCCATCGTCTGCGCCATCGACCAACGCATCCGCATCACCCTCATCCCCGCCGACGACGGCCACATCCGCATCCGCAGCGCGCTTGGCGAATACGCCGCCCCCGTGGGGCTGCTGCATCCCGACCCGCGCCTGCGCTTCGTCCTCGCCTGCCTCGAACGCTACCCCGCAAGCGGCGCGCTAAGCCTCTCCATCGAATCAGACATCGACCCCACCCTCGGCCTCGGCAGCTCCGCCGCCGTCACCGTCGCCACCCTCGCCGCGCTCGCCGCCCACGGCCACCACGACACAACCCGCCCCACCCTCCACGCCCAAGCCCTCACCATCATCCGCAGCCTGCAAGGCCGTGGCAGCGGTGCCGACCTCGCCGCCAGCCTCTGGGGCGGCATCATCGCCTACCGCAACCTCCCCGCCGTCGCCGTCCAGCCCCTGCCCATCCCGTCCGCGCACTTGAGCCTGCGCTACGCCGGCTACAAAACCCCCACCGCCGACGTCCTCGCGCAAATCGCCGCACGCATGAAAAACACCCCCGACTTTTACGACACCCTCTACACACAAATGGGCGACACCACCGCCCGCACCATCGCCGCCGCGCAAAACGAAAACTGGCCGCAATTCTACGCCCAGCTCAACACCTACCAAGAGCACATGACAACCCTCGGCGTCTGCGACCCCACCCAGGCGCAACACCTCGCAGAAGCCCTCGCCCACCCCGCCACCCACGCCGCGAAAATCAGCGGCTCCGGCCTCGGCGACTGCATCCTCGCCTTCGCCGACAGCCCACCGCCCGAACACCACCCCGTCCGCATCAGCCGCCAAGGACTCATAATACAAAAACACTAAAAATAGTGATTTTTTACCACCACAAAGCGCTTACCATGAAAAAATTTCTCACCACAAGCGCTTCACCATGAGAAAAAAACACCATCCCCGCACAAAGCCATCTACAAACAAAACAACACCATAGCCCTCCCTGAACAAAACCCTTTGTTCAAAAAATCCTGTGCCATTTTTTGCGGAAGCGGCTATATACTAGCCGCCCCACCCAGCAGGCCAACCCCGTGGGCCCCGCGGCCGCCCGAGGCCCCCCCCGCCCCGCCCCCCGCCCCCCCGCAGCCACAGGCCCCCCCGAACACCTCACCCCCGCAGAAAAAGGCCACGCCTACGCCCCCAGCAACATCGCCCTCATCAAATACTGGGGCAAACGCAACCCCGCCCTCAACCTCCCGCACAACAGCAGCCTCTCCATATCGCTTGCCGACCACGGCACCCACACCACCCTCACCCCCGCCGCCCACGACACCCTCACCCTGAACGGCAACCCCATCGCCGCCGACACCCCCTTCTACCGCCGCACCTTCGCCTTCGTCGACCTCATCCGTCGCCACACCCACCACCCCCTTGCCATCGACACCCGGAACACCATCCCCACCGCCGCAGGACTTGCCTCCAGCGCCTCCGGCTACGCCGCCCTCACCCTCGCCCTCAACCAATACTTCCAGTTAAACCTCCCCGCCTCCACCCTCTCCGCCCTCGCCCGCATCGGCAGCGGCAGCGCCGCCCGCTCCCTCTGGCACGGCTACGTCCAATGGCAACGCGGCGAACGCGAAGACGGTGCCGACAGCATCGCCCACCCCATCGCCACCGACTGGCACGACCTGCGCATCGCCCTCCTCCCCATCGACACCCGCGAAAAAAACACCCCCTCGCGCAGCGGCATGAACCACACCACCGCCACCAGCCCCCTCTACCCCGCCTGGCCGCACACCGCCGAAACCGACCTCCGAACCCTGCGCCAAGCCATCGCCGAACACGACTACACCACCCTCGGGCAAACCGCCGAAGCCAACGCGCTCGCCATGCACGCCACCATGCTCGCCGCCCGCCCCGCCCTCATCTACCTGCAAGAAGCAAGCCTCCGCGCCCTCAACCGCATCCGCGAACTCCGCGCCGACGGCCTCGAACACTACGCCACCATCGACGCCGGCCCCAACCTCAAACTCCTCTACCACACCCGCGACGAAACCGACATCGCCCACGCCTGGCCGCAAGCCACCCGCATCAACCCCTTCACCCCAAACACCCAAGCCAAGGAAAGCCCATGAAACTCTACACCTACGACCACTGCCCCTACTGCGTCAAAGCCCGCATGATCTTCGGCCTGCGCGGCATCGGCTTCGAACACAACATCCTCGCCAACGACGACGAAACCACCCCCATCAGCCTCATCGGCAAAAAAATGGTCCCCATCCTCGTCAAAAAAGACGGCAGCGCCATGGGCGAAAGCCTCGACATCGTCCGCTACATCGACAACCTCTCCGGCCAACAACTCGACCCCGACATCCGCCCCGACATCCACCAATGGCTGCAAACCATCCGCAACTACGCCAACCACCTCATCATGCCCCGCGCCCCGCGCCTCGGACTCGCCGAATTCGCCACCCAAAGCTCCATCGACTACTACACCGAACGCAAAACCGCCATCATCGGCGACTTCAACGAAAACCTCGCGCGCAGTCCGCACTACATCGAATACCTCAACACCGACCTCGACACCCTCGCCCCCCACATCAAAAGCCCCGGCGCCCTCAAAGGCCACCTCAGCATGGAAGACATCGAAATCTTCGCCACCCTGCGCCTGCTCACCGCCGTGCGCGGCGTCCTCTGGCCACAACCCGTGCGCACCTACATGGAAACCCTCTCCGCCCGCTGCAACATCCCCCTCTTCTACGACCGCGCCATATAAACCCTTTTTCTCACCAACAAGCCCTGCTAAAGCCCCTCTCCCGCTTGCGGGACTCGAAGAGCTCGCGCAGCGAGATTGGGGTTGGAGTGAGGGGCAAACCCTGGGACATATTGACAACCCATACCCTTACACAATGAATTCCAAATAATAAAGCAGCGAATTAAAGCCCCTCCCCCTACGGGGGAGGGGATGGGGGAGAGGGGTGATAAAAACCGCGCAGCGACGAAACCCTCCAAATCTCAAATTACTTTCCGAACCCTTGTAAATCCCATTTACCAATTCTCAACAGCCCCAACTCCCAACAACCTCACACCCCCGCAAAAACTTGCGGTATCATGACAACGTGATTACCGCATCATGACCCCAACATTCAAGGAGTGAAGACATGAAACACACCCTCATCGCCGCCCTCATCGCCAGCGGCATCGCCCTCGCCCAGGCACAAACCCCGCAACAATACACCGTCGGCAGCGGCCAGGGACTGCAAAACCTCCCCGCCAACACCCCCGTCATGCCCGCCCACGCCGCGAAAAAACGCCGCAACATCCCCGTCAAACACCTTGACCTCTCAAGCGGCAGCGCCCGTGTCAGCGGCAGCGTCCGCGGCCTCGGCGTCGCCGTCTACCGCTTCCACGGCCAGGCCGGACAAACCATCCGCATCAGCCGCAACCAAAGCACCCGGCAAATCGACGCCGCCGTCTTCCACCCCGGCGACGGCCAACGCTTCGCCGACGGCCAAGTCCTCCCGCAAAGCGGCGAATACGAACTGCGCATCGTCAACATCCGCAAAGACGCCGCGCGCAACAAAAAACCGCGCAGCTACAACATCACCTTCAGCCTGCAAGGCGGCGGCAACCCCGCCACCGACACCCCCGTACAAACCGGCCCTGCCGACATCCACAGCCGCCATGGCCACGTCACCGGCGGCCCCACCCACTACCGCTACGCCCACCCGCACGGCAACATGCGCCAAAGCCACGCCGCCCCCGCCATTCAGCACATGCAAAGCGGCCACCAACACTACGGCGGTGTCGGCTACAACGCCCAGGGCGTCCCCTCCGCCGCAGAAGCCGGCGTCCGCCCCATCCGCCTCAACGGCCAATAAACGCCCGACAGCGGACACACAAAAAAAAGCGGCGCAATGCCGCTTTTTTTGTGTCGAATGTAGGGGTTGTTGACAATTCAAATTCTGATGCGATGAACTTCAAATAAAGCAAAGAGCTAAAGCCCCTCCCCCTCGAGGGGGAGGGGTTGGGGAGAGGGGGATGAAGAAAATCGCGCAGCGACAAAACCTTCAAGATTTCAAGCCGTCTTTCAAACACCCGTAAATTCCACTCACGAATTGTCAACACTCCCCCCCCGACATCAAACCAAAAAACACGCACAATCCGTGGGATGAACGTAAGCCCATGCGGCTTTGCCCGCAGGGCAAAAAGTAGGCTGGGTTAGCGATAGCGTAACCCAGCAACAACTCTCACTTCTGCGCTGAATTCCGCCCAGCCTATGTCCTCTTCGCCTGCTTTCACCATAATCATTTTTTCTCACTACCAAGCGCTTACCATGATAAATTTTCTCAACATAAGCGCTTCATCATGGTAAAAAACCACTATTTTTATCCAATTTTTATTTCGGAAAGCAGCCAAACCGTAGGTTGGCGGTGAGCCGTCAGGCGAACCCCAACGTCAAACCCAAAACACGCACAATCCGCAGGATGGGCGTAACTCCGAACACCCACGCAAAACGCAAAGCGTTTTGACGTGGGAACCCTCGCCCATGCGGCATCGCGAAGCGATAGTAGGGACGTTGCCTGCAACGTCCCCTCCCCAAACACGGACGTAGCAGTCACTCTTCACCATAGTCACTTTTTCTCACCACCAAGCGCTTACCATGAGAAATCTTCTCACATCAAGCGCTTCATCATGGTAAAAAATCACTATTTTTATCCATTTTTTATTTCGGAATAAACAGCATGGTATACACCACAATCACCACCACGCCCACCAGCGCCGGTACTGACGTCCGTTTCGCGAGCAACAGCGGTGAGATTTTCGCTGCCCCGGAAACGGCGACCATCACGCCCGACACCGGCGACATCACCCGTCCGGTATTGGACACCTGCATCATCGGCGCAATCAGATACGCCGGATTCAATCCCATTTCCCCCGCGAGCCTGGGCGCAATCTCCACAAAGGCGAAGAAAGCGGCATTGCCCGATCCGGCGGCGATGGCCACCAGCAAAGTAATCACCACCAGCGCAATCATCACCAAATTGGCGGCATTGCCCACCTGCTGCACCGAATCGATCAAGGCGCTGACAAAGCCGATGCTGGAAAGCCCGTGGGCAAAAACGCCAGCAGCAATGAGCAGCACCACCACGCCGGAAAACGCCTCGCCCATGCCGCGATAACACACCTCCAGCCCGTCGTAGACCGGTGCCGCCTTGCGGTGGCGCACGAATTCGCACAGCGCGGTGATAATGACGGTGAGCACAATCAGCCCGCCCAGCGTAATCTCCGGGAATTTCTCCGCATCAAACAGGCGCACGTTAATCTTTTCCAGCACGCCCGCGCCGTCCTGAGTGAAGATAAAGAGCAGCACAATCGGCAAAAACGGCAGCAAGAAATAGGCGAGCGGCGCATCGCTTTGCGGCACTTGCGCCTCCTGCACCTCCACCGCCGTATTGCCGTTGCCCAACAAACCTTCGCGCTTGTCACACCAACGCTGCCAGAAAAAATGGGCAATGGTGATGAACACCAGCGCCACCAGCGACATCGGCAGGATGATATTGAAAGAAAAATGAATCAGCGGTGCGCCCGCCTTTTCCGCCGCGAGTACCACATCCGCCGCCGTCGGCGCGAGGTTGACTGCCGTCGTCGACGCACACACCGCCGCCGCTGAAGGCACACTGATACCGATGCGCACCATGATTGGGAACAACGTCGCCATCAAAAACACGCCCAACGCCGTCGCAGAATGGATGGCGAACGACATCATGCAGCCCAAAATATAACCGCCCGCCATGATCATGTATGGCGAACGAATATGGCGCAGCGGCTTGTACAGCACACGAATCACCACATCATTCGCCCCCACATGCGACATATACGCGGAAAAACCGATCAAAATCATGATCAGCATCCCGAGGCCACCGCCTCGTTTCTCGAAAAGGTCGTAAATGTAATTGGCGACATCGGCAGAGAGATTCCCCGTCGGCTCCTTCACCACCGCGCCGCCGGTGAAAAACGCCAGCGCCAGCAGCGCCAATCCGAGGCTAAGAGCCTGTTCATAGTCTTCTTGTGTAGCCGTTTTCCGAGGAAAAAATCGTGTATGCAAGGCGAAAATGCGCGCAAGGTTGGACACCTTGCAAGTATTTTCAACGCAGCAGACGCGGTTTTTAACCGGAAATACGGCCACAATGGAGACTATGAACAGGCTCTAAACAGCACCCCCTTGGCGTTGTAACCCTTGATGATCAACCAACCCAGCAACACCAACGCCAAAGTCCCTGCAATCAAACCAACCATTTCATCTCTCCCGTTGAGCCAAACGGCGCACAATGCCAAGCACCACCTGCACCGACAGCGCCATCACATCCAGCGACACATACTCGAACTTGCCATGAAAATTGCCGCCGCCGGTAAACAAATTCGGCGTCGGCAAACCCATGAACGACAACCGCGCGCCATCCGTACCGCCGCGAATCGGCTCAACCAGCGGCGCAATGTCCAACTCGCACATCGCATCCTTTGCCATCTCAATCAAATAACCATGCGGTGCCACCATCTCGTGCATATTGCGGTAACGCTCGCGAATCTCCACCTTGCCGCAGCCCGCGCCATAATCCGCCTGCATCGCCGCCATCGTCCCCCGCAACATATCCCGATAGGCTTCAAGCTCCTCGCGATCAAACGCACGCAGCGCATAATGCAAACGGCAATCCTCAAGCGTTCCCTCAATCTTGTGCAAATACAAAAAACCCTCGCGCCCCTCACTCTCCGACGGCGTCCTGTGCGGCGGCAAACGACTCTGAAACTCGCAGGCGCGCACCCAGGCATTCACCATCTTGCCCTTCGCCATCCCCGGATGCACACTCAAACCAAAAAGCTGCACCACCGCCTGATCGGCATTGAAATTCTCATACTCCAAACCACCCAGCGCACTGCCATCCAGCGTAAACGCCACATCCGCCCCAAAACGCGCCACATCAAAATGATCCGCGCCGCGCCCAATCTCCTCATCCGGCGTAAAACCGATGCGAATCTTGCCGTGCGCAAGCTCGGGATGCGCCAACAAATATTCGGCCACCGTCAAAATAATCGCAATCCCCGCCTTGTCATCCGCGCCCAGCAACGACGTGCCATCCGTCGTCATCAACGTATGCCCGCGCAACGTCGCCAAATGCGGAAAATCGCGCGGCGACAGCACATCGCCGGAACCGGCAAGCGCTACATCACCACCATCATAATCCTCAACCACCTGCGGCTTGACATCGCGACCATTGAACGCCGGCGACGTATCCACATGCGCCAGCAAACCCAGCACCGGCACATCCGCATCCACCGTCGCCGGAATCGTCGCAAACAAATACCCCTTGTCATCCAGCGACACCTCGGCAAGCCCCATCGCCACCATCTCGTCGCGCAACAAATGCAACAAATCCCACTGCTGCGGCGTACTCGGCACCGACCGGCTCGCCGCATCCGACATCGTATGCACCCGCACATAACGCGAGAGCCGCGCCTGCAACCCCTGCAAAAAATCCCTGCTCATCACAATACATCTCCCGTTCACGAAATTCATAACATCTTAGCACAATCACACAATATAAATTCACAAAATACCAAAAAATAGCATCTTTTTACCACCATAAAGCGCTTGCTGCGATAAAAAAACATCAACAAAACACAAAAAATGATAAAAACAACCAAACCATACAATCAATAAACGTATGATAAAATTTCCCAGCACCAAGCGCTTGCCGTGCAAAAAAATCACCATCCAGAAAACAAACATGCAACAAAACCACGCAAACCTCCTCCGCGAACTCTACACCCAATTCGCGCCCTACCGCGTCACCTACCCCTTGAATCTCTGCCAATGCCCAAGCTGCATGACACCCGACGAACAACGCGCATTCCTCGCCATCCCCCTGCGCGAACTCCCAGCATCCTGGCTCCATACCTACCTTGAAAGCGTCCCCAGTGGCGACGAAACCGCCTACCTCCACGAAAGCAAACACTTCCTCCCGCGCATCTGCGAACTCCTCCTCCAGGGCGCGGAACTCGCACACCTCACCGAAACCACCCTCGGCAAACTCAACCTGCAACACCCCGCATGGCTGCCACACGAACGCGCCCTCCTCGAAACCTACGCCCGCACCTTCATGAGCCACATCTACAGCGGCAACCCTTTCCCCCACGGTTCACGCGACCACACCGCCAACTACCTCCTCATGTTCCACTGGGCAGGCCTCAACCGCACCGCTGAACTCACACACATCTGGACAGCGCACGCCCACACCCTCGCGGCACTGCGCGACTACATCGCCCTCCTCGAAGACCTCGATTGGGAAACTGGTGAAATCTGCTGGAAAAAAACCCTCTACCTCCCGGAACACTGCCCAAACCGCGACACCTTCACCGCCCAACTGCAACACTGGATCAACCACCCCGACACCCGCACCGCCTTCCATAACAGACTGGAACAAGCCCTCCTCCAAGGCCTAGAAGATGAAGACGAAACCGCCATTTGGGAAAACTGGTACGACTGGCTGGGAGAACCCCGATGAAAAACCTGCTACTCGTCTTTCTCGGCGGCGGCGCAGGCAGCACCCTGCGCTACTGGATATCCGCATTCACACTGCGCCTCTGCGGACACACCACCTTCCCCATCGCCACCCTGATCGTCAACATAGCCGGCTGCTTCCTGTTTGCCCTGCTGGCATCACGCCTGCCGCACACAGAATGGCGAACCCTGCTACTCACCGGCTTTTGCCGCGGATTTACCACCTTCTCCACCTTCGCCGCAGAAAACATCCACCTCTGGCAACAACAGCAATACCTTCTTCTCGCCTGCTACCTCATCCTCAGCATCACCCTCGGACTGGCCGCAATAACCTGGGGAATCTCTCTCGGCCAATAACGCGCCAAGAATAAAAGCCCTCCCCTGTGGAGCGACTCTCGCTGCTCAAGCTATTCCAGTCGAAGAGCTGCGGAGCATGGAGGGGTAAAGAAAATCGAGTATCGTATAATTCTTAGATACTTAACCTCAGTTCGGGATAAGAGAAAGATCATTCTTGAGTAATTTCTCAAAATTTTCTATGAAATGACAATCCATTCCCCTCCCCTGCTTACGGGGGAGGGCAGGGTGGGGGTGTTGAAAACGAAGTTTTCATTCCATAGCCGCCAAAAATGCTGCGCAATTTTACACTCCCTACCCCCCCCGAAGATGGGAAGGAAACTCTTAACCCAATCATTTGATAATTAATTAAATTCATAGATATCTATGCTTAAGTGGGCTAGAGCCTGTCGTCACGATCCAAAAACAGGCATAATCCCCGCCACGTTAAACCA
>JAUNKJ010000203.1 GCA_030532785.1 Cardiobacteriaceae bacterium
AAGCGATACAGCATGTTCTGCTGACCCATGCCCACCCCGACCACGTCTGCGGATTGATCGACGAACACGGACAAGCCCTCTATCCCAATGCCACCATCTGGATCAGCCGCGCGGAAGCCGATTACTGGCAAAGCGATATGGAAAAGACCCGCGCCCCCGAAGCGGCACAATGGCTGTTCGACCGCGCCCGCGCAGCGCTTGCGCCCTACCGCAGCGCAAACAAATTGCAATACTTCGATGCCGGCAGCGCACTCCCCATGCATGCCCAAGCCATTGACACCAAAGGCCATACCGCAGGGCATCACAGCTTCCTCTTCGCCGCAGACAGCCCCGCACCGCTACTCGTCTGGGGCGACATCGCCAACGTCCATGCCGTACAGCTTCCCGCCCCCGACACCAGCTACAGCTTTGACCAAAACGGAGAACAGGCCGATCAATCGCGGCGCAATATCCTGCAACAAGCCGTGGAAAAAAACTGGCACATCGCCGGCGCACATTTGCCATACCCCGCCATTGGCCGCATCCTCCGCGAAAAAGAAGGCGACGCCTACCGCTGGCTGCCCATCGAATACGCACCGCAAACCTTCTGAGAGCCTGTTCATAGTCTTCTTGTGTGGCCGTTTTCCGAGGAAAAAATCGTGTATGCAAGGCGAAAATGCGCGCAAGGTGGACACCTTGCAAGTATTTTCAACGCGGCAGACGCGGTTTTTAACCGGAAATACGGTCGCAATGGAGACTATGAACAGGCTCTGAAACACCACAAACCAAGGAAACACAAACATGTCCAAACGCATCCTCTTCGTCCTCACCAGCCACGACCGCAAAGGCGAAGCCAACGACCCCAACGCCGCCCCCAGCGGCTTCTACCTCTCCGAAGTAAGCCACCCCTACTTCGTCTTCGCCGACGCCGGATACGCCATCGACTTCGCAAGCCCCAAAGGCGGCAAAACCCATGTGGACGGCCTGAACCTCGACGACGAACGCAACGCCCGCTTCTGGAACACCCCCGAACTGCGCGCCCTGAGCGAAAACACCCGCGCTGCGACAGACATCAACCCTGCCGACTACGACGCCATCTACTACGCGGGCGGCCATGCCACCATGTGGGATTTCGCCGACAACCAGGCACTCGCCACCATCGCCGCCGCCATTTACGAACGGGGCGGCATCGCCGCCGCCGTTTGCCACGGCCCGGCGGGACTCGTCAATATCCGCCTGAACAACGGCGACTATCTGGTCGCAGGCAAAAACATCGCCGCCTTTACCAACGACGAAGAACGCGCCGTCGGCCTCTACGACACCGTCCCCTTCCTGCTCGCCGACAAACTCGCCGAACGCGGCGCAACCCACCTCCCCGCCGCCAATTTCCAGAAACAAGTGGTGGTCAGCGAACGCCTCGTCACCGGACAAAACCCCGCCTCGGCAACCGGCGTGGCAGAAGCCGTCGTGGAATTGCTGCGGGAAGCGTGACGCGCAGAAGCATGCTCCATATAGTGGAATCATCATAAAACCACCGAAACCGTAGGTTGGTGTCCTGAAAAGTATGCTGGCTGAAAAACAGCAGCGCGTTATCAGAACGTAAATCCCGAAATATCAGTAAAAACAGTCCCCTCTCCCGCTTGCGGGACTCGAAGAGCTGCGGAGCAGAGAGGGGCAGGGGTGAGGGGTGAAATGCGCAGCATTTCTTGATTTTTCTATGGAATGCAAATCCTTACACCCCCACCCTAACTTTCTCGTCCTTCGGACGAGCTGGCAAAGCCACTGGAACAGCTCGCGTTAGCGAGAGTCGCCCCGCAAGCGGGGAGGGAAAATGAAGACCCAGCATACTTTTCAGGACACCTCTCGTTTCCGCAAAAAACCGCCGGAAACACATCTCCGGCGGCTGTTTTTCCTTGGCAACAGGTGCTTGGGACGGCGTAGAGCCTGTTCATAGTCTCCATTGCGGCCGTATTTCCGGTTAAAAACCG
>JAUNKJ010000204.1 GCA_030532785.1 Cardiobacteriaceae bacterium
GAAAACTTCGTTTTCAACACCCCCACCCTGTCCCTCCCCCGCAAGCGGGGGAGGGAAAATGAAGACCCAGCATACTTTTCAGGACACCACCCGATTTACCCTGCGGGCACTCGCAGAGCTGCGAAGCAGAAACGGTGGACCAAAGCCCACCCTACGGTGCAATGAGAAATATTCCCATCATTAAGCGCTTATGATGAGAAAATTTCTCATCATAAGCGCTTCTTCATGGTAAAAAATCACTATTTTGCGCGTTTTTATGATTTACCCTGCATCAGGGCTTCAATGTCGCGCACGCTTTTCGGCACGTCGCCGGAGAAGACTTCCGCCTCTCCTTCGGTAATCAGCACGTCGTCTTCCACGCGGATGCCGATACCGCGCCATTTTTCGTCCACGCTGTCGTCGTAGTTCTGGATGTAGAGGCCGGGTTCGATGGTGATGACCATGCCCGGCTGGTAAACGCGCGATTCGCCGTCGGGTTTGTAGACGCCGACGTCGTGGACGTCCAGCCCCAGCCAGTGGCCGGTGCCGTGCGGGTAGAACTGTTTGAAGCGGTCGTTTTCCATCCAGCCGTCGAGGCTGCCGTGGATGACTTTTTCGTCCAAAAGTCCCTGGATGAGGATGCGCGCGGTTTTGTCGTGCAGCTCAAGGTGGCGAATCCCGGCGCGCGCGGCGCGGATGGCGGCTTCTTCGGCGTGGAGGACGATGTTGTAGAGCGCTTGCTGTTCGCGGCTGAAGCGGCCGCTGGCCGGGAAGGTGCGGGTGATGTCGCCTGCGTAGCTGGCGTATTCCGCACCGGCGTCGACAAGGAGGAGGGCGTCGCGGCGGATGGGGGCGTTGTTGTCGCGGTAGTGCAGGCAGCAGGCGTTTGCGCCGCTCGCGATGATGCTCGGGAATGACCAGTGGCAGCCGTGGCGGCGGAATTCGGCTTCGACGGCGGCTTGTACTTCGTATTCGTATTGCGCGTCGCGCGCGGCGAGCATGGCGGCGCGGTGGCCAGCGGCGCTGATGTCTGCGGCGCGGCGCATGAGGGCGAGTTCTTCTGCGCTTTTGACGAGGCGCATGTCGTCGGCGATGCGGCGCAGGTCGAAGAGGCCTTCCACGGGCGCGCCGCCGCGTCCGGCGGCGTGATGCACCTGGCGCAGCAGTTCGCCGATGCGGTTGTCGATGCTGTGGTGCGCGCCGAGGATGGTGTAGAGGCGGGGGGTGTCGGCAAGGAGGGCGGGCAGTTGGCAAAGGTCGGCGAGCGGATAGGCGGCATCGGCGCCGTAGTCGGCAACCGCGCCGTCCTGGCCGATGATTTTGCCTTCCCAGATTTCTTTCAGCGGGTCGCGCGGCGCGGAGAAGAGGGTGTAGTGCACGCGGCCGTCGACGCGGTGCAGCAGTGCGACGGCGTCCGGCTCGGGGAAGCCGGTGAAGTACCAGAAATAGCTGTCCTGGCGGAAGGGGAAATGCACGTCGTTGTTGCGGTAGGGTTCGCCGGGGGCGAAAAGCACCACGGCGCTGCCTTCGGGCAGGCGGGCAAAGAGCGCCTCGCGGCGCGCGGCGAAGACGGAAACGGGCAGTCGGCTGTCCATGAATACCTCGGCAAAGCAAAAGGCCGCTAGCCTACACCGGCGTTTCCGGGCTGACAACGGGGGTGTGCGGCCATCCGGGCGGTGAGGGTGCGTTAACCGCAATTTGGGGCAAAAGAGCGGTGATTCTTGAGCGGGTTCTCAAAATTTTCTATGAAATGATAAGACATTGCTTTCTCGTCCTTCGGACGAGCTGGCAAAGCCAGTCGCCCCGCTTGCGGGGGAGGGGCAGGGTGGGGGTGTTGAAAACGAAGTTTTCATTTCAAATCCATAAAAAATGCTGCGCATTTTAGAGCCTGTCGTCACAATACTTTAAGCCACATCTTCAAGATACAAATTTCCAC
>JAUNKJ010000205.1 GCA_030532785.1 Cardiobacteriaceae bacterium
CGCAGAGGATGGTGACCATGTTTTTCACAAAGTCGTCTTCGTTTTGCGTCGCCACTGCAATGCCCAATTCCCAACGGTCGAAGATTTGCGCGCCCAGCTTGAACGCACCGACCAGGAAAGAGCCGGACGCGATGGCAGGGGTGGCGACAACCGGCAGATTCCACAACGAGGCGGCGATGCTGCCTTGCGGATTGCCAATGATGTAGCGCCCTTCGCCGTCTTTCTCCAGCTCGATTTTCGCCCAGTCAATCGGGTTCAAAACTTGCCCGCTTGCCGGATACTCGGCGAGCGCTGCCTGCAATTGCGCAAGGCGCAACTGGTCAATGATGGTGTACTTGGCAAGGCTTGCCGGGTCGGCAAAGGCGGTGGCCTGCGGCAGGATGCCGTGCAGGTTCGCACCGGTGTTGTCGCCGTTCAAAAGCTGCTTTTCTTCCACCAGCTTCAGCCCGTAGGTCAGGCGTTCGTTGATGTAGCTTTGCAGCATGGCGGCGTCGTCAAGGATTTGCCGCGACGCTTTGACAAAATGGGCGATGACTTTCACGCCGACGGTGCGCTCCTCAAAGGTGAGGTCGGATTGCGGTTTTTTCGCGCCTTCTTCGACCGTCGCCGCATTATTGGTAAAGCCGCTCTCGCGAATGTAGGTGATGGCGTTGCTGTCGGTGCGGCCTTGCGAAAGCAGGTCGCGCACGGTGAGACGCTGATTGGGCGTTGCCACGATGCCGGGGACGCGCTGGGGTTCCACCACTTTGCCGACGGTGGCGGTCGTGATGTCGGCTTTGACGTGGATACGCGCCGCCGTGCCTTGACGCGGATCGGCCTTGTAAGCCGCGAAGGCGTCCGATTCGGTCATCTGCTCGCCGAGGGTTTTGACCTGTTCGGGTTGGTCGCCGCCACGGCGCGCCATTTTCTGTTCGACTTCGTCCAGACGTGCGCCGAGGCTGTTCATCTTGATGAGCGCTTCGTCTGCCTGCTCTTTCAAGCCCGCGGTCAGCGCTTCGCCTTTCTCCATGCGCCCTTTGATTTCATCGCCGATGGCCTTGACGGCATCGGTTGCAGATTTAAATTCGTGGGCGAGATTTTCGAGTTTATCCATGAGGTGCTCCTTATGATTTCAAAATGGATAGTGCCTTGTCGATGTCGTTGTCTGGCTCGCCCAGAGGCAACAGTTTGCGCAAGCCGTGCCCGGCAACGGCGGCGGCTTGCGTGTTTGAAAATCCTGCCTCGCGCAGGAATTTTTCAAAGGCTTTGAGGGTGGGCAGCTCGCCGCGTTGCAGGACGCTTTTCACGTCGTCCACGGTGGCGGCTTCGTTGGCCGGGAAGGTGACGATGCTGGTTTCCCACAAGTTCAGCGCGAACAGATCGAGCGCGTCTTCGTCTTCGTTCCATTTGGCGCGTTTGATGCTGTAGCCGATGGAGAGGCCATCAATGGCTCCCGCTTTCAAAAGGGCATAGGCTTCGCGCGCTTTGGGGACGTCATCGATGAGCAAGCGGCCTTCCATGCGCAGGCCATGCTCGTCTTCTTCGATTTTTTCCCACACGCCGATGGGCTGGGAAGGGTCGTGCTGCCAGAGGAGCTTCGGCGTTTTGCCCTTGGCCTGCCAGTCGGCAAGCGAGGCGGCAAAAGCGCCTGCGCGCACGATGTCGCCGTAGCTGTCTTTGACATCGAATACGCTGCCGTAGCCGGTAAAAAAGCCGTCCTGTCGGACGGCTTCGGTTTTGATGTGTACGGATTTATGCTTCATTCGATACTCCTAAATCCTGCAATCGGGTCATGTTGAGTTGTACGGTCAATGTGTCGCCGCCTGCCACCGGCGGCAGGTCTTCGAGGCGGCGCACGTCATTGCGGCTCATGATGCCGTTTTGCACCATGAGGTTATAAAAGCTGGCGCGGTCGGCGCT
>JAUNKJ010000024.1:0-14460 GCA_030532785.1 Cardiobacteriaceae bacterium
GAACGGAAATGTAGGTTGGTGGTGAGCCGTCAGGCGAACCCCAACATCATGAATTTTAAAATGTTGGGGTTCGTGCTGCGCACTCACCACCAACCTACGGTCTGGATGTTTTTATGATGATTTCACTATATCAGCGTGAGGCGTTGCCTACGGTGACTTCTACCCGGCGATCCGGCTGCAGGCAGCTGATCAGTTCGCCGCGCGAAAGGCCGCTGCTGCAGTTGGAGACAGGGTTGGCTTCGCCACGGCCAACCGCGTTGACGCGGTCGGCGCTGATGCCGCCAGCGATGAGGTAGTCGCGCACGGTTTCCGCGCGCGCTTGCGACAGGCGCTGGTTGTAGGCGCTGTCGCCGAGGCGGTCGGTGTAGCCGGTGACGGTGATGCTGTGCTTGTCGCCACGGGCGTGGATTTTGCCGAGGAGGTCGTCGAGGCTGGTTTGCGCGCCGGGGCGCAGGGTGCTGGCGTTGAAGTCGAAGAGCGCATCGGCGGAGAGGCGGTAGGGTTCGCCGCCGTAGACGCTGGCGCAGTCTTCCGGCATCCAGTAGATGGCGGAGACGCGGTCATCTTTGTCGTAGATGAGCTTCATGTGGCAGACGGCCTGGTTTTCGCGGGTGTATTCCGGGCGCTGGAAGATGTAGTTCCATTCGCGTGCGCCGTTGATTTCCTTGAAGTGGGGGACGTCGAGGAGGTCGAATACGTTGCGGCGGTCGAGGCCTACGCGCACGGTGGCGATGTTGTGCGAGGGCAGACGCAACGCTTCGTCACGCCAGCTGTCTTCAAGGCCTGGCCACACGAGTTCTTCCACGCTGCCGTCGGCGTTGACGCCACGGCTCACGGTGGAGGTACAGGCGGACACCAGAAGTGCCGCGCCCAATGCTGTGAAAAGATGTATTTTTTTCATGGAGTTTTCCTTACCATTGATAACCGACGCCAACGGTTGCACCAGCATCTTTGCTGTTGACGTTGAGCGTGCCTTTCAGAATCCAGCGGCCGTTGTCGCTGATGGTGGACGCGCCGATGGCAACGGCGGTCTGGCCGTCGTAATGACCGGCGCTGGCCGCAACCATGTTGGCACCCGGACGGTAGGCCTGGGGCAATCCGGCAGAGGCCATGGCGGAGGCGATACCGGCACGGGCGCGCTTGTCAACATCGCCCACATGCTGTGCCAGCGCATGGAGTTGCGCGCCGTTGACGGCATCGGTGCTATCGGCGGCGACGCGTCCCGGGGCAACGTTGCGGATGGTCTGGTTGTTGGCATTCAGGCCGTTGGCGTCGACGTAAGTGTTGCCGTTGACGCGCACGCTGCTGAAGTTGGGGTTCGGCGAGGTGGAGACGGTGTAGTGGTTGCCGCTGGCGGTGACCACGATGTTGTCTCCGGCGGCAACCGTGGTGCGGTTGGCCGCGACTACCTGATGCAGTTGTCCCACGTTGACGGCATCCGTCGGTGCTTTGCCTGCGGCAACGTTATGCACGGTGACCGGTGCGTTGGGGTTTTGCCCGACGATGGTGACATCGTTGGTGGGCAGGCCGCCGTTCGGGGTGGTGGGGGTGGCGGGATCGCTGTACTGCACCGGGCTGCCGAGCAGTGCAGCTTGTGCCGCCGCCTTCAGCTGGCTGACGTTGACGGCGTCGGTGTCATCCGTACCGGCAGCAACGTTGGTGATCTTGTTGCCGCCGTTGTTGAGGCCGTTATCGGTGAGGCTCACGTTCTTCGCCGGATCGGCAGGATTGGCAATGGTGATGCCAGCGTTGTTGACGGTGGTATTGCCGGTTTTCACGCTGCCGTTGTTGCCGAGATCAACGTTTTGCGCGAGTTTGACGCGCAGGGTGTTGCTGCCGTCGGATTCCACGCCGATGTTGTTGTCGGTCAGCGTGCCGGTAGCGCCGCCTTTGACAAACACTTCGCTGCCCAGGGTGCGATCAAAGTTGGCCGGTGCGTTGTCGCCGCCGAAGGTGATCGGTTTCACCACTTCGTCGTTCAGGTTTTTCAGCGCATCGCCTACGTTGTTCGCCGGGGCATACTGCGTGCCGTCGGTTTTGTTGATCACATAGCTCGGCGCTTTGAAATCACCGGTATTCGGATCAATGCCCGCACCGCCGCCCAGTGCATCAGCCGCGCCCTTGAGCTGGCTGACGTTCACCGCATCGGTATCCTTCACGCCAGCCTTGACGTTGGCAAGGGTGGTCGGGGTGGTGGTGCTGCCATCCGCGCTTTGCATGGAGGCAATCACATCGGCAGGGGCGACTTGCGTACCCGCACCGTTCGGCTGGGTGTAGAAATTGCCGTCGGTGTGCTTGTAGAGCTTGTCGCCATTGGCGTTGGTGTAGACCACCGGCAATTGTGCGCTTTCCGCCAGGCCTTGCGCGTTGACGTTGACCTTGATGGTGCTGGTAGCACCGTCAGTATTGACTTCAACCGTAGTGCCATTGCCATCGACAAAGTTCACGGTGTCATACGGACGCACAAAGTCCTTGGCCTGACCATTGCCTTGCAGGTTCCAGCCGGCGTTCAGCACATCGCCCACGGTAGCTGCGCGGTCATCCGGCACGACAGCAGGAGCCGTTTGTGCGGTGGTCGGCGTACCGGTGCTGGTGGTGGCGGGCAGGGTGTTGCTCAAGCCACTGATAACGCCATCATCGCCATCGATGGTGATCGGATTGCCGCCAGCGGCCGGGCCGATTTTCACGATGGTGTTGAGGTCGAAGTTCACCTCGTTATTCGCCGGGTCTTTGCTGATCAGGATATTGCCGTCGGTATTTTTCAGATCCACGGTAGACCCCGGTTTTACCAAAGAACCGTCGTTGCCGTTTGCCGTCAGGGTAAAGCCGCTGTTGTTGATGGCGTTGGCAATGTCGCCAGCGGTGGCGAGTTTGCCTTCGTCACCAGTGGCAACGCTTACGCTACCTGCGTTGGGCTGACCGGCTGCCACAGAGGTAATCGGCGCGGTATTGGCCTTGAGCGCACCAGTGGCCGGGTCTTTGACGATGGTGGTGCCATCGGTATTGACCGCCAGGTCGTAGGTGTTGGTGGTCGCGTCGTGGACGACGGTTACGCTCTTGTCGTTGGACGTTACCGTGGTTTTGGCAGCCGCTGCCGTGTTGTTGATCTTGCGAATGGCGGCATCAATGTTGGTTTCACCTGTGCCACCGATATCGCTCATGCTGATATTGCCTTGCGGTGTGATAGCGGCATTACCACCCAATACGTTGACGATGGTATCGCCGACGTTTTTGGTGTGCTTGGCAACGGTGTTCAATTGCGCCACGTTCACCGCGTCGGTGTCGTTGGTACCAGCCGCGACGCCGATGATTTGGCGGGTGACCAGCGGCATATCGTAGTTTTGCGCAGGTCCGTTGCCCTGGCGGTTGGTGGAGTGGGCAGCGTCGTTACCCACGGAGAAGGCAGCATGGGTGGCCGTCCAGACGCTGGCATCAGTGGCCGGATCTTTGGCATTCAAAATGTCGCTACCCGTCATGCCAGCAGCACGGTTGGCGACGCTGAATGAGCCGAAGGCCGCACCCTGTGCTTCCGTGACTTGGCTCAATACGCCCACGGCAGTGCTGCGGAACGCCTTGGCTTCGGCATTGGAACCCATGGCTACGGCGTTTTCGCCGGTGGCATTGGTGTTGGTGCCGATGGCCACGTTAAAAGTGGTGCGTTTGCTGACATCTGCTTCTTCCGTACCAATGCCTGCCAGTGCCTTGTCGCCAATAGCGATAGAGGAAACACCAGCGGCTTTGGATTGGAAGCCTAAAGCGCTGGTATTGTAGCCAACAGCTGCCGCTGAATGACCCACAGCGGTAGCGTTGGTAAAGGTGCTTTGGCTTTTTCTGCCGATGGCAACAGCGCCTTCACCGCCTGAGCTGGCTTCAGAGCCAATCGCAACAGCACCTAAAGACGGTCTCTTTGCTGTGCCGAGGTGTCCATGAAGTCCCTCTTGGTGAACAGTTGCCTTGTAACCCATGGCTACTGCCGAATCGTAATCACTTTGCGCACCGTCACCGATGGCTACAGAGGATTTACCGATGGCGTGGGCATCGTTACCGCCTGCGAATGTATTCTGTCCCAAAGCTTCCGAAGCTTGACCGATGGCTACAGCATTGGTGCCGTTGACAGTGCTTTCTGCACCGATGGCAACAGAGCCTTGCGCTGCGGTAGCGCCAACCATGCTGGTAGCAAATTTACGCCCTTTTTTGTCAGTAACTTCGCCACCAACGGGTGCGAGTGCGCTGGCGGCACTGTCAACACCTACTGCGATGGAGCGAGTAGCTTCGCTACGAGTGCGTGTACCAATGGCAATGGAACTTGCCCCGGAAGCCGCACTTCTGTCACCACCGGCAAATGATGATGCGCCGGAAGCGGTATTGCTGACACCGAAAGCGGAGGCGCGATCGCCTGTGGCTCTGGCAGCACGACCAATGGCGGCGGAATTGACGCCGGAAGCGACGGAGCTTTGACCAAAGGCTTGCGCGCCTTCGGCGGTGGCGCGGCTGTTGTTGCCGACGGCGGTCGCGCCGAGGCCGGTCGCCTGTACGTTGTTGCCCACGGCGAGGGATTGATTGCCGCTTGCCGTGACTTCGCTGCCCACGGCGGTTGACTGCACACCGCTTGCGCTGGCCTTCATGCCTGCGGCCAAAGCGTCGGAGCCGGTCGCGCCGTCGTTGTTGTAGTTGCTGTCAGCACCTTGGGCACCGCTGTTGACGCTGTAGTAGTGTGTTCCAGCACCAGAAGCAATTTGGTTGGCGACGGCAAAGAGCTGGCTGCCGTTGATGGCATCAGTAGAAGTGGCGGAGATTTCACCAGCGGCGACGTTGATCAACTGGCGTTCTTTGCCCTGTGCACC
This sequence comes from Cardiobacteriaceae bacterium, assembly GCA_030532785.1. GTDB lineage: Bacteria > Pseudomonadota > Gammaproteobacteria > Cardiobacteriales > Cardiobacteriaceae > JAUMXB01. Next base: position 4,845 of record JAUNKJ010000024.1, read on the forward strand.
GACGCTGACCACGCCATTGGCAACACTGCCCTGCCCAGCAAAGCCACCATAGGTAACGCCGCCTACCGTGGCAGAGCTGACAGTCGTGGCAGCACGGTCTGCCGATGCATTGCCGAGTACAACGCTGTTGGCCTGCGTGGTAGTGACATCGTTGCCAAGAACGAAGGTGTTGTCTTGTGCGATGGTGTTGTTGTTACCAAAGGCATAAGAGCCGGTGCCGCTGACGTTGTTGGGATCACCAAAAGCACCGGAATTTTCACCGCTGACGATGTTGCCAGTACCAATGGCGATGGTTTTGTTGGCATTGGCCTGTGCGCCGGTACCGATGGCGATGGTGTCGCTCACGGCAGCAGCGGCTGTACCCAGATCCTTGCCAGCGCCTTTACCGATGGCGATGTTGTTGTTGCCATTGATGGATTGTCCGGCCTCATGACCGATGGCAATGTTGTCAAGGCTTGCTGTGCTGGCTTTGGTACCCACAAGGTTACCGGCGTTGTTGCCGATGGCGATCTGGCGGGTATTGTTGGTGGACTGATAACCGGCACTGGCACCGATAAAGACGGCATCGGTGGGAGCGACATAGCCCGCAGTCGCTGCCGTACCCGTGCGTGTACCGATGGCGACGACACCCTGACCGGCAGCGTTGGCGTTCAAGCCAACGGCAACACCGTCACGTCCGGCAGCATTGGCAGCCTTACCGATGGCAGTGGCATCACGATTGCTGGCATTGGCTTCAGCACCGATGGCGATGGAGGCTTCGCCAGTGGCTTCGGTTTTTACCGCCCCTGCCGTGTTGTCCTTCGCCGAACCGATGGCAATGGCTTGATTGTGACCTACGGTTGCCAAGGTGCCTACGGCAACGGTGCTGTTCGCTGTTGCGCCATTACCGGCTTTGTGACCCATGGCGACATTGAACGTGCCAGTGGTGTTACGTCCGGCTTCCCAGCCAACGGCGACTTGCCCTTGGTTACCTCTGGAATCGGCACCAGCCAATACGCCAAGATTAACGGTGTTGTTGCCGATTGCCGTTGGGGCTGTACCTGCCGCGACACGGCCTGCTGCCTGACCGAGTGCAACGTTGCCAGTGCCTGCCGCCTGGGCAGAATCACCGATGGCAACGGCGTTGCGAGCGGTGGCTTTGGCGAAGTTACCTACTGCGACCGTGCTGCCTGCGGAGGATTGGCTGTCCGTACCGATAGCTACGCTGCTGGTGCCGGATGCAGTGGTTCTTGCGCCGACGGCAATAGAGCCATTGTTGGTAATGGCTTGTGCGGTATTACCGATAGCAATGGCGTTTTGCTTCTCTGCATTCGCGCCGTTACCTACCGCAACCGAAGTGGCACCGGTGGCTTTGACGCGGTTACCGATACCGATGGAAGAAATGGCAGTGGCCGCAGAACGTTCACCGATGGCGATGGTATTGTTGGCGGTGACAGCAGTGCCTCCAGTGGCGGTCGGGCTATTGGCATGCGCGCCCAGTGCAATATTGTGTTTGCCGCTGATGCCAATGGCGGCACCAGTGCCGATGGCAGTGTTGTTGTCGCTGCTGGCAGCGTTTTGCAGGGCGCGGTCACCAATGGCGATGTTTGACCATGAACCGGTGCTGTTTGCACCTTTTGCCGCTTCGCGGCCAATAGAAATATCGAATTTGCCTTTTGCCTCGGCACCCAAGCCGACGGCGATTGCCTGATCTTCGGTGGCTTTGCTGTTGCCACCCAGAGCCACAGCGCCGGTTTTGTTTGCGGTTGCGCCGCTGCCCACGGCGACGCTGTTTTCGCCATTGATGTTGGCACCAGCGCCCACGGCAACGGATCTGGCTGGCTTGGTGTCATAAGTATCTTCTACTTTGGTACTGGCATCACCGCAAATCACGCTTTGGCTGGTGGTGTCGTAGTAGCAGTAGTTGTCTTCACCTTGGCCAGTTGGATATTTCTTCCCGTTCGCAGCCATGACCTGGCTACTGGCAAGGAGCAGGGCAGAGGCGAGTGCGGTGCAGGCAAAGCGCGGGGCGGGGAGGGTGAAGGTGGCGGTTTTGCCGTTGCCGCTTTTGCCGTGGGTCTTGGCGATTTCCGGCACGGCCACCCAAGTGCCCAGTGCCTTGTTGTAAAGGCTTCTGTAGATATGGTTCATGTTGTTTCCTGTGTTGAAAAACGAGGAGGGAAGAAAGCAAGTGGCGCGCCAGTTGGTGTGCCATGCCGGTTGGGGTTGAAAAGGGCGCAGATTATAAGCGGGTTCCGGAGAAGATTAAATATTTATTATCACTCTTTCATGTTGTTGGCGCGGGCGGGGGAGGGTTTTTGTTTTTGTTTTTCTTGTGTTGGGTGTTTTGTGCTGATGATGGGCGGTAATGGGAAATTTTCTCATTATTAAGCGCTTGTGGTGAGAATTTTTTGCACGACAAGCGCTTATGAGTGGTAAAAAATCACTGTTTTTGCGGGTTTTTTGTTTTTTAGGGGTGGTCAGGGGAGTTGGAGGGGAATGTTTGGGATTATCAATGGTGGGGCGAAGCGCTGCGTGGTGGTGTGCTGGGGGAACGGATGTTGCAGGTAATGTTCCTGTGAGCGTTGTGCGATGGTGGTTGATGCCCACTCTGCGGCTCCGGCGTTTTTGTAGGTTGGTGGTGAGCAAAGCGAACCCCAACAAAAAAGCATGAAAATGTTGGGGTTTAGCGCAAGCGCTTCACCCCAACCTACAAATCGCTGCGCGATACCGCATGGGCGAGGGTTTGGTGGGTTGGCACCCACCCTACCAAACCTGAGTCCGGGATAAGAAAGTAGTGTTGTAGGCTGGGGTAGCCGTAACCCAGCGCGATGTTGGAGGTTTTGCTGGGTTACGTCCTTCGGACTAACCCAGCCTACGAATCGCTGCGCGATTTCCCCTCACCCCAACCCCTCTCTGCTCCGCAGCTCTTCGAGTCCCGTAAACGGGAGAGGGGCTTGTTGGATCGTTGCGCGACGGTGGGCTGAAGCCCACCCTACCAAATGGTGGGTTGATACCCACCCTGCGGCTGCGGTTACCAGTGGTTGAGGGTGATGTCGGCGATGTGGGGGGCTTCGAGGTGGAGCATGAGGAGGCGGTCGATGCCGAGGGCGACGCCGGCGCAGTCGGGCAGGCCTTGTTCGAGGGCGGTGAGGAGGGCTTCGTCGAGGGGCATGGCGGGGAGGCCGAGGTGTTCACGTTGGCGGTTGTCGTGTTCGAAGCGTTGGCGTTGTTGGGCGGGGTCGGCGAGTTCCCAGTAGCCGTTGCAGAGTTCGAGGCCCTGGTGGTATAGCTCGAAGCGGGCGGCGACGGGGTGGCCGTGGGGGTCGGGGTGGAGGCGAGCGAGGGCGGCCTGGCTTGGGGGGTAGTCCTGGATGTATTCGAGGCTTTGTTGGCCGAGGTGGGGTTCGATGTGGTGGGTGTAGAGGAGGTCGAGCATGGCGTCGCGGTCGAGTGTCCAGGCGGCGCTTTCGGGGATTTTTTGGCTGCAGTGGGCGCGCAGGGCGGGGGTGTCGAGGGCGAGGATGTCTTCGTCGAGGTGGCGGATGAAGGCTTGGCGGTAGGGGGTGTGGATGACGGGGAGGGCGCGGGTTTGCGGGAGGAGGGTGTGGATGAGGGCGGTGACTTCTTCGATGAGTTGGTGGTGGTTGTGGCCTGTGCGGTACCATTCGAGGAGCATGAATTCGCGTTGGTGTTTGCGGCCTTGTTCTTCGCCACGGAAGACGTGGGCGAGTTGGTAGATGTCGCCGGAGCCTGCGGCGAGGAGGCGTTTCATGGCGTATTCGGGGGAGGTTTGCAGGTAGCCGTGGCCGGGGACGGGGAGGGGGGTGAGGGGGGGGTCGGTGACGCCGGGGGGGCGGAGGTGGGCGGTGTCGACTTCGAGGATGTCGCGCGCGGCGAAGAAGGCGCGGATGGCGGCGAGGAATTGGGCGCGCTGGCGGATGTGGTTACGCATGTTTGATGAGGCTTTTGGCGATGATGGGGACGGCGAAGACGGGGAGTTGCAGTGCGCCGATGAGGGCGAGGAAGGTGTCGCCGAGGTAGGGGCTGGTGATGGTGAGGGTGAGGAGGACGTTGCGGCTGCCGCCGACCATGGCGGCGGCGATGGCTTCGCGTTTGCCGTGTTTGCGGTAGGCGAGGCCGGCGAGGGCGAAGCCTGCGAAGCAGAGGAGGGCGGAGATGGCCATGAGGTGGAGGGCACCGCTTGTGCCTTCGCGGTCGTAGAGGTGGCGGAAGGCGGTGGTGAGGCCGAAGGGGAAGGCGAAGACGAGGAGGACGGCGTATTGGGCGACGCGGGGGTAGAGGCGGCGCAGCCAGGGTTCGGGGAGGGTGGCGCGCAGGAGGATGGATAGCGCGATGGGGCCTGCGATGTAGATGATGAGTTTTTGGCTGTAGAGGGCGAGGTTCAGGTGGGCGTCGCCGCTGCTTTGCAGGAGTATCCAGAGGATGAGGGGCATGAGGAGGGTGGCGGCGATGGTGCGTGCCATGGCGGGGAGGGGGTCGAGGCCGACGGATTGGACGAGGGCGCCGGTGGCGAAGAGGGGGGCGGTGGCGCCGACGGCGGCGATGGCGATGAGGAGGTCGCCACGGATGCCGATGAGCCAGGCGATGGCGAACATGAGGAGGCAGGAGAGGCCGACGTGGCCTGCGGCGAAGCGCCAGATGCCGGGTTGGAGGAGGGTGTGGAGGAGTTGGCGCTGGTTGATGCCGATGAGCGAGAAGCACATGAGGAAGAAGAGGATGGCGGGCAGATGGGGGAGGAGCCAGGCGGCGGCGTCGGGGAGGAGGAAGCCGAGGGCGTAGAAGACGATCATGAGGATGGGGGAGTGGCGCACGATGAGGGTGAGCATGGGGTTTCCGTTTTTGGATCTTGGTACACGACAAAACTTGAAAATATGCACAAAATCAACCCCTCTCCCTACGGGACTCGAAGAGCTGCGGAGCAGAGAGGGGCAGGGGTGAGGGGTAAAACAAACTTCTCGAATCAATTCCGAAATTCGAAAAAGTTTTTTGTTTTCTGCCCTCTCCCCAACCCCTCCCCCACAGGGGGAGGGGCTTTCTACGGGGATTTTTCAATCCCCGGTGTTGTCGATGATGGGGTCGAGGGTTTGTGGTTCGGCGGTGGCCTTGCGCATTTTCGCGCGCAGGATGGGGCCGATGATCATGGGCAGTACGAGGCCGAGGATGGCGACGCTCCAAAGCCCGATGGCGAGCGGGCTGTGCCAGAGGATGAGCCAGCTGCCGTTGTCGGAGAGCGCGAGCGAGTGGCGCAGGGCGATTTCCAGTTCGCGTCCGAGCAGCATGCCGAGGATGATGGGGACGAGTGGCACTTCGACTTTGCGCAGGAAATAGCCGACGACGCCGAAGGCGATCATGAGGTAGATGTCGACGACGCTGTGGCTGATGGCGTAGATGCCGAGGATGGCGACGAGGGTGACGATGGGCATCAAATAACGTGGCGGTACGCTCAAGATTTTCACGAAGATGCTGATCATGGGGATGTTCATGACGAGGAGGATGATGTTGCCGATGAGGAGGGCGGCAATGACGGTCCAGACGAGTTCGGCGTTTTGCTGGAAGAGCATGGGGCCGGGGGTGACGTTGAGCGAGACGAGGAGGGCGAGGAGGACGGCGGTGGTGCCGCTGCCGGGGACGCCGAGGGTGAGCATGGGGACGAGCGCGCCGTTGGCGGCGGCGTTGTTGCCGGCTTCGGGGGCGGCAACGCCGCGCGGGTCGCCTTCGCCGAAGCGGGCTTTGTCGCCGAGGATGCGTTTTTCCAGGGTGTAGCTGATGAAGCTGCCGAGCGAGGCGCCCGCGCCGGGGAGTACGCCTGCGATGAAGCCGAGGACGGAGCCGCGCAGCGAGGTGGGCAGGATGTGGCGGATGTCTTTGAAAGACAGGCTGAGTTTGTTGACTTTGATCATTTCGTGCTGTGCCTTGCTTTGCGCTTCGATGAAGAGCAGCAGTTCGCTGATGGCAAAGAGGCCGACGAGGGCGACGATGAAGTTGATGCCTTCGCTGAGTTCGAGGATGTCGAAGGTGAAGCGGTCGATGCCGCTGGTGTGGTCGAGGCCGACGGTGGCGAGCATGAGGCCGAGCGCGGTGGCGATCAGGGTTTTCGCCGGACTTTTGCTGGTGACCCCGCCCAGGGCGGCAAAGGCGAGGACGTAGAGGGCGACGTATTCCGGCGGCCCGAATTTGAGCGCGGCCTTGGCGAGCAGGGGGGCGAGGAGGATGAGGCCAAAGGTGGCGAGCAATGCGCCGACGAAGGAGGCGATGGCGGAGAGCGCGAGCGCTTCGGCGGCTTTGCCCTGGCGCGCCATGGGGTAGCCGTCAAGCGTGGTCATCAGTGCCGGTTCGTCGCCGGGGATGTTGAGCAAGATGCTGGAGATGCGCCCGCCGTACATCGCGCCGGCGTAGACGGCGGTCAAAAGGATCAGCGAGGTGGTGGGGCCGAGGCCGAGGCTGATGGCGAGCGGGATGAGGATGGCGACGCCGTTGGCGGGGCCGAGGCCGGGCAGTGCGCCGATGAGGGTGCCGAGGAAGCAGCCGAGCGCGGCGTAGAGGAGGTTTTGCAGGCTGAGCGCCTGAGCAAAGCCCTGGAGGAGGAGATCGAGCGTGTTCATGGAAACTCCCGGATTCAGAAGAGGTTGGCGAAGATGCCAGCAGGCAGGGCGAGATCGAGCACGCGGTCAAAAAGCAGATAGAGACCGGTGGCGTAGCCGATGGCGGTGAGTACGGCAATGTGCGGCTTTGCTCCCATGCGCCAACTGATGACGCTGCAACACAGCACGGCCGTGGCGACGAAGCCGAGGCGCTCGAGCAGCACGGCAAAAAGCACGAGGACGACGACGATGCCCACGAGTTCCGCCCAAAGACGCGGATTCGGCCAATGTTCGCCGGGCTGCGGTTTCACCATGAGCCACAGGCCGGGCAGGCCAAGGAGGACGCCGAGAATATAGGGGAAATCGCGCGGGCCGATGGCCTCGTCCTCACCGAAGGGAATGGGCAAACGGCTGGTGAGATACAGATAAGTGATGGCAATGATGACGATGAGCAGACCGAAAAGGCGGTCGGCCAATCTGGAAGCAGAAGGCGTGGCGTTCATGAAAGTCTCCCGGATGAGAAGCCCCGCAGGTGCGGGGCTTGGGGCAAGAGGCAGATGGGGGCGATTTACTGGATAATGCCCATTTCTTTGGAAATCGCCTGGATTTCCTCGATTTGCGATTTGACGTAAGCCGTCATTTCCGCGCCGGTCTTGTGGAAAGGCAGAAGGCCGTTCTTCTCCATCACCGCCTTCCACGCATCGGTTTCGCCCAGCTTGTCGAGCGTCGCCACCCACCAGTTGTAGGTATCCTCGCTCACCCCGCCCGGCAGATAGAAGCCGCGCCAGTTGGGGGCGATGAAATCCACGCCCTGTTCGCGCGCCGTGGGAATATCCTGATAGGGCGCGGGCAAACGTTCATCGGACAGCACCGCCAGCACCTTGAGATCGCCGGACTGAACAAAGCCCTGCACCTCGGAAATATCGCCGGTAAAGGCATCGAGATGGCCGCCGACCACCTGGGTAATCGCATCGCCGCCATTGTTGAACGACAAATAGGGAATCTTGGCGTAATCGGCCATGCCTGCGGCACGCGCCGTCATCAACACCTTGAGATGATCCCAGCCGCCCTTGGAACTGGCACCGGCGAACTTCACCGACTTGGGATCGGCCTTCAGCGCTTCGAGCAGCGCCTTGAGATCGCCATGCGGCGACTTGGAAGAAACCGCCAGCACGCCGTAATCCGCGCCGAGCGCCCCCACCCATTTCACCATATCCTCATTCATGCCACGGAATTGCCCCTGGGCAAGACGTGTCGTCGTCGCCGTGGACGCGGCAATGAACACCGAATCATCATTCTTGCGCTTGGAAACCGTATGGGCAAAGGCCACGCCACCACCGGCGCCCGCCATGTTCACCGTCTGAACCGGCTTTTCCACATACTTCTCTTCAAACAGCAAATTGCTCACACTGCGGCAAGTGAAATCCCAACCGCCACCCGGATCGGAGGGGGCAATGCACTCCTTGACCGTAGGTGCGGCATGGGCAGCGGCGGCAAATGCGCAAAGCGCGGCAAGCAGGGTTTTTTTCATCGGAAATCTCCTCGGTAAAGCGGAAAAAAGCGCCCCGGCGGGACACGGCAACGATTATAGAGGAAATGCCGGAAAAGGCGTGGGGAAAAAGGAAGGGGCTGTTTTTAACCTCAGTTCGGGATAAGGAAAGTAGATATATTCACTGATATAGCATTGTTCCTCAATCAGTTCCTTCCCCCGCTTGCGGGGGATTGGAACAGCTTGTCCGCGGGACGAGATTGTGAGGATGGGGGGGTAAAATGCGCAGCATTTTTTACGGCTATGGAATGAAAACTTCGTTTTCAACACCCCCACCCTGTCCCTCCCCCGCAAGCGGGGGAGGGGAATAGTTTGTCATTTCATAGAAGATTTTGAGAGATCATTCAAGCATGATCATTCTCTTATCCCGAACCCATGTTTTTTATTAATTATTGAATAAAAATAGCGATAATTTATCGCGATAAGCGCTTCATGATGGTAAAAAACAATTATTTTTGCGTGTTTTTTAGTGTGAATGCCAAGCCTGCGTCCGCACAAAAAAATGACCGCCGCAGCGGTCATGGGAATGTTTAATGGAAAACGAGGTAGCGGATGCTGTCGCCCTCGGTTTCCTTGATGATCATCAGCCAGTCCACTTCGCCTTTTTCGGAAACATACACCTCGCGGTGAATCGATTGCTGCATCGGCGAGTTTTTCTTGATGGCGGCGTCGGCGTGCTCGATCATCACCGAATACTCCGCCGGGCGCAGCGCTTCCGGGGTGTATACGCGGATGTTGTTGCGCGGGCAGCGGTTGATGAGCGACAGCACGGTGATCAGCGCGGCGTTGGATTGCAGCACCTGCGAACCGACTTGCTCGAAAAGCGCTTTCTTTTCATAGTCGGTGCCGTGTTTCAGGGAAGATACGTAATCGGCGAGTTTTCTCATTGCAGTCTCCAGGATGAAAAATATCCGGCAACGCCGGGGAATTACCGCTCATTTTATACAGAATATGATAGTAATTTGTAGGGGGAAGGTGGATGGCGGCAGAGGCGGGGTGTTTTTTGAGTGTTATGTGGTTGTGAGAAATGGTGGTTTTTTATCGTGGTGAAGTGCTTTTATTGAGGATTTTTTTCATGGTAAGCGCTTGGTGGTGAGAAAATTTCTCACGATGTATGGTCGTTGTGAATCGTGGGGCGTTAGCCGAAGCCCAAGGTAAAGCAAATTTTGTGGCCGACATGATTTGACGTCGGACACAAAGTACCCGAGCTACGGTTTCTGTGAGTTTTTTGTACGGTTACGCGCCTTTGGCGCTAACCGTACCTACGTTGATGGTGGGTTGACACCCACCCTACGGTTTCAGTTTTTTCCATGAACGTTGCAGGCAATGTCCCTACAATCGCTGCGTGATGTCGCATGGGTGAGGGTTTTGCGATTGGGTAGGCTGGGTTAGGCGTTAGCCGTAACCCAGCGCGGTATTGGAGGTTTTGCTGGGTTACGCCCTGCGGGCTAACCCAGCCTACGGTTTGCCCTGCGGGCAAAAT
>JAUNKJ010000024.1:14560-19431 GCA_030532785.1 Cardiobacteriaceae bacterium
GTTTTCGATGGTTTCCATGAGTTCCATCCAGCGGGTTTCCGCTGTTTGCAGGGCGCTTTGGTTTTTGCCCTGTTTTTCAATGAGGGTGGTGAGGTCGGTTTTGCGGCTGTCGTCGTAGAGGGCGGGGTCGGCGAGTTGTGTTTCGATGGCGGCTTGCTCGGTTTGCAGTTTTTCCATTTGTTTTTCGAGCGCTTGCAGTTCTTTTTTCAGGGGTTGCAGGCTTTGGCGGCGTTCGGCGTCGAGGCGTTTTTGTTCCTGGCGTGCGGCGGCGCTGTTTTCTTTAGGTGCTTGGGTGTCGGGGGCGGGTTTTTCTGCGCGTAGCAGCAGGCGGTAGTCGTCGAGGTCGCCGTCGAAGGGGAGGAGGCGGCCGCCTGCGACGTGGTAGTACTCGTTGCAGGTGGCGGCAAGGAGGTGGCGGTCGTGGGAGATGACGACGAGCGCGCCGCTGTATTGTTGCAGGGCGGTGGTGAGGGCGTCGCGCATGGCGAGGTCGAGGTGGTTGGTGGGTTCATCCAGGAGCAGGATGTTGGGGTGTTTGGCGATGACGAGGGCGAGTGCAAGCCGGGTTTTTTCGCCGCCGGAGAAGGGGGCGACGGGGCTGTCGGCGCGGTCGCCACCAAAGCCGTAGCCGCCGAGGTAGTTACGCATGTCTTGCGTGGTTTTTTCTGGCCAGAGGCGGGCGAGGTGGTCAAGCGGCGAGTCTTCGGGGATGAGGGCGTCCAACTGGTGTTGGGTGAAGTAGCCGATTTCGGCGTAGGGGTGCAGGTTTTGTTCGCCGTCAAGGAGCGGGAGGACACCGGCCATGAGTTTCATGACGGTGGATTTGCCCGCGCCGTTGTGGCCGAGGAGGCCGATGCGGGTGCCGGGGGAGAGGGTCAAACGGATGTGGCTGACGACGGCTTTGCCGTGGTAGCCGGTGGCGGCGCGGTTCAAGGTGAGCGCGGGTTCGGGGAGGTGTTCGGGGTCGGCGAAGGCGAGGCGATAGCTGTGTTCGGGGGGCGGCGGCGGGGCGGCGTCGAGTTTGGCGAGGGCTTTCAAGCGGCTTTGCGCTTGTTTGGCTTTGCTGGCTTTGGCGCGGAAGCGGTCGACGAAGCTTTGCAGGTGGGCGCGCTGGCGCTCACTTTTGGCGTATTCGGCGTCCTGTTGCAGGCGTTTTTCGTGGCGCAGGCGTTCAAAGGCGCTGTAGTTGCCGCGCCAGGTGCTGAGTTCGCCGCGTTCGATGTGCCAGATGTGTTGGCAGAGGCCGTCGAGGAATTCGCGGTCGTGGGCGATGATGATTTGGCTCGCGGGGTGGGTTTTCAAAAAGTCTTGCAGCCAGATGATGGCGTCCAAATCAAGGTGGTTGGTGGGTTCGTCAAGCAGCAGCAGGTCGGCGGGGGCGATGAGGGCTTGGGCGAGGTTCAGGCGCATACGCCAGCCGCCGGAGAAGGCGGAGACGGGTTTTTCATGTTCGTCGGGGGCGAAGCCGAGGCCGGTGAGGAGTTCGGCGGCGTGGGCGGGCTGGGCGTAGCCGTTGACGGCGGCGAATTGGTCGTGCGCCTGGGCAAGGGCGATGCCGTCGCCGCTGTGTTCGGCGGCATCGAGGGTGGCTTGCGCGGCGCGGTAGGCGTGGTGGCCGTCCAAAACGTAGTCGAGCGCGGAGACGGGCGAGGAGGGCGTTTCCTGTTTGACGGATGCGATGAGCCAGTTGTCGGGGTAGGTGAGTTCGCCACGATCGGGGTCGAGTTCGCCACGCAGCGCGGCAAAGAGCGAGGATTTGCCGCTGCCGTTGCGGCCGGTGAGGCCGATGCGCTGGCCGGGATGAAGGCGGGCGTTGGCGTTGTCGATGAGGATGGTGGCGCCACGGGCAAGGCGCAGGTCTTTGAGTTCGAGCATGGGCTGGAAAAGGATAGGGTTTGGTTGCTGCGCGATTTTTTAAACCCCTCTCCCCAACCCCTCCCCCGTGGGGGGAGGGGCTTTGGGGGTCAGGGATTCCACGCTTGCAGGGCGGCGATGCGTTTGGCGAGCGGCGGGTGGGTGGCGAAGAGGCCTGCGAAGGGGACGATGCCGAAGGCCTGGAAGTCTTTGGCGAGCGCGCCGTGTGCGCCTTGCTGCTGCACGCGTTGCAAGGCTTGCAGCGCGCCGATCATGGATTGCTTGCCCGCAAGCGTTGCACCGCCCTGGTCGGCTTTGTATTCGCGGTGGCGCGAGTGCCAGAAGACGACGAGGGAGGCGAGGACGCCGAGGACGGTTTGCAGCAGCATGTAGATCATGAACTGGCTTTGCTGGTGGCTGCAGCCGTCGCGGTCGCGGCTGCGTCCGGCAAGCAGGCTGCTGATGATGTTGGCGAAAACGAAGACGAAGGTGTTCATCGTGCCCTGGATGAGGGTGGAGGTGACCATGTCGCCGTTGTAGACGTGCGCCATTTCATGACCGAGGACGGCTTCCACTTCGTTTTTGCTCATGTGGTTGAGCAGACCGGTGCTGACGGCAACAAGCGCCGCGTTTTTGTTGGCACCGGTGGCGAAGGCGTTGGGCGCGGGGTGGTTGAAGATGCCGACTTCGGGCATGGCGACACCGGCGCGTTCCGCCTGGCGGCGCACGGTGTCGTAAAGCCATTGCTCGGTGGCGTTGCGCGGCTGTTCGATGACTTGCACGCGCATTTGCCTTTTCGCGAGGTTTTTCGACATGAAGAGCGAGATGAAGGAGCCGGCAAAACCGTAGACGCAGGCGATGGCGAGGAAGGCGAGTGGGCTGCTGCCGCTTTGCACGATGATTTGGTCAAGGCCGAAGAGACGCATGATGATGGCGAGTACCGCCATGACACCGGCGTTGGTGAGAACGAGCAGGGCGATGGGTTTCATGGGTTTCCTTGCGTGGTGGGGAAAGGGCGGGGTATGGGGATGGGGGAGACGGGTTTCAAGGAGGGCGAGGAGGTGATGGTATATTTTCTCATTGATAAGCGCTTGTGGTGAGAAATATTCTCACGATAAGCGCTTCATGGTGGTAAAAAATCACTATTTTTATTTGTTTTATGTATGATTTTGCGAAGTGCAAAAATGGTGGATTGACACCCACCCTGCGGTGTCTGCACGATTTTCCCCTCTCCTCAACCTTTCTCGTCCTGCGGACGAGCTGGCGGAGCCAGTCGCCCCGTGGGGGGAGGGTTTTTTGTGCGTTTTTGCAGGGTGTGTGGCGGCAACGCCGACACGCACGCGGTTTGCAATGTTTCGTTTCCGCATGGGCTTACGCCGGGGAACCTCGTGCCCGACAACAAATCGCTTCGCGACGGTGGGCTAAAGCCCACCCTACGAGGGATGTAATGTGGATGCAGAAATAGCGATTTTTTACCGCGCAAAGCGCTTCGTGGTGGTAAAAAATCACTATTTTTTGTTGTTTTTTTGTGTGATTTTGCGAGATGCAAAAATGGTGGGCTGAAGTCCGCCCTGCGGGGAGGTTTGGCGGGGTCAGTAGTAGGCGACTTCGACAGGGAGGCCGCTGGCTTCGCGGACGACGGCGTCGATGAGTTCGTCGGCGACCTGGTAGCCGCGTTCGCCGACGGCTTTGTAGACGACGTCGCGCGCCTGTTGCAGGGCGATATCGTCGGGGATGCCGTCTTCTTCGAGGGGGCTGTGGTATTCGAGGTAGAGGCTGTCGCCGTACCAGCCGACTTTCATGTGTTGTTTGACGATGTTGACTTTGGTGCCGTTGCTGACCATGTCGAAGAGTTCTTCGACGCTTTCCGGGTGCAGGCGGATGCAGCCGGAGGAGACGCGCATGCCGACGCCGTCGGGGCGGTGGGTGCCGTGGATGAGGTAGCTGGGGTTGGAGAGACGCATGGCGCGGGTGCCGAGCGGGTTTTCCGGGCCGGGGGGGACGACGGCGGGCAGCGGGTGGCCTTCGGCGGCGTGTTCGGCGCGGATGGAGGCGGGCGGTGTCCAGCTCGGGTCTTTGCGTTTTTCGATGATGCTGTGGACGCCGAGGGGGGTGTCGCGCCCCTGGCGGCCGATGCCGATGGCGTAGGCGTAGACGGCGCTTTGGTCGGGGGTGTAGTAGTAGAGGCGCATTTCGGTGAGGTTGATGACGATGCCTTCGCGCGGGGTGTTGGGGAGGATGAAGCGGGTGGGGAGGAAGACTTGGTTGCCTTCTTTGAGGTAGAGGGGGTCGAGGCTGCGGTTGGCTTTTTCGAGGGCTTCGAAGCCGAGGGCGTATTCGCGGCCGATTTCGGCGAAGGTTTCGCCTTCGCGGGCGCTGATGATCTGGATTTTGCCGACGACGCCGATGTCTTGGGGCGGGAGGTCGTAGCGTTCGGCGTGGGCGGCGTTGCCAAGGGCAAGGGCTGTGGCAAGGAGGGTTGTGGTGAGTGTTTTCATGGGGGTCTCGTTGATGGGGTGGGATGCGCGTTGTGCGGTTCGACAAGCGCATTGCGCTTGTCGATGTGGTGTTACCGCATGGGCTTACGCCCATCCTACGGTTTGTCTTTGGCTTTATTCCGCACGCATGTGGGGGAACAATAATACCTCACGGATGGAGGGGCTGTCGGTGAGCAACATGACCAAACGGTCAATGCCGATGCCTTGTCCTGCGGTGGGGGGCATGCCGTATTCGAGGGCGCGGATGTAGTCGGCGTCGAAGTGCATGGCTTCGTCGTCGCCCGCGTCTTTGGCGGCGACCTGGGCGCGGAAGCGCTCGGCCTGGTCTTCGGCGTCGTTCAATTCCGAGAAGCCGTTGGCCATTTCGCGCCCGGCGATGAAGAGTTCAAAGCGGTCGGTAATCTCGGGGTTTTCGTCGTTGCGACGCGACAGCGGCGAGACTTCCGCCGGGTAGGCGGTGATGAAGGTGGGCTGGATGAGTTTGTCTTCCACGGCTTCTTCAAAGAGCAGGGTTTGCAG
>JAUNKJ010000025.1 GCA_030532785.1 Cardiobacteriaceae bacterium
ATTTTACACCCCCATCCTAACCTTCCCCCGCAAGCGGGGGAAGGAACTGATTGAGAAACAACGCCATATCCGTGGACGTATCCACTTTCCTTATCCCGAACTCCGGTAAATATACGGTTACGGCGCGGTTGGTGAGCCTGTCGAACCATCGTGCCTAACCGTACCTACATTCATAGTGGGCTAAAACCCACCCTACAAACCGCGCCCTGCAATGAGGAAAACCCACAAAAAAGCGCTTATTACGAGAAATTTTCCCACAACAAGCGCTTCCCAATGGTAAAAAACCACTATTTTTGCTTATTTTTTGCGTGCGTGTTTCATGGAGTCCATGGCGACGGCGAGGACGATGATACTGCCTTTGATGATGTACTGCCAGTAGGGGTTGACGCCGATGTAGGAGAGGCCGTAGTTCAAAAGCTGGAAGATGATGACGCCCATGACGACTCCGGCGATGGTGCCGACGCCGCCGCTGAACGACACCCCGCCGATGACGCAGGCGGCGATGGCGTCGAGTTCGTACATGAAGCCGAGGTTGTTGGTGGCGGAGCCGATGCGTCCGGCTTCGAGCATGCCGCCGAAGGCGTAGAAGATGCCGGAGAGGACGTAGATGCCGATGAGGTTCAAGGTAACGTTGACGCCGGAAACCGCCGCCGCTTCGGGGTTGCCGCCGATGGCAAAGAGGTTTTTGCCGAAGCGGGTTTTGTTCCAGAGCACCCAGGTGAAGACGATGGCAATCAGGGCGTAGATGGTGATGTAGCTCAGTTTGAAGGTGCCGAGGCTGCCCATGGGGATGCTGAAGAAGCCCTGGGTGAATTCGCGGAAGGCGCTGTCAAATCCGGCAACGGGGGCGGAGCCGACGGCGTCGTAGTAGAGGGAGTTGATGCCGTAGGCGATGAGCATGGTGCCGAGGGTGGCGATGAAGGGGGTAACGTTCAGGATGGCGACGATGATGCCGTTCAAGAGTCCGATCACGGCACCGATGGCGCAGACGAGGAGGATGACAAGCGGGATGGGCATGACGCCCATGTCGGGGAAGACTTTGTTGACGTTGTCTGCGGCCTGGAGCATGGTCGCGGCGATGACGGCGGCAAGCCCGACCTGGCGGCCGACGGAGAGGTCGGTACCACGGGTAACGATGACACCGGCAACACCCAGCGCGATGATCATGCGCACCGAGGATTGGGTGAGGATGTTGGAGAGGTTGATGATGTTTAAGAAAGAGCTGTCTTTGATGATGATGATGGCGAGCAGGATGACGAAGACGAAATACAGGGCGTATTCCTTGAAGATGTCTGCGGCGGTCTGGAGCGGGGTGCGCGAGAGGCTCATGACGTTTCCTTGAAATGGTTTGGGTTAGAGGTATTTGGCAGCGAGTTGCAGGATTTCTTCCTGGCTGGTGCTGCGGGTGTCGACGATGCCGGCGACCTGGCCGTTGCTCATGACGAGGATGCGGTCGGTCACGCCCAGAAGTTCCGGCATTTCCGAGGAGATCATGAGGATGCTTTTGCCGTTGACGGCGAGATCGTTGATGAGTTGGTAGATTTCGAATTTGGCGCCGACGTCGATGCCGCGCGTGGGTTCGTCGAGCATGAGGATGTCGGGCTTGGTGAGCAGCCAGCGGCCGATGACGACTTTCTGCTGGTTGCCGCCGGAGAGCGAGCCGATGCGGGTGCGGTGCTGCGGGGTTTTCACGTTCATGGATTTCACGACCCAGCCGGTGTCATGCTGCATGTTTTTGTTGTCGAGCAGGCCGTGGCTCTGGTAGTGCGGCATATTGGCGATGAGCGCGTTGAAATCAACACCCAGCCCGGCAAAGATGCCGGTGGCGCGGCGCTCTTCGGTCACCAGGGCAAAGCCGTTTTTGATCGCCTGCACGCTGCTGGTGTTGCGCACGGTTTTGCCGCGCAGCTTGACTTCGCCCGCAGAGGCCATGCGCAGGCCGAAAAGCGTTTCCACAATGTCGGTGCGCCGCGAACCGACGAGTCCGGCAATGCCGAGGATTTCCCCTTCGCGCAGGTCGAAGGAAACCTCACGGATCGAGGGCTGGTTCTTCGCGGTCAGGCCGCGCACCTCGAGGACGACGTCGCCGGGGGTGTTGGTTTTTTCCGGGAAACGCTCGCCCAGTTCGCGGCCGACCATCATGCGGATGACGTCGTCAAAGGAAAGCCCTGCCACCGGCTGGGTGGCAATCCACTGGCCGTCGCGCAGCACCGTGATTTCATCGCAAATGCGGAAGATTTCGTCCATTTTGTGCGAGATATAAACGATGCCGCAGCCGCGGTCTTTCAGCTTTTCGATGATGCTGAAAAGATGGTTGACTTCCTTTTCCGAGAGCGAGGAAGTCGGCTCGTCCATGATGACGATTTTCGCGTTGTAGGAGAAAGCCTTGGCGATTTCCACCATCTGCATTTGCGACACCGACAATTTGCCGACTTTCTGGCGCGGGTCGATGTCGATATCGAGTTCTTCAAAGATCGCCTTGGTGTCGCGGTACATCTTGGCGTGGTCGATGAACGGCCCTTTATGCGGGTAGCGCCCGAGCCAGAGATTGTCCATCACGCTCACCTGCGGCACGAGGTTAAGCTCCTGATGCACCATGGAAATGCCGTTTTCCAGCGCTTCCTTGGAGGTTTTGAAGGAGACGGGCTTGCCGCAGAAAAATATCTCGCCCGCGTCGGCGTGATAAATGCCGAACAGGCATTTGAGCAGCGTGGATTTGCCCGCGCCGTTTTCGCCCATCAGGGCGTGCACGGAATGGGGACGCACGGCAAGGCGGGCATCGTCCAGCGCCTTGACGCCAGGAAATTGCTTGTGAATGCCGCGCATGTCGAGGAGGTAGGCAGCGCCATCTGCCGCTGCATGCTCAGGGGTCGGCGAATGCATGAATCACCTCGTGCTGTGCGGATGCCGCAAGGTGTGCCGCATCCGGGAATTCAAAAAAGTGGATATGTAGTGAAATCAGCATAAAGACCAGAATCCATTTGTTCACATATCCACTGATGTCGCGTCATTCCTCAATCAGCTCCTTCCCCTGCTTGCGGGGGAAGGTTGGGATGGGGGTGTCAAATGCGCAGCATTTGCCAAATACCGCAAGATGAAAATGTGGGTTTCAACACCCCCACCCTGTCCCTCCCCCGCAAGCGGGAGAGGGCAATAGTTTGTCATTTCATAGACATATCTTGAGAAATCAAACGCAACGATATGTTTGTCCCGAGATCAGGTTACTTGAGGAACTTGTCCAGGTTGTCCTGATCCACGCCCACATAGGGTACGCGCAGGTAATCCTGCTTGAACTCGTAGGAAGTGCCTTCACCCGGTGCCTTGCCCGCAATCACGTTGGGCAGCACGTTGAAAATGGCCTGCGCCTGGGTTTCGCCGTCGTTCAGCACCGTGCCGGCGAGTTCGCCCTTCTTGATGAGTTGCAGCGCTTCCGGCAGGGCATCGACGCCGAAGATCGGCAGTTTCTTGCCCTGCGCCTTCGCCGCTTCGTTGGCGCCCATCGCCATCGAGTCATTGTTGGAAATGATCACTTCGATCTTGTCGGCATTGGGGCCGGAGAGCCACGCCTGGGCGATGTCTTTGGCCTTGGCCGCATCCCACAGCGCCGCATCCATGTAAAGCTGTTCGGTTTCAACGCCTTTGGCATTGAGTTCTTTCACCACCCACTCGGTGCGCGCTTCCGCGTCGGGGTGTCCCGGCTCGCCCTTGATCAGCACGAACTGCAGCTTGCCGTCCTTGTTCAAATCCCAATCAGGGTTGGCGGCCCAGCCCTTGGCAATCAGCTCGCCCTGAATCACGCCGGACTGCACCGGATCGGTGCCGACGTAATAGGCTTTGTCATAAGAATCAATGGCGGCCTGCCCAGGGTCCTTGTTGAAGAAAATCACCGGCACACCAGCGCCGCGCGCCTTGTCGATCACGGTCGGGCCTGCGGCAGGATCGACGAGGTTGATCGCCAGCGCTTTCACGCCCTTGGCAAGGAGAATGTCCACCTGGTCGTTCTGCATGGATTGGTTATTCTGTGAATCGTTCATCAACAATTCAATGTCTTTCTGTTGCGAAGCCACATGCTCCAACGACTTGCGCATGATGGACATGAAGTTGTCATCGTACTTGTAAATCGTCACGCCAACGCGATCCGCCGCTTGTGCCTGAGCCAGGACAGATGCGGAAAGTATCAGGGCTGCCAGTGTTTTCTTCATCATGATTCCCTCTAATAAATCGGTAAGATGCAACGCATTACTGTTGCATTGCCTATTGTTCACGTTTTATTCTCCACACGCAACCCTTTTTATTCAACATCCAAAGCGTGTAAACTTGTGCAAAAGCGCAAAGAAAGAAACTCCCTTAAACAAATACAAACCTTTCAAACAGCTATCGGATGCCGCCATGTTCGACCCTGCCGATCACCCCCACCGCCGCTACAACCCGCTCCTCGACGAATGGGTACTCGTCTCGCCGCACCGCGCCAAACGCCCGTGGCAAGGGCAAGAGGAAACCCCGGACGAAACGGCGAAACCGGCCTACGACCCCGAATGCTATCTCTGCCCCGGCAACACCCGCATCAACGGCGAAGTCAACCCCGTCTACGACGCACCCTTCATCTTCGCCAACGACTTCCCCGCCCTCCTTGCCGACACCCCCGCCCACAGCAGCGATGACCCGCTGATGCGCAGCATGGCGGTGCGCGGCACCGGGCGCGTCATCTGTTTTTCCCCCGAACACGACAAAACCCTGCCGGAATTGCCGCTCGCTGCCATCGAAGCCGTCATCGCCACCTGGCTCGCGCAATACCGCGAACTCGGCCAGCAATACCGCTGGGTACAAATCTTTGAAAACAAAGGCAGCGCCATGGGCTGCTCCAACCCCCATCCGCACGGACAAATCTGGGCGAGCGACTTCCTCCCCAACGCCGTCGCGCGCGAGGACGACTGCCAGCGCCGCTATTTCGCACAGCACGGCCGCCCGCTGCTCCTCGATTACGCCGCGCGCGAAACCAAAGACGGCAGCCGCACCGTCGCCGAAAACGCGCACTGGCTCGCCGTTGTCCCCTACTGGGCGGTGTGGCCGTTTGAAACCCTGCTCCTGCCCAAAGCCCCCCTGCCGCGCCTGACCGACAGCAACCGCGAGCAACAACAATCACTTGCCGCCATCCTCAAGGAACTCACCAGCCGCTACGACAACCTCTTCCGTACCAGTTTCCCCTACTCCATGGGCTGGCACGGCGCGCCCTTCGACAACGGCGACCACGCCCACTGGCAATGCCACGCCCACTTCTACCCGCCGCTCCTGCGCTCTGCCACCGTGCGCAAATTCATGGTCGGCTACGAAATGCTCGCCGAAGCGCAGCGCGACCTCACCGCCGAACAGGCCGCCGAACGCCTGCGCGCCCTCTCCCCCATCCACTACCGGGAACAACCATGACCGCCATCGCCAACACCGCCGCCCTCCTCCAGCAACACTTCCAGCGCGAAGCGCAATACATCATCCGCGCCCCTGGCCGCGTCAACCTCATCGGCGAACACACCGACTACAACGACGGCTTCGTCCTCCCCTGCGCCATCAACTTCGCCACCGACATCGCCGCCGCCGCGCGCAGCGACAAGCTCATCCGCGTCCTTGCCGCCGACTACAACAACGAAACCGACACCTTCGCCGCCGACGAGCGCCCCGGCAAAAGCGCCCACCACTGGGGCAACTACATCCGTGGCGTCGTTGACGTCTTCATCGAACGCCACGGCGCACTCCCGCACGGCTTCGACATGGTCGTCAGCGGCAACGTCCCCCAGGGCGCAGGCCTAAGCTCCTCCGCCTCGCTCGAAGTCGCCGTCGGCAAAACCCTGCAAACCCTCTACGCCCTCGACACCAGCGCCCGCGACATCGCCCTACTCGGCCAACGCGCGGAAAACGCATTCGTCGGCTGCCGCTGCGGCATCATGGACCAATTCATCTCCGCCATGGGCGAAGCCGGCCACGCGCTCCTCATCGACTGCCGCAGCCTCGACACCCGCGCCGTCCCCCTCCCCGCAGGCTTCAGCATCATCATCATCGACTCCAAAGTGCAACGCGGCCTCGTCGACAGCGAATACAACACCCGCCGCGAACAATGCGAAACCGCCGCCGCCCACTTCGGCGTCAAAGCCCTGCGCGACGTCAGCCTCGCGCAACTCGAAGCCGCGGAAAAAACGCTTGACCCCCTCGTCTACCGCCGCGCGCGCCACATCATCACGGAAAACGCCCGCACCCTCGCCGCCGCCGACGCCCTCGCCGCAGGCGACATCCGCCAACTGAGCCGCCTCATGGCCGCAAGCCACGCCTCCATGCGCGACGACTTCGCCATCACCGTCCCGCCCATCGACACCCTCGTCGACATCGTCGCCGCCGTCATCGGCGAACAAGGCGGCGT
The DNA here is from genome assembly GCA_030532785.1 of Cardiobacteriaceae bacterium. GTDB lineage: Bacteria > Pseudomonadota > Gammaproteobacteria > Cardiobacteriales > Cardiobacteriaceae > JAUMXB01. The sequence continues at coordinate 6,407 of JAUNKJ010000025.1, forward strand.
GCGCATGACCGGCGGCGGCTTCGGCGGCTGCGTCGTCGCCCTTGTCCCCGACCACCTCGTCACCACCGTCCACGACGCCGTCGAACGCGAATACCCCGCGCGCAGCGGCCTCACCGCCGCCATCCACACCTGCCGCGCCGAAAACGGCGTCCATATCCGCTAAGGATTGCTGGCAATAAGCAAGCGAGACTCATTAGAACCTTTGATAATTAATAGCTTAGCGCAGTGATTTTCAAACAAAGCAGCGATCCAAAGCCCCTCTCCCTACGGGAGAGGGGTGGGGGTGAGGGGTGTATAAAAACCCGCGCAGCGACAAAAGCTCCAAATTAGCAGCTATTGACAGTTTTATGCTTTGGCACAATGAACTCTAAACGAAGCAAAGAATCAAAAGCCCCTCCCCCTTGAGGGGGAGGGGGTGGGGACTCGAAGAGCTGCGGAGCAGAGAGGGGGAATAAAGAAATTCATACAGCAACAACCCCTCAAGATTTCAAACTACCTTTACCCCCTGCCTACAATCCCTTGCAAAAACCCAACAACCCATTCTCCAAATGCCAACACAGCCCATCCACCTCGAAAACCGCCACCGCCTGCGCATCACCCTCCACCCCCTCGGTGCCAGCTGGCTCTCCTGCCAAATCCCGCTCGCCGGTGAAACACGCGAAATCCTCCTCGGCAGCGCCGACCTCGCCGCCATGCTCGCTGGCGGCAGCTACCTCGGCGCCAGCATCGGCCGCTACGCCGGGCGCATCGCCCACGCCTGCTTTGGCGAACACCCACTCGACGCCAACCAGCCCCCCCACATCCTTCACGGCGGCCGCCAGGGCTTTTCCCGCCGCCTCTGGCACACCCGGGAAACCGGCGCACAGCACGCCATCTTCACCCTTGAAAGCCCCCACGGCGACCAGGGCTTCCCCGGCAACCTCCACGCCGAAGCCCACTACCACCTCGACGAGCACAACCGCCTCACCCTCACCTACCGCGCCCACACCGACGCCCCCACCCCCTGCAACCTCACCAACCACGCCTACTTCAATTTAAACGGCGGCGACGGCGACAACGGCCTCGACCAACACCTGCAAATCGCAGCCGACCACTACCAACCCGTGGCAAGCGACGGCATCCCCAGCCGCCCCCCGCAACCCGTCGCAGGCAGCGGCTTCGACTTCCGCAACCCCAAAGCCATCGCCCGCGACTACCGCCACGACCCTGAACAACAACCCACCGGCGGCTACGACCACAGCTACCTCCTCCCCCATCCCGGCCAGCCACAACTTGCCGCCCGCCTGCAATCCGCCGACCGCCGCATCACCCTCGAACTCCACAGCGACCAACCCGCGCTCCACCTCTACAGCGGCCAATACCTCGCAGGCACCCCCAAACGCCACGGCGGCCACTACAGCGCCAACGCCGGCATCGCCCTCGAAAGCCAATATCCGCCCGACAGCCCCAGCCACGGCCGCGCCATCCTCCACCCCGGCGACACCTACACCCACACCATTATTTATCATTTTATTTACTAAAATAGTCATTTTTTACCGCAACAAGCGCTTTATCGTGGTAAAAAATCACTATTTTCACCCAACTTATAAGCCAAACCGTAGGGTGGGCTTCAGCCCACCAACAATGTAGGTACGGTTAGCCCGAAGGGCGTAACCGTACAAAGCGAACCATCATGAAATCTGTACGGTTACGGCGCTTTGCGCCTAATCGTGCCGTACATTTTTCCCCTGATACCCCCACGCCCACAAAAAAAGCTGCCCGCAGGCAGCTTTTCCATTCGCAAACCAGCAAGCCTTACAACCGGCCAACCAGAATATTGAACATCCGGCGCAACGGCTCTGCCGCGCCCCACAACAACTGATCGCCACAGGTAAAGGCGGAAAGATACTCGCCACCCATCGCCAACTTGCGCAACCGCCCGACCGGCACATCCAGCGTCCCGGAAACGGCCGCAGGCGTCAAACCCTCCGCAGACGATTGCTTGTCATTGGCAATCACCCGTACCCAATCATTGTGCGCCGCCAGCGCCGCTTCAATCTCCGCCAGCGGAACATCGCGCTTCAGCTTGATCGTCAACGCCTGCGCATGGGAACGCATCGCGCCGATACGCACACAAAGGCCATCAATCAGCACCGGATTGCCCTCGCGCCCCATAATCTTGTTGGCCTCGACCTGCGCCTTCCACTCCTCGCGGCTCTGCCCGCTCGCCAACTCCGAATCAATCCACGGAATCAAACTCCCCGCAAGCGGCACGCCGAAATTGCGCGTATCCAGCGAACCATCGCGCAGCACCCCGGTAATCTTGCGGTCAATCTCGAGAATATTGCTCGCCGGATTCTGCAAATCATCATGCACCGCGCCCTCCAGCACACCCATCTGGGTCAGCAACTCGCGCATATGCTTCGCGCCGCCGCCGGACGCCGCCTGATACGTCATCGGCGTAATCCACTCCACCCAATCCTTCTCCAAAATGCCGCCAATCGCCAGCATCATCAGCGACACCGTGCAATTGCCGCCGATGAAATCACGCTTGCCATCATTGAGCGCACGATCAATCACCGCACGGTTCACCGGATCAAGAATAATCACCGCATCCTCATCCATGCGCAGCGTCGACGCGGCATCAATCCAATACCCCTGCCAACCCCTGGCGCGCAACGGCGCATGCACCGCCTTCGTATAATCGCCGCCCTGGCAAGTGATGATAATGTCCATCGCCGCCAGCGCATCGAGATCATTCGCATCCTGCAAAGACTTCACACTCGCATAATCCGGCGCGGCCTCGCCCGCCTGCGAGGTGGAAAACAGCGTCGTCTCCACCCCGGCAAAATCATTCTCCTCCAGCATCCGCCCGATCAGCACCGAACCGACCATGCCCCGCCAACCAACAATCCCCAGCTTTTTCATCATGAACTCCCGCATTGTGCAAAAGCGCACATTATATATATCGCTGCTTCCCCGCCATAGCGCCCATTTCATCGCAGACACGGGCATCGTTTGTCTTCAAAAATTACACAATTAAGATAAAAATAGTGATTTTTTTACCACACAAAAGCGCTTGCTGTGAGAAATATTCTCACAACAAACGCTTGTCAATGGGAAATTTTCTCATCAACAAACATAGAACGGACGCAACGAGTTCAAATATCTGCTATTTGCCACAGAACAAAACGTAGGGTGGGCTTCAGCCCACCATCAACGTTGACCGCCTAGCGCAACGCCTGCGCCTGATAGAGGCGCAATGCCGCTTCGGCGACGCCGCGTTGCGAGAACATCAGTTGCCAGCGGCTGCCGCCGTAGCTGCGCCACAGGCTGCCGGCGCGCACCGCGCACAGGAGCAGCGCGCGGATTTGTTCCGCAATGTCGGTGCGTTGCAGGTGTTCCGGTTTGCCGTTGACGAGGATGCGTGCGCCCGCTTTGCCGACGGTGTCGCGATAAATGCTCGCGGCCTGGGCGATGACGCTGTCGTGGGCGGGCGAGAAGTGTTCCGCCTGGCGTTGCAGGCGGTTGAGGCGGGTAATGAGTATGCCCATGAGTTCCCTGTTTTTGCCGAGTTTTTTTTCGAGAAACAGCACTTGCATACCGTGTTTGAGGATGTCGGTGTCCGGTTCGCGGCCAAAGAGTTCGGCGACAAGCACCAGGCCTTCGTTCAAGGGTGCGCTGCATTCGTAGTAGTCGCGGACGTGCGTGCGGTCAAAACGCAGGAGGCTGGGCATCAGCGCTGGCAGGGCTTCGCGGATGTCGCGGCCGTGGTGGGCGAGGTCGTGGACGGCGTGCAAGGCGAGCGCCCATGCGCCGAGGGCAGAGACTTGTTCGTCAAAGTCGTTCATATGTTTTCCTCCCTGAAAACGTTTGAAAATGTTCCGCATCTGTCAATCCGTGCTGAAGCGGAAGCCGACGGTGGCAAGCATGCCGGAGGCGGCGAGGAATTGCAGTTCCATGAAGAGCTGGTGGTAGTCGAGTGCCAGCGCGGGCAGGATGGCAGGGGCGACGCCGTAGCGGTTGAACGGGATTTTGTTTTTGTATTCATCGCGATAACCATAGATAAGGCCACCGGTTACGCTGCCGCGCAGGCGGAAATGCTGGTGCTGCCAGAGCTGCCATTCTTTGCCAGCGTAGAGGTAGAGCGTGGGCTGGTGGAAGGAGTTGCGGAAGTAGGCCGCGCCCATGAGCCAGTCGTCGGGGCGACGGTATTCGACGCCGATGAGGCGCTGGTGGTTGTTGTGTTCGGGCTTGGGGTGGTAATGCACGGTGTACACGCTGGTGCGCAAGCGCCATTCGCCGCCCGCCCAACCATTTTCCCGGGCGTCGGCAAACCAGCGCTCTTCCGCGTGGACAGCAGCAGCAACAAAAAGAGAAAAAAGAACGATTTTTTTCAATTTCATAGGTGTTTTTTATCGCGATAAGCGCTTCATGATGGTAAAAATAAACGATTTTTTAACGATTTTTGCGCTCAACGATAACGCCACCGCCCAGGCAGCGCGCGCCGTCATACAGCACAACGTATTGCCCCGGCGTGACCGCACGTTGCGCTTCGTCGAAATCCACAATCAGATCATCGCCCTGCCAATGCACGGTGCAGGGCTGGTCGGGCTGGCGGTAACGCGTTTTCGCGTGATAACGGCCGCCGTCTGCCGGTGTTTCGTTGAGCCAGGCGCAGGAAGTGGCAAGCAATTGATCGTGATACAAAAGCGCATGTTCGCCCTGACCGACAACGAGCACATTGCGTGCGAGGTCTTTGTCGAGCACATACCACGGCGCATCGTCCGCCCCGGCGACGCCGCCAATGCCCAGCCCCTGGCGCTGGCCGATGGTGTAAAACATCAGCCCCATATGCTCGCCAATCCACACGCCCTCCGCCGTTTCCATGCGCCCCGGCGAGGCGGGGAAATAATTCGCCAAAAATTCGCGGAACGGACGCTCGCCGATAAAGCAAATCCCGGTCGAATCCTTTTTGTCGAAGGTAATCAAGCCCGCCTCTTCGGCAATGGCACGCACCTCGCGCTTTTCCATGCCGCCCAGGGGAAACAGGGCTTTCGCAAGCTGCGCCGGCGTCATCTGGTGGAGGAAATAGCTCTGATCCTTGTTGCCATCCAGCCCTTTGAACAGCGCTGCCTCGCCATTGAACACCCCGCGCCGCGCGTAATGCCCGGTCGCCAAATAATCGGCGCCGAGTTCGCGGGCGTAATGGGCAAGTTCCGCAAACTTGATCTCGCGGTTGCACAGCACATCGGGATTCGGGGTGCGCCCCGCCGCGTATTCATCGAGAAAGAGCTTGAACACGCGCTCGTGATACTGCTTGACGAAATTCACCACATGCAGGGGAATATCCAGCGTTTCGCACACATCACGCGCGTCTTCGATGTCTTCTTCCAGGGTGCAATAGCCGCTTGCAAACGACTCTTCCCAATTCTTCATGAACACGCCGAACACCTCGTATCCGGCCTTTTTCAGCAAATAGGCTGCCACCGACGAATCCACGCCGCCGGAAATGCCCACGGCAATTTTCGCGCCTTTGTCGGGCATGAAATCCACGCCACATCCCCCATCAAACAAAAGCGGCATAGCCTACCACGCCTCGCGCGTTCCCCCAAACACCAGACTGATTCCACGGCAAAAACATCCGCGATATACTCCCGCCCTTCATTTCACGCAAGGAAGCTCCCATGACCAATGCACTGCGCGCCCTGAAATACATCATCCAGCCCGGCAATCTTTTCTGGCTCGCGCTGCTGGCGCTGTGGCTCACGGGAATGAGTGTCTGGCAAGTCCATTATGTAATTGACGGCGGCAAAGCGGAAAATTTCCTGCTTCGCAACAGCGTCCCCACTTTGGTCTTTATGAGCTTGCAGCTGGCAAAAACACTCGACAACGCCGCGCGCATCACCGGCGGCGAGGCCGACGAGCCTGTACCGTTCGGGCTTTTCACCCGCATCCCCGTAAGCCTGCCCTTCCGCCTGATGGGCGGCTTCATGCTCGTCGCCTTTGTTGTCGGGGTCATTGCCAGTGCTTTGCGCGTGCCGGACGGCTGGCGGCAATTTCTCTTCGTGCTGCCGATCGCGGTGCTGACGCCCGGCATCTATCGCATCGCCCTCGAAGAAGGGCGTTTTGCCGCCCTTTTCAAAGGCCGCCACTGGCGCGCCGCCATTGCCGACATGGGCGGCATCAAGCGCTATATACAAATCATCGCCGTGCAGCTCGTCCTGGCATTTGCCTCGGTTGCCTTGTTTCGTTTCGTCGTGCACCCGCTGCTGCTCAACGAAGAAAGCCTGAAGCAGCAGATGATGCTCTCCCTGTTGGCAAGCGGCAAGATTTCGCTGCCGTGGCAGTTTTACACGGCTCACCTGATCGACAACGTGATGAGCGCCTTGCTCACCAGTTTCTCCGGGGTGTACTGGGCATTTTTCGTCGCCCCGAAGCACGATACTGCCGCCCACGACGCCTCCGATTTTGGCGAACTCGCCAAACTCATCCCCGCCGAGCGCCTTGCCGCAATGCAGGCCGAGCCGATTGATCCCGTGCTGCTCGCCGACGCCGATATGCAGGGCATGACGCTGGAAGCGCAAATCGATTTGTCTTTCGCACTGGTTTATGCCGACAGTCAACTCGCGGCAGGCAACACAGATAACGCCGAAACCACGCTCCTGCCCTTTGTCGCCGACGGGTGCGATCTCGCAAACCATTTCCCCGCCGCGCGCCGCCTCTATCAGCTTTACCGCGAACAAGGCCGCACGAGAGAACAGCATGCCCTGCAACAACGCCTGCTCGCCTTGCTCGTGCAGCGCAAACATGACCCCGCCTATCGCCTGCTGCGCGACGACCTCGCGCAAATCGACCCCGCCACCCTGCCTGCGGACTGGATTTTCCCGCTCGCGCAAAGCGCCGCGCAGCATCAGGATCACGACCTCGTCCTCCATCTCGGCAAACAATTCGCGCGCCGCCACCCCGAACATCCGCACATCGTCGACAACTATTTCCTCGCCGCGCGCAGCCTCGACAAACAGGGGCAAAGCCAGACCGCGCTGCAATTGCTCGACCAGCTTCTCTCCCGTTATCCCGAACATGCCAAAACGAGCCAGATACGCCACACCCGCAAACTGGTGGCAGCAAAAGTTGAAAACTCACAAAACACCCAAAAATAGTCATTTTTTACCACCGAAAAGCGCTTTGTGTGAGAAATTTTCTCATGCAAAGCGCTTAATGATGAGAAAATTTCTCACTCACCCTTGCAAGATAGCATTCCCACCGGGGCGGCTATAGAATGCCGCCTTTCATTTGCCGGACGCGCCCATGCTTTATCTCACCTGGAAAGCGCTGCATATCATCTTCATGGTGTGCTGGTTTGCCATGCTTTTTTATTTGCCGCGCTTGTATGTTTATCACGCGATGGCGCAGGCGGCGGGCGAGCGCGAGAGCGTGGCGCGTTTCCTCGTCATGGAAAAAAAGCTCTACACCCTCGGCCATATCGCGATGGGGCTGACGCTGATTTTCGCCTTTTTGCTGTTGCACGCCGGGCATTACGCCTTTCTCAAGGGGCAGGGCTGGCTGCATTTGAAGCTCGTACTCGTCGCGCTGCTCATCGCCTATCATCTTTATTGCGGGCGCATCAACCGCGATTTCCACGCCGGGCAGAATCGCCGCAGCCATACCTTTTTCCGCTATTTCAACGAAGTGCCTGCCATTTTGCTGATTGCCATTGTTCTTCTTGCCAGCCTCAAGCCTTTTTAATGTCATGACCGCTACCAGTTTCGACCGCCACGGCGCCCAGTTCTGGGACATCAACGGCCCCTACCGCACCCTGCATCACATCAACCCCGCGCGCCTGCAATTCATCCGCCGCCACATCGACCCCAAGGGGCAGCGCATGTTGGACATCGGCTGCGGCGGCGGCATTCTCACCGAAGCGCTTCACCGCGCCGGGGCGCAGGTGTCGGGCATCGATCTTTCCGAAGCAGTGATTCAGGCAGCGCGCGACCATGCCGCGCTGGAAAATCTCGCCATCGACTACCGTGTGCAATCCAGCGCCGATTGCGTGGCGGCCGGAGAGCGTTACGACCACATCACCTGCCTCGAAATGCTCGAACACGTCCACGATCCGGGGGCGATTTTCCGCGATATCGAAGCGATGCTGAAACCGGGCGGCTACGCCTTTTTCTCCACCATCAACCGCACGGCGAAGGCGCGTTTCCTCGCCATCACCGTCGCTGAGAAAATCGCGCGCCTCGTGCCGCGCGGCACCCACGAATACGCAGGCTTCATCCGCCCGCAGGAACTGGTCAACATGGCCACACACGCGGGACTCGCGCCGGTGGCGCTTTGCGGCATGGATTACCATCCATTCGCGCGCCGCGCCGTGCTATCCCGCAATCTCGACATCAATTATCTTTTCGTTGCCCGCAAACCGGAGGCCGCATGACATCCCGTTTTCAGGCCGTCTGGTTCGACCTTGACGGCACACTGCTCGACAGCGCCGGCGATCTCATCCCCGCCGTCAACCAAACCCTCATCGATTTCGGCCACGCGCCCTACCCCGAAGACGTGCTGCGCGGCATGGTCAACTTCGGCTCGCGCACCATGGTCGCGCGCGGCGCGGGGCTGACTTTTGACGACCCGCAGTTCGCCGTCCTCATGGCGCGCTTCGCCGAACATTACCTCGGCGCGCTCCATGTACACAGCCGCTGGTATCCCGGCGTGGAAGCACTGCTCGCCCGCCTTGAGGCAGACAACATCCCCTGGGGCGTCGTCACCAACAAATACGAACGCTTCACCCGCCCGCTCGCCAAAAGCCTCGGCATTGACACCCGCGCCGCTGCCATCGTCGGCGGCGATACCGTCGCGCGCAACAAACCGCACCCCGATTCCATCCTCCACGGCACGCAACTCGCGGGCCACGACCCCTCGCGCTGCCTCTTCGTCGGCGACAACAGCACCGACATCCTCGCCGGGCGCGCCGCCGGGATGAAAACCGTCGCCTGCGCCTACGGCTACACCCCCACCGGCGAAAACGCCGCCGACTGGGGTGCGGATTATGTGGTGGACAGCGTCGACGCATTGCACGCCATCATCTGGGAGCAGGCATGAAAATCCTCATCACCGGTGCCTGTGGCGGCATTGGCCGCGCGCTTGCCGAACACCTCGACGCCAAGGGGCATGATTTGCTCCTCCTCGACATCGACCCGCTGGCGCTGGAAAAGCTCGACAGCGAACTCGCGGGCGATCACACCCTCATCCCCTTCAACCTGTGGAGCACGGGCGCGGACGACTACAGCCGTCTCGCCCAACTCATCGACGAAGACCACGGCCACCTCGATGCCCTCATCCATTGCGCCGCCTACTGCGGCAACCTGCGCCCCATCGCGCAAATCGAGCCGGAAAGCTGGCTGAAAGCACTGCAAACCAACGTCACCGCGCCGCTGTGGCTCACGCAGGCGCTGCTGCCGCTGCTGCGCAAAGGCGAAGGGCGCATCCTCTTCACCCGCTTCCCCGACCACACCCGGCAAAGCGCTTACTGGCACGGCTTCGGTGTCAGCCAACACGCACTTGATGCCCTGATCAAAGCGCTTTACGACGAACGCGGCGGCTATCCCGAGATCGGCATCGCCACCGTCTCCCCGCCGTGGGTCGACACCCATTTGAGCCGCACCATCTTCCCCGACGGAAAGCCCGACTGGCGCTACCCGGAAGACATCGTGCATCTGTATGAACAGGCGCTTGCCGCCGCCAAAGACACTCTCGCCGATTACGCATGACCGACCGCACCCAATGGCTTGCCGCCGCGCGCGACGTACTCGCCATCGAAGCCGACAGCATCCGCGCGCAACTCCCCGCCATCAATGACGATTTCCTCGCCGTCTGCGACACGCTGCTTGCCTGTCGCGGCCATGTCATCGTCGTCGGCATGGGCAAAAGCGGCCACATCGGCGCGAAAATCGCCGCCACCCTCGCCAGCACCGGCACCCCCGCCTTTTTCGTGCATCCCGCCGAAGCCGGGCATGGCGACCTCGGCATGATTACCCACCGCGACGTACTCCTCGCCCTCTCCTACTCCGGGGAAAGCGCGGAAATCCTCACCATGATGCCCCTCGTGCAAGCCATGGGCGTACCCGTCATCGCCATCACCGGCCGTCCGCAATCAGCGATTGCGCAAAACGCGGACATCCACCTGCCCATCACCATCGAACGCGAAGCCTGCCCCCTCGGCCTTGCCCCCACCTCCAGCACCACCGCGACGCTCGCGCTCGGCGATGCGCTCGCCGTCGCCCTCATCGCCGCGCGCGATTTCCGCAAGGAAGACTTCGCCCGCTCGCATCCCTTTGGCCGATTGGGCCGCCGCCTCACCACCCGCGTCAGCGACATCATGCACAGCGGTGATGCCGTACCGAAAAGCGCGTATCACGACCCCCTGCGCCAGGCGCTCTTCGTCATCACCGACAAAAAACTCGGCGTTACCCTCATCGCCGACGGCGACCAGCTCCTCGGCATCTACACCGACGGCGACCTGCGCCGAACCCTGGAAAAACACGGCAACGACCTGACGCTCGCCATCGGCGATGTCATGACCGCCAACCCGCGCACCGTATCCTCCGACATGCTCGCAGCCGAAGCGCTGCAAGAAATGGAAAAACGCCACATCACCGCGCTGCCCGTCGTCGATGACGGCAAACTCGTCGGCATCCTCCACATCCACGACCTGCTGCGCGCGGGGGTTGCATGAAACGCGGCCTCTGGCACTACGCCCTCTTCGCCTGCGCCTGTGCCGGGATGGCGGCGTGGTGGTGGGCGCAGCGCTTCGCCAGCGAAAACGCCCCCGCCACCGCGCAAGACGCCCCCGTCCTCACCCTGCACGACGCCAGCGCCTACCGCTACGATGAAAATGGCGCGCGCCTCGACACCCTGCACGCACAAAGCGTCCATTACTACAGCGACGAACGCGACACCCTCTTCGCCGAACCGCGCCTGCGCCGCGAACATGAAAACGGCCACATCGCCGCGCGCGCCCAACAGGGGCGATACGCGCCGGACGGCAGCGTCATCCTCGACGGCGACGCCGTCATCGAACGCTTCACCGCCACGGAAAAAGACGCGAGCGCCGCGAGCGACACCTTCATCTACCACCCCGGCGACAACACCCTCGCCACCGACCGTTTCGTCACCCTCACCACCGCGGAAAGCACCACCACCAGCACCGGCGCCGTCTGGCAGCTTGAACGCAATTCCCTTATACTCAAACAAAATGTCAGGAGCCGCTATGAACCGAGTCTTCGCCGCTAGTTTGTTTCTCGCAAGCGCTTTCGCCCTCGCCCAAAGCGGCACCTCCGCCCTGCCCATCGACCTCAAGGCCGACAGCGGCGAATACGACGCCGGCAAAGGCATCGCCACCTACAACGGCAACGTCGTCATCACCCAGGGACAAATGAACCTCAAAGGCGACCGCGTCGTCATCCGCCTCGACGGCGGCGAAGTCGTCAGCCTCGAAGCCTGGGGCAAACCCGCCACCTTCCGCTACGTCCCCGAAAACGAACCGCCCATCGACGGCGAAGGCGAATACCTGAAATACACCGTCGCCACCGCCACCGTCGACATCGACAAACGCGCCCGCGTCACCCAGGGCAAAAACGAAACCCGCGCCAACCATTTGAGCTACAATCTGGAAAAAGAACATGTCAAAGGCAAGGGAGTGCACATGACATTTACCCCGAAAAAATCATGACCGCCATGCTGCGCGCGGAACAACTCGTCAAAAGCTACCGCACCCGGCGCATCGTCGACCACGCCTCGCTCGACATCGCATCCGCCGAAGTCGTGGGACTGCTCGGCCCCAACGGCGCGGGCAAAACCACCACCTTCTACATGACCATCGGCCTCGTCCGCCCCGACGAAGGCCGCGTCATGCTCGACGACCGCGACATCACCCGCCTCCCCATCCACCAGCGCGCCCGCCTGGGATTATCCTACCTCCCCCAGGAAGCCAGCGTCTTCCGCAAACTCAGCGTGCGCGACAACATTCTCGCCATCCTCGAACTCGCAAGCCCCCTCAAACGCGCAGAACGCCATGCCCGCGCACAAACCCTCATGGACGAACTCGGCATCGCCCACCTCGCCGACACCCTCGGCATCGCGCTGTCCGGCGGCGAACGCCGCCGATGCGAAATCGCCCGTGCGCTCGCCAGCAACCCGCGCTTCATCCTCCTGGACGAACCCTTCGCCGGCGTCGACCCCATCGCCGTTGCCGACATCCGCGACATCATCACCCACCTCACCGACCGTGGCATCGGCGTCCTCATCACCGACCACAACGTCCGCGAAACCCTGAAAAGCTGCGACCGCGCCTACATCCTCTCCGAAGGCCGCGTCATCGCCAGCGGCACCCCCGAAACCATCGTCGCCAACGAAGACGCCCGCCGCGTTTACCTGGGCGACGACTTCACCCTGCACTGAACGGAACGGAAACGCGCCATGGCAGGCCAATACCAAAACCTCGACCTCAGCCTCAAACAGCAGCTCACCCTCACCCCGCAGCTCCAGCAGGCCATCAAAATCCTCAACATGAGCACCCTCGAGCTGCAACAGGAAATCTCGCAAATGCTCGCGCAA
>JAUNKJ010000026.1 GCA_030532785.1 Cardiobacteriaceae bacterium
GAGCGGTAGCCGTTGCTTTTCGGGGCGGCGATGTAGTCTTCGAATTTGCCGCTGACCGGGCGGTAGAGGGCGTGCAGACGGCCGAGGACGCGGTAGCAGTCGTCTTCGTTCTCGGTGATGATGCGCAGCGGTACGGTGCGCGAGGCGGCCTTGAAGCTGGCTTTGCGCTGCATGCGCTGGTACAGCCCCCAGAGGTGGCGCTGGCGCTGGCTGATGGAGGCTTTGATGCCGAGGGTTTTGAGGATGGGTTTCAGGTCGTGGCGCACGCGGTCGAGGACTTCGGTGCGGTGCAGGCTTTCGCTGTAGTGTTTTTTGATGACGGCGTAGCGCCAGGGGTAGAGGTGGGAAAAGGCGAGGTCTTCCAGTTGCATGCGCGAGTAGAAGAGGCCTAAGCGGCCGGCGATGGAGGCGTAGACTTCGAGGGTTTCCCGTGCCTTGCGCTTGCGTTTGTCGGGGCGCAGCGCGCCCAAGGTTTGCATGTTGTGCAGGCGGTCGGCGAGTTTGATGATGATGACGCGCGGGTCGTCGGTCATCGCCATGAACATTTTCTTGAAGCTTTCGGCCTGGACTTCTTGCGGCCCCTGGTGTTTCAGGCGGTCGAGCTTGCTGACGCCGTCGACGATGGCGGTGACTTCGTCGCCGAATTCGGCGCGCATTTCGTCGGCGGTGACGGGGGTGTCTTCAAGGACGTCGTGGAGCAGCGCCGCCTGCAACACGGGGAGGTCGAAGCGCTGCGAGGCGAGGAGGCGGCAGACGGCGATGGGGTGGGTGAAGTAGGGGCCGCCGGATTGGCGTTCCTGTCCGTCGTGGGCAGCGGCACCGAAGACGGCGGCTTTTTCCACGGCGGCGATGTCTGCCGCGTCGAGGTAGTTCGCCATTTCCGCTTCCAGTTCGGCGTAGGCCGGTTGCAGGAAGTCTTCGCCTTTGACGCGCGCGAAGGGACGGCGGATGGTGGTGGCAGCCCCGTCCATGGCGCTTAACCGTCGAGTTCGGCTTCGTCGATGACGGGGGCGGGTTGCTCGTCGCGGTCAAGCAGCCCCTTGATGCTGGTTTTGCCTTCTTCGATTTCGCGCAGGGCGAGGACGGTGGGCTTGTCCTGCTCGGGGATGACCAGCGGCTGGTGGCCAAAGGCGATTTGCCGTGCGCGTTTCGAGGCCGCCAATACCAGGCGGAAGCGGTTGTTTTCGTCTTGCAGACAGTCTTCTACGGTAACTCGTGCCATGTGTTTCTCAATGAATGGATGTTAAGGGAAAGGTGCGAATCATAGCAAAATTCGGGGGGTTTTGCCGGTTTGATGTGGGGTGTGATGATTGGTTTTTGTGGTTGTGGATTTTTGGTTGGAAAGTTTTTTATATAGCTGCTTGCGTTGTGGCGAAACTCTCATTGCATTTGGATATGCTTTGCTATTTTCAATATCTTCTCCTCCTTCGAGATTGCGCTTCACGGCCACGCGGCCGGTTTCAAAACAGGAACACGTTCTGTGGGTACGGTTAGGTGTGCAGCACCGTAACAGTACAAATTATTGGTGGTGTCCTGAAAAGTATGCTGTCTGTAGAAAAAGAAGAGGCAACGCGGTGGATATGTTAAATTTGTTTTGTGAACAAGAAACTAAAAATATCCTACCCGCGCTGCCAGGTAAAGTGTAAAGAAAAATGGCATCAAAGACTAGGATTGTTGACAATTCAGACTCTTGGACGATGAACTTCAAACAAAGTAACGGATTAAAGCCCCTTTCCCGTGGGACTCGAAGAGCTCGCGCAGCGAGATTGGGGTTGGGGTGAGGGCAGAAACAAGGCTTTCCACATCTTTTATAGCCTTTAATATTTCAATACATTTTTAGGGGCTGTTGACAATTCATCCTATCCAGAAGCCATCACCTTGAAAAGAATGGCGGAATCCTGTATTGAAGATTACTTCTCACACAAACCCCAAGGATTCCGCCATGCCCCGCACCATGCTCAATGATGAACTTTGGGCGAAGCTGTCTGCCATTTTGCGGCAAAACGGCCTCTATGCCAAAAAATCCACGCGCTTTATCATCGAAGGTATTCTTTACCGCATGCGAACGGGTTGTCCGTGGAGAGATTTTCCTGCCATATTCGGCAAGTACAACACTGTCTACTGCGCCTTTAACCGATGGTCTGCCAAGGGAATTCCCCAATTGATCCAGAAGGAGTTGTGCAAGCACGCCGATTGCGAATGGGTATTCATGGATGGCAGCTACGTCAAGGCGCACCACCGTTATTTTTTATCATTTTAAAGTGCTTTGAAGGTAGTTTTTTACCGTTATAAGCGCTTCATGGTGGTAAAAAATGATTGTTTTTTTGGTGTGTTATGGAGTTTGGTGTGGCGATGTCAAATTTATGTAGGGTGTGAATGCCTGGGCTGCGTTTGCCTTGCGGGCAAAACTGCATGGTTGACACTCATCCACGTCTTTGATTTTGCATTCGGAGGCGGACGTTGCAGACAACGTCCCTACAATCACTGCACGATTTTCCCCTCACCCCAACCCCTCTCCCGCTCGCGGGACTCAAAGAGCTGCGGAGCAGATTGGGGCTTTTTGATGGTTGACACCCAGCCTACGGTTTTCGTGCGTTTTTCCGTTGTGGATGGGCTGAAGGCCACCCTACGGTGTGGTGGTATGTTTTCTCATTGAGGAGCGCTTATTGTGAGAAATAACTCACGTTAAGCGCTTCTTTGTGGTAAAAAAATACTATTTTTAGCCTCAGTTTGGGATAAGAACATGATCATCCCTGAATGATTTCTCAAAGTTTTCTATGAAATGACAAACCATTACTTTCTCGTCCTTCGGACGAGCTGGCAAAGCCAGTCGCCCTGCTTGCGGGGGAGGGATAGGGTGGGGGTGTTGAAAACGAAGTTTTCATTTCAAATCCATAAAAAATGCTGTGCATTTTACACCCCCATCCTAACCTTCCCCTGCAAACGGGGGAAGGAACTGATTGGAGAACAACGCTATATCAGTGGATAAATCTACCCTTCTTATTCCGAACTGAGGTTAATTAAGTGTGGGTGGGGTGTTCAGCGGCGGAAGAGTTGGATGAGGCCTGCGAGGGTGAGGGTGCCGATGGCGGCGCTTTGCCAGAAGTCGGCAAGGCCGTAGCGGGCGGCAAGGGCGATGGCGAGGAGGAAGCAGCCGGCGGCGATGAGGCGGCGGCTGTTGTGGTTGTCGCGTTGTTGTTGGTGTTCGCTGTGGCGTTTCGCGTCGACGATGCTTTGCAGTGCCTGGTGGGCGAGGAGCGGGAGTTGCGGCAGGGTGGCGGCGTATTCGTGGGCGTTGTAGCGCATGCGTTTGATGACGGCGCGCGGGCCGATTTGTCCTTTCATCCAGTCTTCGAGGACGGGTTTGGCGGTGGTCCACAAATCGAGCTCGGGGTAGAGCCTGCGTCCCAATCCTTCGACGTTGAAGAAGGTTTTTTGCAGGAGGACGAGTTGCGGCTGGATTTCCATGTTGAAGCGGCGCGCGGTTTGGAAGAGGGAGAGGAGGAAGGTGCCGAAGGAGATGTCTTTGATGGGTTTGCCGAAGATGGGTTCGCTGACTTTGCGGATGGCGGCTTCGAAGTCGGTGACGCGGGTGTCGCGCGGGACCCAGCCGGATTCGACGTGGAGTTCGGCGACGCGGCGGTAGTCGCGGTTGAAGAAGGCGAGGAAGTTTTCCGCGAGATAGTGCTGGTCTTCGGGGGTGAGCGATCCCATGATGCCGAAGTCGATGGCGCAGTATTGCGGGAGTGCGGGGTTGTCGAGGTTGACGAAGATGTTGCCGGGGTGCATGTCGGCGTGGAAGAAGCTGTCGCGGAAGACTTGGGTGAAGAAGATTTCCACGCCGCGTTCGGCGAGGACGCGCATGTCGGTGTTGGCGGCGGCGATGGCGGCATCGTCGGCGATGTTGACGGCGTGGATGCGTTCCATGGTCATGACGTTTTTGCGGCAGTACGGCCAGTAGACTTGCGGTACGAAGAGGAGGGGCGAGTCTTTGAAGTTGACGCGGAGCTGGCTGGCGTTGGCGGCTTCGAACATCAAGTCGAGTTCGTTGTCGATGGTGTTTTCGAATTCGCGCACGACTTCGACGGGGCGCAGGCGTTTGCCGTCGCGGGTACGGGCGGCGAGGCGTGCGAGGAGGTACATGAGGGCGATGTCTTTTTCCACGGCTTTTTCCACGCCGGGGCGCAGGACTTTGACGACGACGTCTTCGCCGCTTTGCAGGGTAGCGGCGTGGACCTGGGCGACGGAGGCGGAGGCGAGTGCCTGGTCGTCAAATTGCGCGTAGACGGTGTCTATTGGTTCGCCAAGCGCCTGTTCGACGATGCTGCGCGCCTCGGCGCCGGGGAAGGGCGGGACGCGGTCTTGCAGCAGCGAGAGTTCGGCGACGATGTCGGGGGGAAGGAGGTCGGGGCGGGTGGAGAGGGTTTGCCCGAGTTTGACGAAGATGGGGCCGAGCGCTTCCAGCGCCAAACGCAGGCGCTTGCCGGTGGGCATGTCGCGGGTTTCGCGGTTGTAGTGCGCGGGGTGCAGGCGTGCGGCGTAGCGGATGAGGCGGAAGATGCCCTGGCGCGGGAGGTAGTCGTCGAGGTTGTAGCGGATGACGATGCGCACGATGTCATAGCTGCGGCGGATGGAGCGCAACATCAGGCTTGCGCTCCGAGTTGGGCTTCCAGGGCTGCGATGCGGCGTTCAAGCGCCTGGATGTCGGCTTCGCGCGCGAGGTAGTCGGCACGGGAAACGAAGGTGCGTTGCAGATAGTCGGCGAGTTTGTTTTCTGCTTGCTCGCGTCCGGCTTCGCCGAGGCGGCGCAGGGTTTGCAGGGCGTCGTGCAGTTTCGCGCCAAGCGGTTCGCCGAAGCGGGTTTTCAGGGCGTGTTCAAAGTCGGGGGAGAGGCTTGCCATGACGCGCTGGAAGGTTTGCGCGGCGTGGAGGTCCCCTTCGATGTAGAGGCGTTCGCCTTCGCTTTTTTCGCCGTCGGGACGGAAGAGGCGGAGAAAGCCGGAGAGGGTGCCGGAAAGGCGCACGTCGCAATCGGTGGGCGCGCTTGCGCCATCAAAGGCGAGGCGGCTGTCGTCGATGCGGAAGACCCACGGTGTGGTGCGCGGCTCCAGCGTGAGTGCGATGCGCTTGCCGTTCAAGGCGGCGAGTTTTGCGCTGGCGTCGGGGTCGAGTTGCAGGGCGCGGTTGATGACGGAGGCGATGAGGGTTTCGTTGAAGAGTGCGTCAGGCATGGGGTTTGACTCCCTTGTGGATGGCGACGATGCCGTTGTGCAGGTTCTGGTATTCGCATTGGGTGAGGCCTGCGTCGATGAACATGTCGCGCAGGGTTTCCTGGTCGGGATGCATGCGGATGGATTCGGCGAGGTATTGGTAGGATTCGCTGTCTTTGGCGATCCACGCGCCCATGCGCGGCAGGAGGGTGAAGGAATACCAGTCGTAGAGTTTGCCGAGCGTTTTGCTGCGCGGCTGGGAGAATTCGAGGATGAGGACGCGGCCGCCGGGTTTGAGTACGCGGGCGATTTCGTGGAGCGCCTTGTCTTTGTGGGTGACGTTGCGCAGCCCAAAGGCCATGGTGACGAGGTCGAAGCTCGCATCGGCAAAGGGCAGCATTTCCGCGTTGGCAAGGACGAAGGAGAGGTTGTGCAGATAGCCTTTGTCGAGAAGACGCGCCTTGCCGCGCGCGAGCATGGCGGCGTTGATGTCGGAGACGACGAGTTGCCCCTCGACGTCGCCGCCTGCGACCGGCTCGCGCATTTTTTTCGCCAGACGCTTGCTGATGTCGCCAGTGCCGGCGGCGAGATCCAGCACGCTTTCGCCGGGTTTGACGTCCGTCTGCCAGACGTACCAGTCTTTCCACAGGCGGTGCATGCCGGCGCTCATCACGTCGTTCATGATGTCGTATTTGTCGGCCACGGAATCGAATACGGCACCGACACGTGCCGCTTTTTCTTCCACATCCACGCTTTGGTAGCCGAAATGGGTTTTGTCGCTCATGTGTTTTGCTCCCGCGATTGCCCTTTTTCCTTGAGGGCGGTGAGATAACGTTGCCAGTATTCATGCTGGTTGGTGGCAAGGTCGTGGAGGATTTCCCACGAATAGATGCCGGTGTCGTGGCCGTCGCTGAAAACAAGGCGCACCGCGTATTGGCCGACGGGTTCGATGTCGCGGATGACGACTTCCTTTTTCCCGGCAATGGTTTGCCACGCGCCGCCGTGGCCGCGCACTTCGGCGGAAGGGGAACAGACGCGGAGGAATTCGGCGGCCAGCGGGTAGACCTTGCCTTCAAAGACAACGGCAAGGGTGTCGCCTTTTTGGCTTAAGCGCAGTTCGTCAGGCACTATGGGCACGGAGATACTCCCAGGTTTCGTCATGGTGGGCGATGATGCGGCGCGCGCGTTCGGCAATGGTGTGCGCGGGGGTGCGCTTGCCCGGCAACAGCAGCACGTTGGCACCGGCAGCAAGCGCGGCGGTCGCGCCGAAATCGGAATCTTCGACGACGAGGGCGCGCGCCGGGTCGATGCCAAGCAGTGCGGTGGCGCGCAGATAGGGTTCGGGATCGGGTTTGGGATTGACGACGTCATCGACGGTGATGATCACCGAGAAGCACTGCATCAGGCTGACATCGGTGTGGGCGAAGTCTTCCAGGGTGCGGTCAAGGCTGTCGGAGGTAACGAGCGCCAGCGGATAACCTGCGGCATGGGCGCGGCGGATGAGGCTGTCCGCGCCGGGGATGAAGGGCAGCCCCTCGCGCTGGTAGACGATGTCCTTGCGTCTGAGCCAGTCGTGGAAGAGCGCTTCGGTGTCGATGGCATCGCCCAGTTTGTCGCGGAGCAGGGCGAAGGTGGAGGCGCTGTCCAGCCCGGTAAAGCTCGCGATCAGCGCCGGATCGGCGGGGAGATTGAGGGCGGCAAGCGCTTCCTGCAGGGTTTGCGCGTAGATGCGCTCGGAATCGAAAATCACGCCGTCCTTGTCGAGGATGAGGGCGTCAAGCGGTGGGTGCATGGGGTTATTCTCCGATCACGATGGGTTCGATGTGCAGGTCGATGACGAAGCGCTGCCACACGGCGGCCTGGACGAGGGCGGCGAATTGCAGGATGTCGCGGCCACTGCCGCCTTGGTTGGTGAGCACCAGTGCGTGCTGTGCCGACATGCCCACCTTGCCCTGGCGGAAGCCTTTCATTCCCGCCTGTTCGATGAGCCAGGCGGCGGGGATTTTCATGCCGCCGCCCACGGTATGCGCGGGCATGTCTGGATAGCGCTCGCGCAGCAGGGCGAATTTTTCCCGGTCGATGACCGGGTTGTGGAAAAAGCTGCCGGCGTTGGGTTCGCGGGCGGGGTCGGGCAGTTTGCTCTCACGGATATGGATAATTTCGTGCATGACCGCGCGCGCGTCCGTCAGCGTGTCGCGCTTTTCGCGAAGGCCTGCGTAGTCGAGGCAGAGTTTGGGGATTTTGTTGAGACGGAAGGTGACGTCGGTGATGATGAAGCGCTCGCGCCATTGGCGCTTGAAGTAGCTGTTGCGGTAGGCAAAGCCGCATTTTTCCCCGGGGATTTGCACCTGGCGGCTGGTGAGGCGGTCATAAGCGCCGACCTGCTCGATGAATTGCCCGACTTCCACGCCATAGGCGCCGATGTTCTGCACCGGGGCAGCGCCGACGGTGCCGGGGATGAGGGCAAGGTTTTCCAGCCCCTGCCAGCCCGCTTCCACGCTCGCGACCACGAAATCGTGCCATTCGTGGCCGCCTTTGACGCGCACGGAGACGCTGTCGCTGCGCTCGGTGACGATGTGCCAGCCGTGGGTGGCGAGTTTCACCAGCGGAATCTGGATGTCATCGGCAAAGATGACGTTGCTGCCGCGCCCGAGGATGATGGCATGGCGCGGCAGGGCGGCGAGTTCCGTTTCCGTGTCGATCAGGGTCAGGGAATCGGCGAACAGGGGAGCGGCCAGCGTGTGGTAATCACGCAAATCGACATGACGCAAGGATTGCATTATTCAATGCCCAGTTTTTTCAGTTTGTAACGCATGGCGCGGAAACTGATGCCGAGCATTTCCGCCGCGCGGGTCTTGTTGTTGTCGGCATCGGCAAGCGCTTTCAGAAGCAGGTCTTTTTCGAGGTTTTGCATGTAGTCTTCAAGATCGCTCGGCAGCGCCGGTTCGGCAATGGCGGCGGCCTGGGCGGCGGGAATATAGTCGAAATCCTCTTCATCCTCCTCGAATGCCGCAGCTTTGCGCGCGGTGTGGGCGCTGTCGCCGAGGGTCATGATGTGGATGTCGGCGGCGTCGATGATATGGCCGTCGAAGAAGGTGAGCGCGCGTTCGAGGATGTTTTCCAGTTCGCGCACGTTGCCGGGGAAGGCGTAGCTTTCCAGTTTGGCGAGCGCCGCCGGGGAGAGGCGGGTTTGCGGATAGCCGTATTCGCGGATCAGGCGTTCGAGGAGGTATTGGCTCAAGATGGCGACGTCGCCCTCGCGCTCGCGCAAGGGCGGCATGTCGAGGCCGATGACGTTGAGACGGTAGAAGAGGTCTTCGCGGAAGGTTTTTTTCGCCACGCAGGCGGCGAGGTCGTGGTGGGTGGCGGAGATGATGCGCACGTCCACCGGCTCTTCGCGGTCGGCACCGATGGGGCGCACCGCGCGTTCCTGGATGGCGCGCAGGAGTTTCACCTGCATGGCGAGCGGCAGGTCTGCCACTTCGTCGAGGAAGAGGGTGCCGCCGTTGGCGGCGACGAAGAGGCCGTCCTGATCGTTGTTGGCACCGGTGAACGAGCCTTTCTTGTAGCCGAAGAATTCGCTTTCGACGAGGTTTTCGGGAATCGCGCCGCAGTTGACGGCGACAAAGGGGCCGCTCGCGCGGTTGGAGAGACGGTGAATGCTGCGCGCGGCGATTTCCTTGCCGGTGCCGGATTCGCCGTGGATGAAGACGGGCGCTTGCGAGCGTGCGACTTTTTCAATCATTTCCTGCACTTTGCGCATCACCGGCGATTCGCCGATGAGGTCGGTCTTGCTTGCCGATTTGCTCTGCGTTTTCGCGGCGGGCGCTTTTTCCGCCGCTTTGCCGGGGGCGGCGGGGGCTGCGCCTTGCGAGGTTTGCAGCATGGCTTTGGCGACGCTGCGCAGTTGTTTGAGTTCAAACGGTTTGTTCAAAAAATCAAACGCGCCGAGCTTGAGGGCGCGGATGGCGAGGTCCATATTGCCGTGCGCGGTGATCATGGTGACCGGCAGTTGCGGATAGTGTTTTTGCATGTGGGCGAGGAGGTCGATGCCGTCGCCGTCGGGCAGGCGGATGTCGCAGAAGGCGATGTCGAAGGGTTCGTTTTTCAGCATTTTGATTGCGGATTTGATGCTGTGGGCGCTGGTGGTGGCAAAGCCCTGCCCCACCAGTCCCATTTCCATCAGGTCGCAAAGATCGCGTTCGTCGTCAATAATCAGTGCCTTGCTCATGCTTTCTCCTTACAGCTTGCGCGCGGGCAGCGCTTGCACGCCCGGCGCGGCCGCCATACTACCATTCTCCGCGCGATAACGCTCCGTGGTGATGCGCAGACACGCGCCGTCTTCCTTGGGGACGGCCACGATCTGCGCGTGGTTGGCCACGCACATTTCGCGCACCATGTAGAGGCCAAGGCCAGTGCCCTGGTCTTTGGAAAAAAAGGGTTCGAAGATGCGCTCGCAATCTTCGCAGGCGATGCCCTTGCCGTCGTCTTCGACGTCTATATAAAGATGTCGCCCGATTTGCGCGAGGCGGGTACGCAAAACGATGGTGATGTCGCGGTCGCGGTTGTGTTTGACGGCGTTCAGCATCAGGTTGTGGAGGATTTGCTGCAAATGGCCGGGGTCGAAATAGACGGCATAGCCGTGGCTGGCGGAGGTTTCCACCTGGATGCGGGTCTGGCGCATTTCGTGGTTGTCGGCAATGTCCACCGCGACCTTGGCGAGAAAGGGGTTGATGGTGATGAGCTGGGTGTTGCGCGGCTTGTCGCCGAACATGTTGAGGATGTCGTGGATGATGTTGTTGACGCGCTTGATGTTTTTGCGGATTTTTTCGGTGAGGAAGAGCAGGGTGTCGCGTTCGCCGTCGGATTCTTCGAGGAGTTCGGTGGCGCTTTGGATCGCGCCCAGCGGATTCCTGATTTCGTGGGCGATGCCGGCGGTGAGTCTTCCCAGCGAGGCGAGGCGGGTTTCGCGCACGCGCTGGTAGCTTTCGTCCGTGTTTTCAAAGATGACCAGCGTCATGCCCGTTTGCGCTTCCATTTTCAGCGCGCTGAAGCTTACGGTGTATTCGCCGCTTGGCAGGTTGATGGCGTTGTGGTCGTTTAGCTGCATGTGCAGCCAGCGCCCGAAACGCTGGGCGACGATGGGCGACAGCGTGCTGATGTTGTATGAGATTTTGTCGTCGAGGCCGAGCTGGAAAATCTGGCGGATGCGCTGGTTGTAGGTGATGATCATGCCTTTGGCGTTGACGACGAGAAAGCCGCTTTGCATGTCTTCGATGACGGCTTCGTTCAGTTTGCGCAGTTGTTCGTTGAAGCGGTAGTTCACGGTGGCGCGGATTTTGTTTTCCCGCGCCTGTTCGGAGAGGTAGCCCACCAGCGCGATGATGACCGCAATCGCGGAAAACGCCATCCACGGTTCGAGCAGGAGCTTGAGGTTGTCGGCAATGTCCTTGCGGATATTGGAAAGACGCATGGTGAGCGGCAGCGGATCAAGAATGCTCTGGTTGATGTAGGGCGACAGGCGCCACACGAGAAATGCCGACATCAGCACGATGAGCGTTACCGCCGCGAGAATCAGGGTCTGGCGGAAGGTGAGCACCAACAGCGAGAGGAGCAGGGTGCTGATCAACAGCATTGTCATGATGCTCCAGTGTTCGCTGATGCTGAAGCACATGAGCAGGGAAAACAGTGCGCAGAAATCGAAGGTGGCGTTGGTGAGGAAAATCCATTCGCGCTCGATGGGCTTGTGCAGCACGATTTGGTGTACCACGAGGATTGCCATGTAAAACACGCCGAAAAGGACGATGGCCTGGGTGTGCGGCAAGAAGGCGAGCAATTCGTTCAGCCCCTCGCGCGGCACTTTGCTGCTGGTGAAAAACAGTACGGCGGAGGCGACGATGGTCGCGATGCGCAGCCAGTTGACCCAGCGTTGCAGGCGCTGGCGGTAGGCGAGGCTTTCCGCCGTCATCAGGCTTTCGACGTAGAGCGGATCGTGGAGGGGAATGCTGTCGAGCAGGCGCTTGGTCATCAAAAATCCCCGTGCAGCAATTGGGCGCGGGCAAGCGCGGCGATCACGGCGGTATCGGCACGCAACACGCGCTTGCCGAGGGTAAACGGCTGCCAGCCGTGCGCGACAGCCAGTGCCACTTCGCCTTCGGTAAAGCCGCCTTCCGCGCCGATCGCGACCGAGAGCGCAGCATCGTTTGCCGATTCGCCATCCACGGATTCATGCCAGGGGCTGGCAATCCAGCGCTTGCCGTGGCAGGCAGCGATCACTTCGGCAAAAGCGGCGGGGGGATGGAGCGTGGGTAATACCGCGCGTCCGCACTGGGTGGCGGCGGCTTGGATAATCCCCTGCCAGTGCAGCATTTTCTTGGCAAGACGGTCGCCATCCAGCGCCGCTTCGCCGCGCGCCACGAGCATCGGGCGAATGGCGGTAACGCCCATTTCCACCGCCTTTTGCACGCTGCGGTCCATCGCCTCGTTCTTGAGCCAGGCGAGGCACAGGGTCAAATCCAGCGCCGATTCGCGGGTGTTCTGCGTTTTGCCACGCAGGGCGACGGTCGTCTCATGGCGCGACAAGCCGGTGATTTCCGCTACGTAATCAAAACCATCGCCATTGAAGAGCACCAGTTGATCGCCCACGCGGCGGCGCAACACGCGCGCCACATGGTGATGCCCGGCCGCATCGAGCGCAAAAAAACCGCCGATGGGAAAATCGCCGGGCAAATCGGGCTGGAACAATCGAAACTCTCGCATGAAAGAGGCCATCTTCATTAAAATACCGCGCACATTTTAACCGAAAGCCTCCATGACCGAGAAAATCATCACCAGCTGGAACGTCAATTCCCTCAACGTCCGCGAAGCGCACCTTGGCGATTACCTTCGCGACTATCCCTGCGACATCATCGGTTTGCAGGAAATCAAGCAAAGCGATGACGCCGTGCGCCGCGAGCCTTATGGCGAACTCGGTTTTCATCTGGAAACCCACGGACAGAAAACCTACAACGGCGTGGCGCTGCTTTCCCGCGAACCGATGCACGACATCGTGCGCGGCATTCCGGGGCTGGATGATCCGCAGGCGCGGGCGATTGCCGCGACCATCGCCGGCATCCGCGTCATCAATCTTTATGTCCCCAACGGCAAGGCGGTGGGTGATGAAAAATACGCCTACAAACTCGACTGGCTCGCCCATCTTGCCGCGTGGCTTGAAGCGGAAATCGCGCAGCATCCGGCGCTCGTCGTCATGGGCGATTTCAACATCGCCCCCGCCGATCTTGATGTGCATGATCCCGCCGCGTGGCAGGACAAAATCCTCTGTTCCGCGCCGGAACGCGAGGCGCTGCAACGCCTCCTCGACCTCGGCCTGCGCGATGCCTACCGCCATGCGCACCCCGACAGCCAGCAATTCAGCTGGTGGGATTACCGCATGAACGGCTTTCGCCGCAACCTCGGCCTGCGCATTGATTTGAACCTCGTCAGCGCCGCGCTGGAGATTGTCGATGCCGGTATTCACGCCGATGTCCGCGCCTGGGAACGCCCTTCGGATCATGCCCCGGCGTGGGTGAGGGTCAAAAAGGCATAATTCATATTTTTCGTAAAAATAGTGATTTTTTACCATCATGAAGCGCTTATTGCGGTAAAAAATCACTATATAAAGCGCTTGGAATAGTAATTTTTTATCATTTTAATAAAGGCACGGTTTGCTGCTGACGGGAGGAGAAATGCGCACGAAGGAATACGGCTGGTGGCTGGGCTTGCTGCTCGCGGCGGGGATTGCCGCCTTGGCGTGGTTGCTTGCGCGGCAGGCGTGGATTGAGCGTTTGGGTTTCAGCATGCTGCCGCTCGCGATTGTTCTCGGGATGCTCTTGGGCAATACGCTTTATCCGCACTGGGAGGGGGTGACGGCTTCGGGAATTCTCTTTGCCAAGAACCGCTTGCTGCGTCTTGGCATCATTCTTTACGGCTTCCGCCTCACCTTGCAGCAGGTGCTGGAGGTGGGGCTGAACAGCATTGTCGCCGATGCGCTGATGCTCACGGGGACGTTTCTCCTCGCCTGTTTTCTCGGCCTGCGCTGGCTGAAGATGGATCGCGATACGGTGATGCTGATGGGCGCGGGCGCGGGGATTTGCGGCGCGGCGGCGGTGATTGCCACCGCGCCGGTGTTGCGCGCCGATGGTGATCGCGTCGCGGTAGCGGTGGCGACGGTGGTGATTTTCGGCACGGTGGGCATTTTTCTCTATCCGCAGATTTATGCCTGGCAATGGTGGCCGCTCACGGACAGCGCGTTTGGCGTCTATATCGGCGCGAGTGTGCATGAAGTGGCGCAGGTGGTGGCGGCGGGCAAGGCGATCAACGCCGAGGTGGCGGATATTGCGGTAACGACGAAGATGATCCGGGTGATGATGTTGGCGCCGTTTTTGTTGCTGCTCTCGTGGTGGCTCGCGCGGCGCGGCGCGGCGGAAGGGGAGGCGAAAACCTTGGTGATTCCGTGGTTTGCCGTGGCGTTCGTTGCGGTGATGCTCTTCAATTCCCTGCATCTTTTGCCGCAGGGGCTGGTGGCGGCGCTGATCGAGATTGACGGCTGGCTCTTGGCGATGGCGATGGCGGCGCTGGGGCTGACCACGCGCTTTGCCGCGTTGCGCCAGGCGGGGAGCAAGCCGCTGTTGCTCGGCGCGTTGCTGATGGTGTGGCTGGTGGCGGGAGGCGGGTTGCTGGAAACAGCGTTATCAAAAATATTGTAAAAATAGTGATTTTTTACCACGATGAAGCGCTTTGGATGAGAAATTTTTGCACGATAAGCGCTTTATGGTGAGAAAAAACATTTATGAGTCGTAGGATGGGCGTAAGCCCATGCGGATACGAAGCATCGCAAACCGCATGGGCGAGGGTTCCCACGTCAAAACGCTTCGCGTTTTGCGTGGGTGCCCGGGGTTACGCCCATCCTACGGTTTTTGTTTTGTGGGAAAATAGTGGTTTTTTACCACGGTGAAGCGCTTTGGGTGAGAAATTTTTGCACGATAAGCGCTTTATGGTGAGAAAAAATCTCACAATGATAAAAGAGGAGATGCCATGCAGGCGTTTTTTTCCGGGTTGATGCTTTCTGCCGGGCTGATCGTGGCGATTGGTGCGCAGAATGCGTTTGTGCTGAAGCAGGGGCTGCGCCGCGAGCATGTGGGGCTGGTGGTGGCGCTGTGTTTTTTGTGCGATGCGGTGCTGATGGCGTGCGGAGTGTTCGGCTTGGCGGCGTTGCTTGATGGCAAGCCACGGGCAACGGGGGTGTTGGCGCTCGCGGGCGGTGTGTTTTTGCTCGCTTATGCGGCGCGCAGTGCGCGCTCGGCGTGGCGCGGCGACAGCCAGCTCGGGGTTTCCGATGGCGCGGAGAAGCGGCACGCGGCGTGGCCGGTGGCGTTGACGACGCTGGCGCTGACTTTGCTGAATCCGCATGTGTATATCGATACGGTGATGCTGGTGGGCGGGGCGGCGGCACCGTTTGCCGGCGAGGGCAAATGGCATTTCTGGCTGGGCGCGGCGACGGCGTCGGCGCTGTGGTTTACGGGTCTGGGCTATGGGGTGCGCTATTTGCTGCCGCTCTTTCGCCGCAGGCGTACCTGGCAGATGCTCGATGGCGCGATCGCCTTGATGATGCTGTATCTGGCGGCGGGTTTGCTGCGCGAGGCGTGGACGCTGCTGGCGGCGGGTTAGCAATTTTGACGATTCGTGGGCGTGTGATGGAATTTCAGGAAAAGTATTGAAATATTGATGGTTTTGTCGCTGCGCGTTTTGGGTAACCCCTCTCCCCAACCCCTCCCCGTAGGGGGAGGGGCTATTACGTCATTGCTTTATTTGAAGTTCATGCCATCAAAGCGTGAATGGTCAACTCGTCTCGGCAATGCTTGCCGCAGTTTATATTCTTCGCGTTTTACTTTATGATGACGCGCCGTTCGGCAATGCCGTTTGCCGGAAATAAAGAGAATAATGTCAATAGATTGAATGTGAGGACATGCTATGTTGGACGCCTATCGTCAAGCCGCTGCGGAGCGCGAAGCGCTCGGTATTCCCGCCCTGCCGCTGACCGCAGAGCAAACCGCTGATTTGGTGGAACTCCTGAAAAATCCGCCGGCGGGCGAGGGCGAGTTTCTGCTCAATCTGCTCGCAAACCGCATTCCGCCGGGGGTGGATGATGCGTCGAAGGTGAAGGCGTCTTTCCTCGCCGCCATTGCCGAAGGCAGTGTGCAAAGCCCGCTGGTGTCGCCGGAATATGCGACGGAACTCTTGGGTACGATGCTCGGCGGTTACAACATTCATCCGCTGGTGGAGCTGCTCGATGACGCCAAACTCGCGCCGGTCGCCGCCAAGGGTCTGAAGCATACGCTGCTGATGTTCGATGCTTTCCATGATGTGGTGGAAAAGGCGAAGAACGGCAATGCGCACGCGCAGGAAGTGCTGCAATCGTGGGCGGATGCGGAGTGGTTTACCAGCAAGCCCAAGGTACCGGAAAAGATCACGATTACCGTGTTCAAGGTCGAGGGCGAGACCAATACCGACGATCTTTCGCCCGCGCCCGATGCCTGGAGCCGCCCTGATATTCCGCTGCATGCGCTGGCGATGCTGAAAAATCCGCGCGACGGCATTTCTCCGGACAAACCGGGCGAGGTTGGCCCGATCAAGCTGCTCGAAGAACTGAAAGCCAAGGGCAATCTCGTCGCTTACGTGGGTGACGTGGTCGGCACCGGCTCGTCGCGCAAATCGGCGACCAACTCTGTGATCTGGCACACCGGCGAGGATATTCCCTTTGTGCCCAACAAGCGCTTCGGCGGCGTGTGTCTCGGCGGCAAGATTGCGCCCATCTTCTTCAATACCCAGGAAGATTCCGGTGCGCTGCCGATTGAAGTGGATGTGTCCAATCTGCACATGGGCGATGTCGTCGATGTCTATCCCTATGAGGGCAAAATTGAAAAAGATGGCGCGACCATCGCCGAATTTGCCCTGAAATCGCCGGTGCTGCTCGATGAAGTGCAGGCCGGTGGCCGCATCAACCTCATCATCGGCCGTGGTTTGACCGCCAAAGCGCGCGAAGCGCTGGGGCTGCCGCCGTCCGAAGTTTTCCGTCTGCCGCAAGCGCCTGCCGAAAGCTCTGCCGGTTTCTCGCTCGCGCAGAAAATGGTCGGCCGCGCCTGTGGTCTTCCCGAAGGGCAGGGCGTGCGTCCCGGCACATATTGCGAGCCGCGCATGACCACGGTCGGCAGCCAGGACACCACCGGCCCGATGACCCGCGACGAACTCAAAGATTTGGCCTGCCTCGGTTTTTCCGCCGACATGGTGATGCAATCCTTCTGCCACACCGCCGCCTACCCCAAGCCGGTGGATGTGAAAACCCACAAGGAATTGCCGGAATTCATCGCGACGCGTGGTGGCGTCTCGCTGCGTCCGGGCGACGGCGTCATCCACTCGTGGCTGAACCGCCTGCTCCTGCCCGATACCGTCGGCACCGGCGGCGACTCGCACACCCGCTTCCCCATCGGCATTTCCTTCCCGGCAGGCTCCGGCCTCGTCGCCTTTGCCGCTGCCACCGGCGTCATGCCGCTGGATATGCCGGAATCGGTGCTGGTGCGCTTCTCCGGCGAACTGCAACCGGGCGTGACCCTGCGCGATCTGGTCAACGCCATTCCGCTCTACGCCATCAAACAAGGGTTGCTCACCGTGGCCAAGGCCGGCAAGAAAAACATCTTCTCCGGGCGCATCCTCGAAATCGAAGGCCTGCCGGATCTGAAAGTGGAACAGGCCTTTGAAATCACGGACGCTTCCGCCGAGCGCTCCGCCGCCGGTTGTACCGTGAAGCTCAACAAGGAGCCGATTATCGAGTACATGAAGTCCAACGTGGTGCTAATGAAAAACATGATTGCCGACGGCTATCAGGACGCGCGCACCCTGGAGCGCCGCATTGCGGCGATGGAAGCATGGCTTGCCGATCCGCAACTGCTTGAAGCCGATGCCGACGCCGAATACGCCGCCATCATCGACATCAACATGAGCGACATCAAGGAACCCATCATCGCCTGCCCGAACGACCCGGACGACGTCTGCTTCATGTCGGAAAAATCCGGCACGAAAATTGACGAAGTCTTCATCGGCTCGTGCATGACCAACATCGGCCACTTCCGCGCCGCCTCCAAACTCCTCGAAGGCAAGACCGACATCCCGGTGCGCCTGTGGATGGCACCGCCGACGAAAATGGACGCCAAACAGCTCTCCGACGAAGGCCACTACGGCGTGCTGGGGCGCAGCGGCGCGCGCATGGAAATGCCCGGCTGTTCGCTGTGCATGGGCAACCAGGCACAGGTGCGCGAAGGCGCGACCGTGATGTCCACCTCGACGCGCAACTTCCCCAACCGTCTCGGCAAAAATGCCAACGTTTTCCTGGGGTCGGCGGAACTCGCGGCGATCTGCTCCAAGCTCGGACACATCCCCACCGTTGAGGAATACAACGCCAACATCGCCATCATCAACAAACACGGCACGCAAATTTACCGCTACATGAACTTCGACCAGATCGAGCAGTACGCGCAGACCGCTGCCAGCGTGGGTTGATCCAACCTTCTGACAACAGAAACAAAAAACCGCCGATCACGGCGGTTTTTTGTTGGGCGTGGCGGCATATAGCGGGGCCCCCGAAAAATGGCATAGACAACCCTTTGAATAAAGCCCTTTGTTCAAAGGCTTAAAAGAAAAATCCTATGCCATTTTTTGGGGAAGCGGCTATATGCAATACGGCATGGAAGTGTTGATTTTTCATAAAATGGATAAAAATAACCACTTTTTACCATCATGAAGCGTTTGTCTCGATAAAAAATGACTGTTTTGGACGTTTTTTTGAAGTAAAAATGAAAAACCCCTCTGGCGAGGGGTTTTTTGTGCATGGCGCTGCGGGTTATTGGCCGTTGAGGACGGCGCTTTTCAGGTCGCCATAGCCTTCCTTGTCCATGTTGGCAAGGGGGATGAAGCGCAGCGATGCGCCGTTGATGCAGTAGCGCAGGCCGCCCTTGTCGCGCGGGCCATCGGGGAAGACGTGGCCGAGGTGCGAGTCGGCGACGCGGCTTCTGACTTCCACGCGGTGCATGTTGTAGGAGTTGTCTTCGTGTTCGGTGATGACTTCCTGGACGATGGGGCGGGTGAAGCTCGGCCAGCCGCAGCCGGAGTTGTATTTGTCGGCAGAGCTGAACAGCGGTTCGCCGCTGACAATATCCACATAGATGCCGGGTTCGAAGAGGTGGTCGTATTCGTGGGTGAAGGCGCGTTCGGTGCCGCTTTGCTGGGTAACGTTGTATTGCAGGGCGGAGAGACGCTGCTTGATGGCGGCGGCGTCGGGCTTGTGGTAACGCGCGGGGTCAAGGCTGTTGCTGCTGGCGGCAGGGGCTGCGGCTTTTGGCGCGGCCTTGGCATCGGCTTTGGCTTTTTCTTCTGCCGACAGGGGCTTGTTGGCGAGCGAGACGTCGATGTGGCAATAGCCGTTGGGGTTTTTGGTCAGATAATCCTGATGGTAGTCCTCGGCGAGGAAGAATTGCTTGAGCGGTTCGTTTTCGACGACGACGGGTTTGCTGTATTGCTTGCTGAGGTCTGCAAGCGCCTGGTCGATCACGGCTTTTTCCGCTGCGTCAGTGTAATAGATGCCGGTGCGGTACTGGGTGCCGCGGTCGTTGCCCTGTTTGTTGAGGCTGGTGGGGTCGATGACGCGGAAGTAGTA
>JAUNKJ010000206.1 GCA_030532785.1 Cardiobacteriaceae bacterium
AAAGTGGATACGTCCACTGGTATAGCGTTGTTCCTCAATCAGTTCCTTCCCCCGCTTGCGGGGGAAGGTTAGGATGGGGGTGTAAAATGCGCAGCATTTTTTATGGATTTGAAATGAAAACTTCGTTTTCAACACCCCCACCCTGTCTTTCTCATCCTTCGGACGAGAAAGTAATAGTTTGTCATTTCATAGAAAATTTCGAGAAATCATTCAAAAGCAACCTTTCTGCTATCCCGAACCCAAGTTATATAATGCCGCGCATGAAACACACCGATACCCCACTCCCCATTTGCAGCGCCGATCGTGCGCTGCTTTTTTCGCTGGACAAACAGATCCGCCAGCGCGAAAAGCGCGGCCTGCCCGCTGACCGTATGCGCGACAAGCGCGAGCGCCTCTATCGCGAATCCAATGCACGCTATGAAACGCGGCTGGCTGCCCTGCCCAAGCCCGCGCTCGACGCCGATTTGCCGGTACTCGCCGCGCAGCGCGAGTTGCGCGAACTTATTGAAAAACATCAGGTCGTGATCGTTTCCGGCGAAACCGGCTCGGGCAAGACCACGCAATTGCCGCAGCTCTGCCTCGCCCTCGGTCTCGGCGCGCGCGGCATGATTGCCCACACCCAGCCGCGCCGTATTGCCGCGCGCAGCGTCGCCGAGCGCATTGCCGAGGAGCTTGCCGTACCGCTCGGCGCGGAAGTGGGTTATCAGGTGCGTTTTGACGAAAAAACCTCTGACAAAACCGTGGTGAAGCTCATGACGGACGGTATGCTCCTCGCGGAAACCCTCTCTGATCCCTACCTCTCGCGTTATGAGGTCATCATCGTCGACGAGGCGCACGAGCGCAGCCTCAACATCGATTTTCTCCTCGGTTATCTGCACCGTCTCCTCGCCAAACGCCCGGATTTGAAGCTGATTATCACCTCGGCGACGATTGATGCCGACAAATTCGCCGCCCATTTTGGCAACGCCCCGCAGATCAACGTCTCCGGGCGCACCTATCCGGTGGAAATCCGCTACCGCCCGCCGGGGGAAGACGAAGACATGAACGACGCCATCGTCGCCGCCGTTGCCGAACTCGATCATCTCGCGCGCGGCGACATTCTCGTGTTCCTCCCCACCGAGCGCGACATCCGCGAAACCGCCGCCGTACTCGAGCGCGAAAAGCTGCGCGACACCGATGTGTTGCCGCTTTTCGGCCGCCTGTCCTTGGCGGATCAGCAGGCGGTTTTCCACCCCGGCAAACGGCGGCGCATCGTCTTGGCCACCAACGTCGCGGAAACCTCGCTCACCGTGCCGCGCATCAAATACGTCATCGACACCGGCACAGCGCGCATCAGCCGTTATTCGCTGCGCAGCAAGACCCAGCGCCTGCCCGTCGAGCCAATATCGCAGGCGAGCGCCAACCAGCGCGCCGGGCGTTGCGGGCGGCTCTCCTCGGGCGTCTGTATCCGTTTGTATGATGAGGAAGATTTCAAGCTGCGCCCGGAATTCACCGAGCCGGAAATCCTGCGCACCAGTTTGGCCGCCGTCATTTTGCAAATGCTGGTGTTGAATCTCGGCGCGGTCGAGGAGTTCCCTTTCGTGGACGCCCCCGACCAGCGGCAAATCAATGATGGTTATCGTCTTTTGTACGAACTCACTGCCGTGGACGAGGCAAATCACCTCACCCCGCTCGGCAGGCGCATGGCAGCACTGCCCATCGACCCGCGCTTTGCCCGCATCGTCTACGCCGCCGAGAAAAACGGCTGCTTGCAGGAAG
>JAUNKJ010000027.1:0-16581 GCA_030532785.1 Cardiobacteriaceae bacterium
CATCAGTTGGCACTATTTTGAGATACCCCGCAGATTGCTGCGGGGTAGTTCATTTGTCAACAACTTATAGCTCCTGTTTTTCCCCATATTTGAAGAAAGCTGCGGATTCAAGCCCCTCCCCCTTGAGGGGGAGGGGTTGGGGAGAGGGGGAGAAAAATCATCAAAAACAGAAAGAGTCATTATTCATCCTTCAGCGCTTTTAAAGTATTCAATATCTCCGTCAGTACGGCTTCGGTCTGCTGCAAAATATCATGATTCCAAAAGCGCAGAACGTGAAATCCTTTTGTCTGTAAATAACGGCTGCGGGCAGCGTCATAGACTTGCTGCTCTCCGTGCTGTCCGCCGTCGGCTTCGATGACGAGTTTGGGGCGGGTGCAGACGAAATCGGCGATATATGGCCCGATGGGTTGCTGGCGGCGGAATTTGTATCCACCGAGACGTCCCGCACGCAGATGTTGCCACAGGCGCTTTTCCGCGTCGGGCATGGTTTGGCGCAGATTTTTGGCGTGGTTGCGCAGGCGGTTGCGACTGGTGAAGAGGCGGGGATTTTGGCTCATGTGACGCGTTTTTTCAGGCGGCGGCGCAGGAGGTATTCTCCGGCGAAGAGGACGCCCATAAGACCGTAGGCGATGATGCCGGTGTAGAGCGCCCAGGCGCGGTGCGAGGCGAGGGCGGCGAGCCATGCGGCGATGCTGCCGTTGACGATGAAGAAGGCGCACCAGACTTGGGTGACTTTGCGGGTGTAGGCGATGGCTTCTGGCGGCAGCTCGGGGTCGGTGAGACGCGCGAGGCGTTCGATGAGGGTTTGCCGCGCGAAGAGGCTTGCGAAAAAGAGGATGAACATCAAGGCGTTGACCAGTACGGGATACCAGTACATGCTGCGGGTGCTGTTGCTGGCGAGAAGCAGGGCGAAGAAGAGGGCGATGAGGGCGGAGACGGTTTTTTGTGCGCGGTCTTGCTGGATGATGGCGCGCGCTGCCCAGAGGAGGCACATGGCGGCGGCGAGCCATGGGAAGATGCCGCGTTCACGCCCGAGGTACCAGAGGAGGGGGTAGGCGATGCTGGCAAGGATGAGGAGGAGGCGCGCCGTGGTTTTCATGGGAGATGGGTGGATTGGTAGGCTGGGTACGTCGTTTCGCTTCGCGATGGTGGGTTGGCACTTGCCCTACGGTTGCCTGTCGATTGCGATTCGTTGGTTGTAATGGTGGGCTGAAGCCCACCCTACGGTGTCGGGCAATTGGTATTGCGGTAACCGCATGGGCTTACGCCCATCCTGCGGTTGGCAGCACATTGCCGTCTTGTTTGTACGGTTACGCGCCGCTGGCGCTAACCGTACCTACATTTATTTATGGTGGGTTGCCCCCCTGCGGTTCGGGATCAGTCATCCCGGATTTTCTTGGCAAAGGCGTGGACGACGTCGTCGACGGTGCGCACGGTTTTGAAGTCTTCGGCTTGCAGTTTGTAGCCGGTTTGCCGCTTGATGTGGTCGATGAGGTCGATGGCGTCGATACTGTCGATTTCGAGGTCTTCGTAGAGGTTGGTGTCGCCTTTGATGGTGGCAGGGTCAAGTTCGAAGAGTTCTTCCAGTGTGGCGAGGAGGATTTGGCGGATGTCGTTTTCCGTCATGAGGCGCTCCGTTGTTTTTCAATGAATTCTGCGAGGGTGGCGATGCTTTGGAAGCTCGCGCGCAGTTCCTGGTTTTCGCTGGAAAGCTGGAAGCCGAAGTGTTTTTGCACGGCGAGGCCGAGTTCGAGGGCGTCGACGGAGTCAAGGCCGAGGCCGTCGTCGCCGAAGAGGGGGGCGTTGCTGTCGATGTCGGCGGGGGTGAGGTCTTCGAGGTTGAGGCTGTCGATGACGAGTTGTTTGATTTCTTGATGCAGGGTGTTCATTTAGCGTGTGTTTTCGTTGAAGTATTGTTGGAGGTGATCGTTCAGGCGGCGTGCCGCGATCGGCAGGGGTTTTTCCGCGAGCCAGTCGGCGGGGCGGATGTCTTCGCCGACGATGAAGCGGTAACGCACTTTTTGCGCGGGGATTTTATACCAGGGTTGCCCTTTTTTGAAATTGGGCGGCTGCATGTGGATGCTGACGGGGGTGATGATGCGGGCGCTGCGCAGCCCCATGGAGACGGCGCCGCGATGGAATTTGACTTCGCCGTCCCAGCCGGTGCGGGTGCCTTCGGGGAAGACGAGGAGGCATTCGTGGCGGAGGGTGTCGTGGATTTTTTCCACAAATTCCAAGTCTTCGCTGTTGGGGATGTAGCCGCAGGCGCGGATTTGGCTGGACATGGCGGGGTTTGTTTGCAGCCCGGCTTTGACGATGCAGTTGGCGTCGGGGACGCGGCTTAGCAAAAAGACGACGTCGAGGAGCGACGGGTGGTTGGCGAGGATGAGCTGCCCCGGCTGGCCGAGGCGTTCGAAGCCTTGGAATTCGGCTTCGAGGATGCCGCTTTTTTCGAGGTAGCGGGTGAACCAGTACCACGATTTGCCGACGAGGCGGCGCGCTTTTTTTTGCCGTTCAAGGTCGCCTTGCGAGCTTTTCAGGGTGTAGGGGAGGAGGACGATTTTGAAGAGTACGCCGAAGAGGCCGAAGATGGCGAAGCCGAGGCCGGTGGCAATCAGCCGCCAGATGCGGTTGAGGTTCATGCGCGTTCCCATTGCCAGCTGGCGTTGGCGTAGTGATGCACCCATTGCCGCGATTGCCGGTATTGCTCGCGCACGAAGGAGAGCGCGCTCCAGCAATCGTTTGCCGCGGGTTGCACGGGCGCGTGGCGGGTGAGGCGCCAGCCGCTGCCGGGTTTGATGAGGAGTGCCACGGCATGGGCGAAGGGCGGGCGGATGACGTTTTGCACGTCGTATTGCGCGGCAAGCGGTTCGTCGGCAAACACGACGAGGACTTGTGCCGCGCCGTCGCTAAGCATTCCCGCCGCTTCCATGAGCGCGGTTTCCAGCGCTTCTTCGCCGACGGCAAGGGCGGTGTGCTCGCTCATGTCGCCGCGCAGCATCGACCATTGCCCGGCGAGCGCGTTATGCACCGATAGCCCGAAAGACGTGGGCGAGACGTCGCCTTGCGCATAGAGGGTATGCCACAGTTCAAAGCCACGGTTGATTTCGCCGTCGTGGGAGACGAGTACCAGCGGGCAATGCGCGTTTTCCGCGAGCAGCGGCCACGCGGCTTCGAACATCAGGCGCGCGAGCAGCCCCATGCGGCGGCGTTGCATCGCGGGGAGAAAGGCGACATCGGGCTTGGTTTCCGCCAGTTCATCGGCAACGGCAGGGTTCTCCGCCCACGCCTGCCAGTCCGCAGGGGTGCGCAGACGGGTGGAAACGGCGTGCCATTGCACAATGTCGAAACACAAGGAAATTTCCGGCCGCATGGTGAAGGATGTGGAAAAAGGGGCGGGCAAATTAACAAAAGGATTACCGTACCGCAAGGCAGGGGAAACGGGCGCGATAGGAAGAAATGAGAAAATTTCTCATCATGAAGCGCTTGTGATGAGAAATTTTCTCATGCAAAGCGCTTCATGATGGTAAAAAATCGCTATTTTTGTTGTTTTTGTGA
Organism: Cardiobacteriaceae bacterium; assembly: GCA_030532785.1. Classification (GTDB taxonomy): domain Bacteria; phylum Pseudomonadota; class Gammaproteobacteria; order Cardiobacteriales; family Cardiobacteriaceae; genus JAUMXB01. Next base: position 3,559 of record JAUNKJ010000027.1, read on the forward strand.
ATATTGCAAATCCGCATAAAAAATAAACGCTGCCAGAGGTTTGCAAGGATTTGTGAATATCCGGTAAACTTTCCGCCGTTCGTCCATCTTTCTGTTTGTACCGAGGAAAACACCATGAACATCCGTCCGACCCGTGCCGCGTTTGCCCTTGCCGCCGTCTTCGCCCTGGCTGCCTGCGGCGGCAGCGGCAACAGCAATGCCGCAACTGACAGTGAAACAAAAATCACCGCCGCGCCTGCCTGTCATGTGATCCGCCCCGACGACGCGCGCGGCGGGCGCAACGTGCTGCTGCGCTGCTCCGGGCGTCAGGTGATCGCCTCCGCCGAAGCGCAGAAACATATGGACCCGTCAGTACGCATCCACTTCGGCAAGGGCGGCGGCAAGGTGATCAAGGCCGACATCGAAACGCGCCAGGCGGCGAATGCCACCGGCAAATCAGACGATGCCGCCTGTCAGCGCGCCTTTGTCAACGCCATCGTCAAATTCCAGAAAACCGCGAAGAAAATGGGCGGCAACGGCGTCAGCCACTTCCGCAGCTATCTTGACCGCAACACCCTGAAAAACGGCGAATACGATTGCGAAGTCGGCACTTTCCACGCGCGGGTGCTGATGAAAGGCAGCATTGTGCGTTAAGCGGGGGATGCGATGAAAAATCCATTGCTGATCATGGTTTCCGCTTTGCTGCTCGCTGCCTGCACCGGCTACCGTCCGGTGAGCGAAAAGGCGCTGAATGTGGACAAAAACCGCCCGGCGGCGTGCAGCATCACCCAGGCCGATGCTGCCGACGGCGGCAAGCGCCGCGAATACCTGCGCTGCTCGGTGCAAGTCGTGCTTGATTCGCCGGAAGCGCGGCAAGTCCTGGGGCAAAACCTGCCGTTGCGCAGTGGCGGCGAAGTGGTGAAAGGCGGGGCGCGTCTGCGCGCCAGCGCCAATGCCAACGGCAATACCGATGAAACCACCTGCCGCAACGCCTTTATCCACGGCTTGCGCAAATTCCAGCGCCATGTGCGCAAACAGGGCGGCAGCGGCGTGGCCAATGTGCGCATGACAGCGGACGGCGCGGGCGCGGGAGAATTCGAGTGCGTGGTCGGGACGGTACGCGGCACGGTCACAGCCTATGTGGATATTGTGCGCTAAATCATAAAAACGCTTGGTACACGACAAAACTCAAAAATATGCACTAAATCAACCCCTCTCCCTACGGGAGAGGGGCAGGGGTGAGGGGTGAAACAAACATATCGAATTAACTGCGAAATCCGGAAAGTTTTTTGTTTTCTGCCCTCTCCCCACCCCCTCCCCCACAGGGGGAGGGGCTTTTGCTCCGTATTTTTAATGAGTTGAAAAGTTTTGTCGTGTACCAAGATAAAAACGCTAAAAATAGTCGTTTTTTACCACCATGAAGCGCTTATCGTGAGAAAATTTCTCATGCCAAGCGCTTGTTTATGAGAAAATTTCTCATATCGCTTTTCCCTGCAAAAAACGCCGGATTCGGGAAAACCGGACGACGATGAAAATCCGAAAATAATCAGTCTGCCTTGCTTATCTTAATTTTTTGTAAAAAGCATGAGGCCACAAAAGCGGGAAAGGGCAGGGTGAACTCCCTATAATACGCGCGTTTCAAAGCTCCCCCTTGCCATGCTGCCATTCCCGCAAATCAGTCCTTATATCTTTGAACTCGGCCCGCTCAAGCCCACCTGGTACGGCATGATGTATGTCGTCGGTTTCGGCCTCGGCTATTGGGCGGCGCGTTACCGCGCGCGCCATGATCCGCACTGGCCGCAGGCACTGATCAGCGATTTGCTCACCTATCTCATGATCGGCGTCATCGTCGGCGGACGCGTGGGCTATGTGCTTTTCTACGGCATGGGCAACTGGGCGAAAGACTGGCTTTATCCCCTGAAAATCTGGGAGGGCGGCATGTCTTTCCACGGCGGTTTGCTCGGTGTGCTGATCGCAATGTTTTTCTTCGCGCGCAAGCATGGCAAGCGTTATTTCGAGGTGACGGATTTCATCGCACCGCTCATTCCCATCGGCCTCTTTTTCGGGCGCATCGGCAATTTCATCAATGGCGAACTGTGGGGCAGGGCAACGGATTTGCCCTGGGGCATGGTGTTCCCCACCGGCGGGTCGGTGGCACGCCACCCGTCGCAGTTGTACGAAGCGCTGCTCGAAGGGCTGGTGCTGTTTGTCATTCTTTGGGCATACAGCGGCAAACCGCGCGCAATCGGGCGCACCAGCGGCCTTTTCCTCATCGGTTACGGCGTGTTCCGCACCGCCGTGGAATTCGTGCGCGAACCGGACAGCCATTTGCGCTATCTCGCCTTTGACTGGCTGACGATGGGCATGGTGCTGTCGCTGCCGATGATTGTGTTTGGCCTTTATCTTTATCTGCGTCCCTTGCCCAGGGCGGAGGAGCATCCGGCATGAAACCATATCTCGATCTGCTCGCGCGCGTGCTGGAAGAGGGCGCTGCCAAGGATGACCGCACCGGTACCGGCACGCGCTCCGTGTTCGGCGCGCAATTGCGCTTTGATCTGGCAGAAGGTTTTCCGCTGCTCACCACCAAGCGGGTGCATTTCAAATCGGTGGTGCATGAACTGTTGTGGTTCCTGCGCGGTGATACCAATGTCGGCTATCTGCGCGACAACGGCGTTACCATCTGGGACGAATGGGCGGACGAACGCGGCGATCTCGGCCCGGTCTACGGCAAGCAATGGCGCGACTGGCAGGGCTGCGACCAAATCCAGACTGTGCTCGATACCCTGAAAAGCGACCCCGATTCGCGGCGCATGATCGTCTCGGCGTGGAACGTTGCGGAATTGCCGCAAATGGCGCTCATGCCCTGCCATGCGCTTTTCCAGTTTTATGTCGCCGACGGCCGCCTCTCCTGCCAGCTTTACCAGCGCTCTGCCGACCTTTTCCTCGGTGTGCCGTTCAATATCGCAAGCTATGCGCTCCTGACCCACATGATCGCCGCGCAAACCGGCTTTGCCCCCGGCGAATTCATCTGGACGGGCGGCGATGTCCATCTTTACAACAACCACGTCGAGCAGGCCAAGACCCAGCTCGCGCGCACGCCCAAGCCCCTGCCGCGCCTGCGGCTTGATGCGGCGGACAGCCTCTGGGCATACGGAGCGGCGCATATCCACCTTGAAAACTACCAGCACGATCCGGCCATTCCCGCGCCGGTGGCAGTCTGACCTTACGGGAGGTTCTTCTTGATCCGGCTCATTCGCAACGTTTTCTATCTTGGTCTGTGCTTTGGCGTACTCGGCATCGTCATCGCCGTGCTTTACGCCCTGAAGCTGGAAAAGGAATACCGTCTGGATGACGCCAATCTCGGCGGCGCATTGTGGTCGATGCCGGCGCGCGTGTATGCGCGGCCGCTGGAGCTGTACGTCGGCGCGAACATCGATGCGAAAAAACTGCTGCGCGAACTGGCGCTTCTCGAATACAAAAAAGTCGGCAATCCCGTCGAACCCCTGCAATACAGCGAAGAGGGCGAGAGCATCACCGTCTATCTGCCGCCCTTTACCTACTGGGACGGCGCCAAGGGCGCACGCAAGCTGAAAGTGGGCTTCGCCGGTGGCAAGATCGCCACGCTGTTCGACGAAACCTCGCTGGAAGATGTGGTGCTGGAGCGCATCGAACCGCTGCGCATCGCAAGCATTTATCCGCAGCACCAACAGGACCGCATCCTCGTCAACCTCGAAGACGTGCCGGAAGTGCTGGTCGACAGCCTGATCGCCATCGAAGACCAGAGCTTCTGGACGCATCCCGGCGTCGACATCAAAGGTCTGGCGCGTTCGGTGTACGTCACCTTCATCGACAAATCGGGACGCCAGGGCGCGAGTACCCTCACCCAGCAGTTCATCAAAAACCATTACTTGAGCAACGAGCGCACCCTCTCGCGCAAGGTCAAGGAAATGCTGATGGCGATTTCGCTGGAGCGCCATTCCACCAAGGAAGAAATCCTCGAAGGTTACATCAACGAAATCAACCTCGGCCAGGACGGCGACCGCGCCATTCACGGCTTTGGTCTTGCGAGCGAATACTATTTCAACAAGGATTTGAAAGAACTCGGCCTGCACGAAATCGCCATGCTGCTGGCGCTGGTGCGCGAACCGGGGCTCGCCGACCCGCGCCGCAACAGCGAATACGCCATCAAGCGCCGCAACCTGATGCTGCGCATCATGCACGAGCGCGGACTCATCACCGCCGAAGACGCGGCGCTCGCGCAAAACCTGCCGCTCGATGTCGTACCCAAGGAAACCACCACCGACCGCATCCGCTACCCGGCCTTCCTTGATCTCGTCTACCAGCAGCTCTACCAGATTTACAACAAGGAAGACCTCACCCGCGAAGGGCTGAACATCTTCACCACCCTCGATCCGCAAGTGCAGGACGACACGCAAAAAGCGCTCTCCGAAGGGCTGAACGCGCTGGAAAAGCGCAACGGCTTCAAGAACGGTTTCCTGCAAAGCGCGGCGGTGATCGTCAACAGCGGCAACGGCGAAGTGATGTCCGTCATCGGCTCGCGCGTTGCCGGCGAACAGGGCTTCAACCGCGCCATTTCCGCCAAGCGCCAGATCGGTTCGCTGGTGAAACCCGCCGTCTATCTCGCTGCCCTCGAGTATCCGCAGCTCTACAACCTCGCAAGCCGCATCAGCGATTCGCCCCTGCACTACAAACGCGGCGGCGAAACCTGGTCGCCGCAGAACTACAGCAAGAAATTCCAGGGCAACGTCACCCTCGAAGAATCGCTGATCAAGTCCTACAACATCCCCACCGCGCGCATCGCGCTCGACCTCGGCATCCCCGACATCCTCTCCACCCTGCGCCGCGTTGGCGCGCGCGACAATCTGCCGCAATACCCTTCGGTATCGCTGGGTGCGGTGGAAATGTCGGCATTGGAAGTTGCGCAAATCTATGAAACCTTTGCCAATGGCGGCTATTTCACCCCGCTGCGTTCCATCCGCGAAATCACCACCCAGGACGGCAAGGTCATCGACCGCTTCTCCATGTCGAGCATCAAGGCCATCGAGCCGGGGCCGCATTACCTCGTGGTGCGCACCATGCAGGAAATCCCGCGTCGCGGTACCGCCACCGCGATGAAGGAAAAAATCTCGCCCGACCTCAATATCGCCGGCAAAACCGGCACCACCGACAGCTACCGCGACAGCTGGTTTGCCGGTTTCTCCGGCAACCTCACCACCGTGGTGTGGGTCGGCAACGACCAGAACAAATCCACCTCGCTCTCCGGCGGCAAGGGCGCATTGCGCATCTGGATGGACATCATGAAAAACCTGCCACTCGCGCCCCTGCAACTCAACGCCCCCGAAGGTATCGTGGTGCGCACCGTCGATCCGCAGACCGGCGCGCTCGCCGGACGCGGCTGCGGCGGCAAGCGCGCGGTGGAAGTGCCCTTTATCGCGGGTTCCGAACCCTCCTATTACAACGCCTGTGTCAGCGAACCGGTCTACAACAACTATGATGACGACGATTACGGCGACAGCGGCGGCGCTGGCGGCTACGGCTTCGAACTGCTCTCCGTGCCGCAGCCGGTACCGGTTGCGCCCGCAGACAGCGGCGACCCTTCGGCGTGGTTTCGCAACTGATGCGATTCCACTAAAATAACCAAGCTTTTGAACGGATGAACATGAGAAAAGGTGATGGCATGAAACGCTCCTGGTTAACGCTTTCTTTGGCAACCACAATCCTCGCAGGCTGTGGTCCCATGGTGTATGGCCCGACGCCGGCACCGGTCGTGCAGCAAAACAGCGCATTTGGCTCAAGGGTTCCCCTGCAAAACCCGCAGGTTCCGCCGCAGGGCGGCGTTTTTGCCCCGGCAACGCGCCCCGTGCCGCAACGTCCGCCGCAGCCGCAGGCCCCGCAATTCCAGCCTCCGGTACAGCAAACCCAGGTGCAGCAGCCTTCGCCCTACGCGCCCCCGCCCGCACAGGTGCAAGCGCCGCAGCAGGCCAACAGTGGCTGGAATGCCCAGCCCCAGCCTGCGCCGAACACCCCGCCGCGCATCTATGACGAGCCGAAACTGCCGGGTAATGCGGTGGCCAATACTCCCGCCACACAGCCCGGCGTAACCGTCAACCCCAATACCAACAACCGCCCGACGCCGCTGCGTCCGCCGGAGCGCAACGCCGCAAATGACACGGCACAAACCACGCGCCCTGCCGATCCTGCCGCAGTGCCGCCGCCGGTACAGCCGGTGCGCAACACCCCTGCGCCACAACAAACGGCACCCGCACAAACGCAGCAAGTCGCAAGCAACAGCAAACCGCCCGCCTCTGGCGGCAACAGCGGCGGTGGTGCCGTGTCCTCACTGCTGCGCAAGGCCTCCGATTCGCTCGGCAAGGGCGACATGGACGGCGCGGTCGGCTATCTGGAAAACGCGCAGCGCATTGAATCCAACAATCCCAAGATTCTTTACGACATCGCCAACATCCGTTACCACCAGGGACGCCACCGCGAAGCGGACGCCATGGCAAGCCGTGCGGTACAGACCGCGCAGTCCTCCGGCGACAAGGCCATGGAGAAAAAAGCCTGGTCCCTGGTTTCCAAGGCGCGCAACGAACTGGGCGACCGCCAGGGCGCGCTCAACGCAGCCAACAAAGCGGCCGGACTATAAGCACGCTCGCCGCCCGCATCCTTCACAATCTGGCGCCCGACGGGGCGCTTTCTCGTGCCGTGTCCGCCTATCAGGTGCGCGAAAGCCAACGGGCGCTGGCCGCGAAGATCGCGGAAAATCTAGAGGCGGGCGGCATTCTTCTCGCGGAAGCCGGTACCGGCACCGGCAAAACCTTTGCCTATCTGTTGCCCGCACTGCTCTCCGGGGAAAAAGTGCTGGTATCCACCGCCACCAAAAACCTGCAGGAACAGATTTTCACCAAGGATTTGCCGCTGGTGCGCAAGGTGCTGAACAGCACGGCGCGGGTGGCGCTCCTCAAAGGGCGGCGCAATTATCTTTGCCCGCACCATGTGCAGCAATTGCAGCAGCATGGCGAACTCGACGCCAAAGGGCGGCGCGAACTGGCCTTGGTCGTAGACTTTGCCGCGCGCACCCGCGACGGCGACCTCGTTGCTCTTGAAGGCATCGCCGAAGATGCACCCATCCGCCAGGCAATCACTTCCACCGCCGACAACTGCCTTGGGCGCGACTGCGAATTTTTCGAGGAATGCTTTGTGCAAAAGGCACGGCAAAAAGCCAAGGAAGCGGATGTGGTGGTGGTCAATCATCACTTGCTCCTCGCCGACTTTGCGCTCAAAAGCGACGGTTTCGCGGAAATCCTCCCCGAGATTGACGCCTTTATCATTGATGAGGCGCACCATCTGCCGCAAACCGCGATCAATTTCTTGGGCGAGCGTCTTTCTTCACGGCAAATGCAGCTTTTCATGCAGGAAGCGCGCAGTGCGCAACTGGAAGAAGCGCCAGACGACATCGTCCTGCAGCGCGCCATCGATGCTTTGGGCGAACCCTTGCAGCACGCGGTGAAAAGCGTGGCGCGCGCCGAGGAATACCGCGTGGACGATTTCGCCCTCGGCGAATTGCAGCCTTTTTTTGCCGCACTGCGCGATTGGCAAAGCGCTTTGCACAGCGCAGGCGAGCTGCTCGCCAAGGCAGCGGCACGCGGCAAATTGCTCGCCAATCTTGCCGAACGCGGAGAAAAGCTGCGCGAATTGCTGCCGCTCTTTCTTGACGACGACGCAAAAACGGATACGGAAACCGCCGCAGAAAACAGCCGCGAAGCGCGCTGGCTTGATGCGGGCTTGCGCGGCTTTTCCTTGAACCTCGTGCCGGTCAACGCTGCCGGGCGTTTTGCCGGTTGGATACGGCAAAGCGAAGCGAGCTGGAGCTTCCTCTCGGCAACGCTTACCGTCGATCACGATTTCGGCCATTTCGCCCGCGAACTGGGCTTGCGCGAATACGACAGCATTTGCCTCGACAGCCCCTTCGACTACCGCCGCCAGTCGCTGCTCTACCATCCGCAAGGCTTGCCCCAGCCCAATGACGCCGATTACACCGATGCCCTGATGGACGCGGTGCTGCCCGTACTCGAATACAGCGGCGGCCGTGCCTTTTTGCTTTTTACCAGTTACCGCGCCATGTATCAGGCGGAGCGCGCGCTGCGCGACGCGCCCTACACCCTTTTCGTGCAGGGACAGGCACCCAGGGAACGCTTGCTCGCCGATTTCATTGCCGCGAAACGCGGCGTATTGCTCGCCACCGCCAGTTTTTGGGAGGGCGTGGACGTGCGCGGCGACCGCCTTGTCTGCGTCGTCATCGACAAACTGCCCTTTGCCGCGCCCAACGATCCGGTGAGCAAGGTACGCCACCGCCATTTGCAGGAAAAAGGCCTCGCCCCCTTTATCCACGACACCTTGCCGCAGGCGGTGATCACCCTGAAACAGGGCGTTGGCCGCCTCATCCGCGATGTCAGCGATTACGGCGTCCTCGTCATCGGCGACCCGCGCTTGACACAAAAAGGCTACGGCAAAATCTTCCTTGACAGCCTGCCGCGCATGACCCGCACCACCGATCTCAACATCGTCAAGCGCTTTTTCGCCTATCACGAAACGGATACCCCATGACCGCGCAAACCCTGCTCGCCATCGACACCGCCACCCCCGCCTGCTCCGTCGCCCTGAAGCAGGGCGGCAAGGTGATCCACGAAACCGTCCTCGAAGCGCGCAAGCACACCGAAGTGCTGCTGCCGATGTGCGACCGCTTGTTGACGCAAAGCGGGGCGAAGGTTGAGGGCATCATCCTCTCCGCAGGCCCCGGCGCGTTTACCGGGCTGCGCGTTGGCGCATCCGTCGCCCTGGGATTGGCAACGGCATGGAACGCGCCCATCCTGCCCATCTCCAGTCTCGCCCTGCTCGCTGCCAGCGCCGCCAATGATGATGCGGCAACCGTTCTCGCTTTGCTGGACGCGCGTATGCATGCCGTCTATGCCGGGCTTTACCGCGTGGACGCAAGCGGCGTGGCCACGCTTGCTCCCGACCGCCTCTGCGCCCCCGACGCCATTCCTGCCGACTGGTACACCCAGGCCGACATCATCGCAGGCTCCGGTCTGGTTTACGCGCAAAGCGCCTTTGCCCAGGTACCGCGCGCCATGCCCGATATGCTGCCTGACGCGCGCCACGCCTTTTTGCCGATGCATCATGCCGTGTGGCAAAGCGCTTGCGAACCGCTCGACCTTTTCTATCTGCGCAACGACATCACCCAATCATGATCCTCACCCGCAAACAGCCCTTTGTCAGCCGCCTCGATGTACGCATTGCCGACATCAATTACGGCAACCACCTCGGCCACGACCGCCTGGTGAGCCTCCTGCATCAGGCGCGCGTTGAAGCGCTGGCGGCGATTGACGCATCCGAGCTTGATTTCTTCGGCAGCGCGCTGATTTTGGCACGCCTTGAAGTCGATTACCGCGCCCAGGCCTTTCTCCACGATGCGCTGGAAATCGCCGTGTGGCTCGGCGAGCTGCGCGCCTCGCGCTTTGCCCTGCATTACCGCGTGACGCGTGGCGACGTCCTCATCGCCGAAGCGCAGACGCTGATGGTCTGCTTTGATTACCAGCGGCAACGCACCACCGCCGTGCCCGAATCCTTCCGCGAGCGCCACGCCCATGAATAACGCCAGCAGCATTTTGCGCAAACTCGTGATCCTCCTCACCACGCTGATCATCCTCGTGGTGTTGCTCATCATTTTCCAGTTCACCGACGTCGCCTTCCGCGTCTGGGATCGCCTGCAACAAACGCCGGGCGCGTTTCTTGCCGTCTATATTGCGGGCATTGCGCTGATCGCTGCCGCAGGCGCGGGGCTGATTTTCCGCCTGTGGACGATGGGGCGTGGCAAAAGGGCGGAGAAGCGCGCGCAAGCGCCGTTGACGCTGGAAACCGTGCGCGAACGCGCCGAAGCCGCGCGCGCCCAGGGCGTCGATATTGCCGCCATCGAAGCCGATCTTGCCGCGCTTGCCGCACCCGATGCCGCCGCGACCCTCGAAGTCGCCTTTTTCGGCAAGATCAGCACCGGCAAAAGCTCGCTGATCCGCACCTTATTGCCGGATGCCCATGTGGAAACCTCCATCATCGGCGGCTCCACCGCCAGCACCCAGCGCTACAGCTACGACACGGAAAACCTAACGCTGACGCTGCTCGACATGCCCGGCACCCATCAGGCGCAACAACTGGCAAGCCAGGAAGACGGCCTGATGCAAATCGTGCGCCGCGTCCATCTTGTCGTCTATGTGCTTGACCAGGACATCACCGACTCCGACGCCCGCGCCATCGCAAGCCTCGCCGACTTCGGCAAGCCGCTGATTGTCGCGCTCAACAAGGCCAACCGCTACCGCGACGCCGATCTTGCCGCCCTCAAGGCGCGCATCCAGTCGCGCTTGCCCGAAGACGCGCGCTTCGTCAGCGTCGCGAGCGCTTACCCGCAGGAAGTGCAGCGCGTCCAGGCAGATGGCAGCACGCAGCGCGACATCCGCCTCTACCGTGGCGACGTCTCCGAACTCCTCACCGCCTTTGCCGACCTTGGCGCGCGCCGTGCCGACCTCTCCCGCGCGCAGCAACAGGCGCTGCTCACGCTCGCAAGCGACAACCTCTCGCTCGCCTTGCGCGATTACCGCCGCGAACGCGGCGAAGCCATGGTCAAGGCCTACGCGCGCAAGGCCATGCTTGGCGGCGTCGCCGCCGTCGGCCCCGGCACCGACATCCTCATCCAGGGCTATCTCGGCATGGACATGGTGAAAGCGCTCACCAGGCTTTACGACGTCCCGGTGCGCGACGTCGACGTGCAGCATCTCATCGAGGAGGCGGGCGGCAAGGTGAAATCGCAGCTCACCCTGATTTTGGCGCTCACCGGCAACATCTGCAAAGCCTTCCCCGGTCTTGGCACGGTACTCGGCGGCGCATCGCACGCGGTTGCCTACGGCCTCATCTTTGAAAGCCTCGGCCGTGCGGCGCTTGCCGCCCTTGAGCGCTCCGACGGCCAACTCACCACGCAAAGCATCATGAAACATTTTGAGGATGAGCTACAGCATGATCTGGAAAAAAGAGCCAAAAACCTCGTCGTCAGCGTCCTCAACCGCAACTGACGACAAAAGCCGCGAACACGTCGCCAAAGCGCGGGAAAGCGTGGAAGCGCTCTTGGGCGACAAACGCCTGAACGAACAGGCGCGCGCCCGCCTCGGCGAAGACTACCGCCAGCTGCAACGCCTCCTCGACAAACTGGATCGCGGCCATGTGCATGTGGCTGCCTTTGGCCGCGTCAGCGTCGGCAAATCGGCACTGCTGAACGCCCTTGTCGGCGAAAACGTCTTTGCCACCAGCGTCTTGCACGGTGAGACCAAACACAGCGCGCAAACCCTGTGGCAACGCTACGACAGCGGCGGCGTCTACCTCCTCGACACCCCCGGCATCGACGAAGTCGACGGCCAGGAACGCGCGCAAATCGCGGAAAACGTCGCGCGCCAGGCCGACATCCTTCTCTTCGTCGTCGACGGCGACATCACCGACATCGAATACAACGCGCTTTTCGACCTCTACCGCCCCACCCAGCCCATGCTGCTGGTACTCAACAAAGTCGACCGCTTGGGCGGCGAAGAACTCGCCATGCTCCTCGCCCACCTGCGCCGCCGCGTCTCAGACCTCTTGCCGCCGGAACACGTCGTCGCCGCCAGCGCCGCCCCCGAACCCATCCTCGACATCCGCGAAGACGCGGCAGGCGTGGAACACGAACACTGGCACACCCCGCCTGCGGATGTCGAAGAAGTGCGCGAACGCCTGTGGCAACTGCTGGAAACCAGCGGCAAAAGCTACGCCGCGCTCAACGCCGGCGTCTTCGCCAGCCACCTCTCGGAAAAAGTCGGTGAAGAAATCGTCGCCGCCCGCCGCGACATCGCCGACAAAATCATCCGCCACTACGCGCTGGTCAAAGCCGTGGGCGTTGCCGTCAACCCCTTGCCCGTCGTGGACTTATTGGCGCTCGCGGCGGATGCCAGCATGGTCGTGCACCTCTCCAAAGTCTACGGCATCGCCATCACCCGGCATCAGGCAGGCGAACTCATCCGCACCATCGCCGTGCAAACCGGCATCCTCATGGGCACCGTCTACGGCGTGCAAGCGCTCTCCTCGGTACTCAAAGGCCTCACCGCAGGACTCTCCACCGTCATCACCGCCGGGGCGCAAGGCGGCGTTGCCTACTACGGCAGCTACGTCATCGGCAAAGCCGCAGAACGCTACTTTGCCCAGGGCGCCAGCTGGGGCGAACGCGGCGCCAAACAAGTCATCGAAGACATCCTCGCCGACCTCGACCGCGAACGCCTCGTCGCCGAAGCCAAAAGCACGATTTCGCAATATTTCTCAAAAAACAAGAAAAAATAGTGATTTTTTATCATCACAAAGCGCTTATCGTGAGAAAATTTCCCACGATAAGCGCTTATGGATGAGAAAATTTCCCATCAGCCGTAGGGTGGATGTAAACCCATGCGGTATCGCGCAGCGATTGTAGGGACGTTGCCTGCAACGTCTGTGCAAAACACCCTCTCCGCGTAGGGTGTGTGGCGGCAGCGCTGACACGCACGCGAAAACACAGAGGCAAACCGTGTGCGTTCACACACCCTACAAAAAACCCTTTCCTGTAAGGTGGGCTTCAGCCCACCGTTTTGCCCGCAGGACAATGTGTAGGCTGGGTTATAGCCGCTTCCCCAAAAAATGGCATAGGGGGCGTTTTTTAACCCTTTGAATAAAGGGCTTTATTCAAAGGGTTGTCTATGCCATTTTTCGGGGGCCCCGCTATAGTTGCGTAGCAACGTAACCCAGCGCGATGTTGGCGGATTTTGCTGGGTTACGGCTGACGCCTAACCCAGCCTACGGGGGCTTCAAATACCCGCAGGGCAAAACGTAGGTTGGTGGGGGGGGGGGGGGGGCGCCCCCAACCGCCGGGCTCGCCGGTGTGGGGGGGGGGGGGGGCGCCACCCCCCACACAAAAAAAACCGG
>JAUNKJ010000027.1:16591-18331 GCA_030532785.1 Cardiobacteriaceae bacterium
GGGGTGGGTGGGCGCCCCCCCCCCCCCCACCCCCCGGCGGCCGCCGTGGGGGGGGGGGCCCCCCCCCCCCCACCAACCTACAAAAAACACCGGAGCCGTAGGGTGGGTGTCAACCCACCATTTGTTTGAAATGCCCGACCTGCGGCGGCAGGTGCAATCCGCGACGCAGATGGGAGGAATCGTAACCCACCATTTGCTTGCTGACGATTTTGTGCAGGCGCATGAAATGCGCTGTCAGGAAATCCCAATTGTTCAAAGTGCTGCGCGATTTTTATACTGCCTTTCCCTCTTTATCTCGCGAGGCCGCCATGCATACCGATCATGACGAACAACCGGGCATTGCCCGTTTCATGGTTTACTGGATGCTGTTCAGCCTCGCGTCCGTGTTCATCAGCAATGCGTTCAAATTTGCGGTATACGATTTGAGCGGTTCGGAGCGCCTGGTATCGCTGGTGGGTTCGGCGGCGGGCGTGGCGTTCATCACCTTGGGGCTGGTGGCGGGGATTGTGGTTTCCGCGACGTCGAACCGCTTTTTCGTGCTGCTTCATCCGGCGTTTTTCGCGCTGCTGTCGCTGCTGCTCTATTGGCTGTTGCAATGGGGCTGGCTCGGCGTCGCCATGCTCTTTGCCTGCATTTTGCTGCATGGGGTAACGCTTTCGTTGCACACGGCGGCGGCGAATCGCGTGTTTTACGATTTGTGCGGCACGCGGCGTTTGCCGTGGTGGCTGTCATGGCGCAATATCGCGGTGAGCATCGGCTCGGTGTCGGCGCTGGTGCTTCTGGGGTTTTGGGTGGAAAAAAGTGCCGCGTTTTTCGTGGTGTACGCGCTGTTGCTCCTCACGGCAATGGCGATTTTCCTCTCCATTCCCTATCGCGACAGCAACCGGCGCACGCCGTTTTCCCTGCGCCATGTGGCGGAGGAATTTGCCGCCTTTGCGGCGTTTGCCGCGCGCGACAAAACGGTGCGTATGCTGTTTATCCTCTCGTTCATGAAGACTTTTTTCATTTATTGGGCGATGTCGTCCGGGGTGCTGCTCAAGCTCGGCATCGACAGCGCGGATACGCGCCGCCTCTATTTGTGGGTGCTGGTACTGATGGACGGGGTGAGCATTGCCGCGCTTGCGGTCGTTGGGCGCAAAAAGCGCTTTTCCAACCGTGACTTCCTCGTCGGGGCGATGGTGAGCGGCGCGGGGATTCTGCTTTTCGCGCTGCTGGAAAATGTATGGCTCGCGGTGGCGGCGCTGTCGCTGATGCATATCGGCTTTGCCATTTGCCAGATGGCGTCGGGTTATGTGCTGCGCCTCGCGCTGCTGGAGCGCTTCCGCACCCAGGGCATTTCCTTTGCAGTGATTCCCTATTATCTGGCGGATATTGTGTCTGGCGTGTTTTTCGCCGCACTCCTCGGGCTGCTGAGTGTGCAGGCGTTGCTGGTGTTCAGCGGCGGCGGATTGCTGGTTGTCGCGGCGCTGCTGTGGCCGTGGGTGAGTGGAGATGGTAAATAATAACTATATGAAGCGCTTTTTATGGTTGTTTTTTGTCATGTAAAGCGCTTCATGGTGGTAAAAATATACTATTTTTTGTTATTTTTTTGAAATTTTTATGGTGGGTTAACACCCACCCTACGGTATAGTGATATTTTTTCTCTCGCTGCGCGAGCTGTTCCAGTCATGATTAGGCGCTTGTAGTGAGAAAACTTCTCATGATAAGCGCTTTGTTGTGGTAAAAAATGATGATTTTTAA
>JAUNKJ010000028.1:0-6311 GCA_030532785.1 Cardiobacteriaceae bacterium
GGTGATCATGCCCTTGTCCATGACGACGGCGATGGCGCTCGCCACACCGCAGAGCAGCGCTGCAACCATCATGTCACGCATACCGGCGTTGACGTCGTCGCAGATTTGTTGCGGTTTCTTGCCAGCGATGGCAGCAGCGGCAATGCCGACGAAGAGGAAGAGACCGCCGATGGCTTCAAATCCGAGCTTTTTGATGAGAATCATGGAGATGGCAATCGGGAAGAGTACGAGGCAGGCGAGTCCTGCCATGACCTGGCGCTGGGTGAAGACCATTTCGCCTTTGGCGGCGTCTTCGGCAGCGATGATGGCGCGCATTTCCTGATCGGAATCAATGGTTAGGCTCTTGCTCGGGTCGGCTTTGACCTTGGCGGCGTAGCGCATGACGTAGGCGATGGCGACGACGGCGACGATGACGAGTACCACGGCGCGGGTGCCTGAGCCGGAGAAGATGGGCAGTTGCGAGATGTCCTGGCCAACGCCGACGGAGCCGGGGATGGTGAGGCCGAAGGTGAAGCCGATGCAGGGGCCGAGCAGCGAGACGGCGGTGGCAGTCATGCCGTCATAACCGAGCTTGTAGAAGAGCGGCAGGAGAACGGGCAGGTAGGCGAGCGACAGTTCCGGGACGCCGATGAAGGCCGCGAGTCCTGTGAATACGCCCATGAGGATGGGGATGGCGAGGAAGCCTTTGTCGCCCACGGCGTGGTTCAATTTTTGTACGCCGAGGTCAATCAAACCGGCGCGTTTGATCAAGCCCATGCAACCGCCGACCATGAAGGTGAGGAAGACGATACCGGCGGCGCGTTTCAGGCCGTCGGGAATGGCAGTAACCAAATCCATGAAGCCGACGGGCTGCTGGGCGATGCCTTCGTATGTTCCGGCAACGACGAGCTTCTGGATGCCGTGCGAGGTTTGCACCGCTTCACGCTGGTATTGACCGGCGGGGATGATGTAGGTGAGTACCGCCGCCACGAGGATGAAGATGGCAAGGACGATGTAAATATCCGGCATTTTGAATTTTTTCTTTGCCGGGGTTTCCGGCGCGTTCGCGGCCATTTGGGTTCTCCTGAAGTAATGAGGGGGTATGCCGCCCGCGCAAGCGGGCAGCACATGAATGAAAACGGGTGGATAAATGGGCGGCGCGATGGCCGCCCTGAAGATTTAGTTGACGCCGACGACGGAAGCGAGCAGCGCCATGCGGATGGCAACGGAGAAGCCGATCGCGCGGAAGTACAGCTGATGCTCGGTGTTGTCGATACCGAAGTCGAATTCGCCCTGGTTGCGCGGCAGCGAGTGGTGCACGCCAACGACTTTGCCGGTTTTCTTCTTCAGATTCTGCAACATCTCCATGGATACAAAGTAGTTGTTCATCTTCTTCATGAAGTCTTCGCGGTTCGGGTCGTCTTTCTTCACGGAGCTGCCCGGGAGATAGATCAGATCGACTTTCTTGTCGGCATAGAGTTCTTCGTTGCCCTTCTGGTCGAGATCGAAATGCTCTTCAAATTGCGCGCCCATGGCGACGAGCTTGTTGCGTACCACTTCCGGGGTGCGCAGTTCGCTGGTGCCGGTGTAGATGATTTTCGCGCCCATCGCCGCCAGTGCCAGGGCGAAGGATTGGCCGGAACGCGCACGGGACAGGTCGGGCGTGGCGATGGCAACGGTAACTTCGGACAAATCGCCAAAGGCGCGCCAGCAGCTGTAGCTGTCCAAAAGACCTTGGGTCGGGTGGGTAACGTGGCCGTAACCGCCGGAAATGATAGGCGAAGAATACTCGCCGATTTCATCAAGGGCAGCGAAGACTTCTTTATCGTCCGGGTGGCGCAACACGATGACGTCGGCGTACTCGGAAGTTACGCGCAGCGCATCGGCAAGGCTCTCGCCCTTGGCACCGGAAGAGTTGTGGGTGGGATCGGCTTCGGTAATCACGCCGCCGCCGAGACGCAGCATCGCATCTTCGTGGCTGCAACGGGTACGGGTAGACGGCTGGAAGAACAGGGTGTAAAGGACTTTGCCCTTGAGCAGATCAACGCCGGTGCGCATGAACGGCTCAAGCATCTCCGCCGCCTGGTACAGGGAGAGCATTTCCTCGCGGGAAATATCGTCGAGGAAGGTAACGTTTTTGCCTTTCAGATTGGTGGCAGCGAGAACGTCGCGGATGTCGCGGGCTTTGAAATTAGCGTGAAGTGCCATGGTAGTTTCCTCTTTTTGCAGTGAACAGAAAATGTTGAAGGTGAGTTTGGGGGGCGTAGGGTGGGCTTCAGCCCACCATTGCCCGTCCAACCGTTTTCTTAAATCTCAACGTCGCGGTTGCAGTCTTTCGAATAAATGTAACTGAACGGGCCACGACCGGAAGCGTAAGACGCCTGCTTGCAATACGGGCCGAACCAGATGAAATCCTCTTCCTGGATCAGATACCAGTTGTCATCGAGCAAATAGCAGCCCTGCCCTTCGTAGACATACGCGCCATGCTCCTGAACGTGGGTCTCGATAATGTTGTGGCTCGCGCCCGGATCGAAGCTCAGGATGTGCATATTCATGTCGAACGCTTCGTTGATCGGCAGCAAATCCTTGATATGCACGTTGGCCATGCCGTCGTAATCGGCGAATTCGATGTCGTTCACATTGCCGAACACGGCAAACGGCATCAGACCGGTCGGATGCGGCACATAACGCTGTTTGTACAGCAAAATGCGTCCTTCCTTGCCGTTCACATTCTCGAAATCAATGCCAACGCCCGGCGGTGCATAGGCATAACCGCCCTGCTTCAGAACCTTGCTCTCGTCGCCGACCTTGACCTTCAGCTCGGTCTCGCCATCGAGCAGATAAATGAACGCCTCTTCGTGTTCCTTCGCGCCATAAGTAATCGTGCTCTTCGCCTGCGGGCCCAGCGTGCCGATCAACTGCACGAAACTCGCGCCCATCTTCGGCGTGGCGAGAATCGTCATCTGGCAATCCACCAGCCCCGGCACCGTATTGATCACCCGGCCTTCCGGCGTGATAAACGCGAAATTGCCGTGCTTGACCACGGAACGGTTGCGCAACAAACCTTGGGGATAACCTGGCATAACAAACTCCTTTAAAGAAAATGAACTCTGGTTAAGCGATTGGCTTGGGCAAAACTATACGCGTGGAAAAGCGCCAACCCGATAGCCGCCCATGACAACAGGCTGTCTTTGCGTGCCACACCCCGCCGCGTGGAACGCAAAGACAGCAAAAAACGCAAAAACCGTGAGAAAATTTCCCATTTTGAAGCGCTTTCATCGTTATTTTTTACCGCAATAAGCGCTTCATGATGGTAAAAAACAATCATTTTTCATTAAAAAATGATAAAAATAACTACCAGCTTCAGCACGACAACCGGATTTGCTATAAAACGCCTGCACAATTCGTGTGAACCTACAGGAGAAAACCATGCTCACCCTGCACTACGTCCCCGGCACCTGCGCCTTCGTCCCCCACGTCGCCCTCGAATGGTCAGGCCTGCCCTACGCCGTCCAGGCCGAAAGCAAAGCCAGCATCAAAGAACCCGCCTACCTCAAACTGAACCCCATGGGACAAGTGCCGCTCCTCGTTGACGGCGACTGGAGCCTCACACAAAACGTCGCCATCGTCGGCTACCTCCACGCCCTCGCCCCCGAAGCCGGCCTCTTCGGCAAAGGCGACCAACGCAGCCAGGCCAAAGCACGCCAATGGCTCGCCTTTGCCAACGCCGACCTCCACCGCCAATTCAGCCTCATCTTCGGCGCCATGCGCTACATCGACGGCGAAGAATGCCAACGGAAACTCGCGGAAAAAGCGCGCGAAACCGTCGTCAAACTCTACCGCATCATCGACGACGCCCTCGACGGCCAGGACTACCTCGCCGGCCACCTCTCCATCGCCGACATCTACGTCTACATCACCACCCGCTGGGCAGACAGCCTCGGCATCGACTTGAGCGCCCTGCCCCGCCTCGCCGCCTACCGCAAACGCGTGGAAAACCACGACAGCGTCAAAAAAGTGCTGGAAGTGCATGGGCTTGTTTGAGATTCATTAACGATTCATGCTTTAGATCGTATTGATAATTCAGATTCTTATGCAATGAACTTCAAACAAAGCAACGAACCAAAGCCCTCCCCCTCGAGGGGGAGGGGTTGGGGAGAGGGGGATAGAGAAATTCGCGCAGCGACAAAATCGTCCATTCTCGTTTTTTCCAAACGCCTGCAAATCTCACTCATAAATTGTGAATACCCGTAAAAAATGACAACCTACCCCGACGCCCAAACCCTCATCACCGCCATCCAAACCGCCCTCGACCAATATCTCGCGGAATTTGCCGACATCCCTGACACCCTGAAAAGCCACCGCGCCATCAACGGTGAACGCACTCCCTCCGAACACTTGAGCTACCAACTTGGCTGGACAAACGCCCTCCTGCAATGGGAACGAGACGAACAACACGGCAAAACACCCCACCTCCCCGCCAAAGGCCACCGCTGGAACAACCTCACCGCCTTGAACCAACACTTCCACACCCTCTACGGCACATATACCCTCGCCGAACAACAACAGCTGCTGCGCGAAAACGTCGCCGCCATCTGCGCATGGCTCACCACCCTCAGCGATACGGAACTCTTTCAGCCCGGCCAACGACAATGGACAACCACCCCGGCACAATGGCCATTGTGGAAATGGACACACATCAACACCGTCGCCCCCTTCACCAACTTCCGCAGCAAAATCCGCAAATGGAAAAAAGCGGCACTGACAGAAACACCCTCATCCAACAAACCATCAAACGCCTTGGACAATTGATATCTTGATGCAATGAACAGTAAATAAAGCAACGCCCCTCCCCCTGCATAGGTATCTACCCAAATACAAGCCCAAAATATATTTTCAACAAATTGAAATTGAATATAATTTTACCACCCCTGCTTGCAGGGGGCTAGAACAGATCGCGCCCCCGCAAGTAGGGGAAGTAACTGATTCAGAAACAATAACATATCAGTGACATCCATTTCCTTATTCCGAACTGAGGTTAACTACCAAAACACATTCGCCAACCTGTGGTTCCCATCAAACCCCAAAAGATTAGCGATAAAAATTACCCTTTTACATACAACATATTAAGTCCTTATTTATAACGAAAGAGCGTGCTATACTCGCATCCACTCCCTATCCAAAGCCGTTTAGCGAATTGCGCCTCACAACGCATTACTGCAAGCGCTCTGAACAAGGAGCTGTGCCTGCTCACGCAGGCACATGTGTTGAAACCATGCAACGTCATGGGCGGTACTCCACCTTGCAACGGTGCCTGCTCACGCAGGCACATGTGTTGAAACGCCTTCGGCAAATTGCGCGCCGAACTGGTTTTGCGTGCCTGCTCACGCAGGCACGTGTGTTGAAACCAAACCTCATTTGGGCTTAGTGCATAGGCGCAAACGTGCCTGCTCACGCAGGCACGTGTGTTGAAACGCCAACATCCACTTGCGCGCGTCCACCCGCAACTTGTGCCTGCTCACGCAGGCACGTGTGTTGAAACGAGCGAAGCGAGATGGCTCAAGGAAACGTTACCGAGTGCCTGCTCACGCAGGCACGTGTGTTGAAACCAGCCAAACCTAAAAATCCCAATATTTATTCCAAGTGCCTGCTCACGCAGGCACGTGTGTTGAAACTCGACCCGAGCCAATGATAGTGGGCTTTGGGATAGGTGCCTGCTCACGCAGGCACGTGTGTTGAAACAATGCCGGTATCCCAAAGGTGTTTCGGGAGTTGGTGTGCCTGCTCACGCAGGCACGTGTGTTGAAACATCCTCATTTTCTCCCTCTGGCATGAATTTCCGTGTGCCTGCTCACGCAGGCACGTGTGTTGAAACGTATCGCCAACGTTGATGTGACGAAATTGTCCAAGTGCCTGCTCACGCAGGCACGTGTGTTGAAACGTGTGTATGTGGTTGACATGGATCAACAGGCAGATGTGCCTGCTCACGCAGGCACGTGTGTTGAAACGCTGTTGCGCAGCTTGTCCACCGCTTGCGCGTCGGTGCCTGCTCACGCAGGCACGTGTGTTGAAACTCCGGTGGCGGCACAGGCCGTGCGCCATTGTTCCGTGCCCGCTCACACGGGCACGTGTGTTGAAACGAGTGTTTGCTTGCTGGTCATGAAAAGCCAGCGCGTGCCCGCTCACGCGGGCACGTGTGTTGAAACTGCTGTGGATTCAGTTGGTTTGCCATCGTCGGAAGTGCCCGCTCACGCGGGCCCCCGGGTGGGAACCCGGGTATCCGCCGGGACCCCCCCGGGGGGGCCGGGGGGGGCCGCCCCCCCCCCCCCGCG
>JAUNKJ010000028.1:6321-18318 GCA_030532785.1 Cardiobacteriaceae bacterium
CGGTGCCCGCTCACGCGGGCACGTGTGTTGAAACAGAAGAGGCAATGTGGACTTGAGAACCTATATCGGTGCCCGCTCACGCGGGCACGTGTGTTGAAACCAAGCTGAAAGGACTTACATGCATCTTTGGTGACGTGCCCGCTCACGCGGGCACGTGTGTTGAAACAAGGAAAACGATCCGTTTAAGAAGGCGCAGAAGAAGTGCCCGCTCACGCGGGCAAGTGTGTTGAGATGCTCAAACAGAATGGCATCACCCACGCGGGCACAGCTGTACGTTTACCGCACTTTGATAAAAACAACATCCAGCCAAACGCAAAAATCCCACCTTTCTTGCAGGCACAAAAAAACCTGCCGTAAAGCAGGTTTTTGATATTGAGCATAACCGCCTGAGCCGCTTGACCTAATGCCCTTGAACCGGAGAGGTTCAAGTGGGTACCTCTGCAAACCTTTGGGCGTCTCACTGCTGGGTGAGCTTGCACACCTGGTAACGTCTGGTTCCCTGGCGATAATAAATTAGGATCAAGGGGTCTGTAGGAAACGCGAACTCCGCAGTTATGCTACAGGGCAAATTATACTGCATTGGCGTTTTTTGTAAAGCGGAAAAGAATTTAGATGAGAATCTAAGATGGCGGAGAGAGAGGGATTCGAACCCTCGATAGGGCTATAAACCCTATACTCCCTTAGCAGGGGAGCGCCTTCAACCACTCGGCCACCTCTCCAAAAGAAGATCGCATTATACTCATGCGTTGCCGTTTGTAAACCGTTTGCCAATATTTTATTGTGCGCGCCGCGTTTGCCAGTTTTTTTGCCAAAAATGAAGGGCATCTGTTCCCAGATGCCCTTGTTCAGTCTTCGCGGTTGTCGTTCATCAGGCGCTCGTAGATTTCTTCACGGTGTACCGCGATGTCTTCCGGTGCCTTGATGCCCAAACGTACCTGATTGCCTTTGACGGATAATACGGTCACTTCAATATCATCATCGATGATGATGGTTTCGCCTACCCGACGGGTCAGAATCAACATAGCCTAACTCCTGTTTGCCTTAAGCAACGCTTTCCTTACCAACGGGCGTATTCTAATATGCTTCCGATTCCCAAACAATTACTTGTAAATAAAAAATTATTTACAAACACCCCAATTAAAACGACCGTTTAATCTATCTTAGACAAATCAAGATGATGCTTTGTCGAGGGCGAAGGCTTCATGCAAGGTTCGCACTGCCAGTTCGAGGTATTTTTCGTCGATGCCGACGGAAATTTTGATTTCCGAGGTGCTGATGATGCGGATGTTGACGCCTTCTTTGGCGAGCGCACGGAACATGGTGCTGGCCACTGCCGCATGCGAGCGCATGCCAACGCCAACGATGGACACTTTGGCAATTTCCGAGCCTTCGATGCTGACGCCCGGCATGTCTTTCAGGTGCGCCTTGAGGATTTCCAGCGTTTGTTCGTAGTCACCGCGCGGCACGGTGAAGGTAAAGTCGGTTTTACCGTCATCGCCGATGTTCTGGATGATCATGTCAACGTTAATGTTGGCTTCGCCGACCGGTCCTAGGATGCGATAGGCCACGCCCGGCTCATCCGGCACATCGACCACGTTGATTTGCGCTTCATCACGGCTGAAGGCGATGCCGGTAATCACGGCAGATTCCACTGCGTTCTCCTCTTCCAGACTGATCAGGGTACCCTCGCCACCATCTTCAAAGGAAGACAGCACGCGCAGGGGGACTTTGTATTTGCCGGCGAATTCCACCGAACGGATTTGCAGCACTTTCGAGCCGAGGCTGGCCATTTCCAGCATTTCGTCAAAGGTGATGCGATCAAGTTTGCGCGCTTTCGGCTCCACGCGCGGGTCGGTGGTGTATACGCCATCCACATCGGTATAAATCTGGCATTCGTCGGCTTTGAGCGCTGCGGCAAGCGCCACTGCGGTGGTATCCGAGCCACCGCGTCCCAGGGTGGTGATATTGCCCTCCGGGTCAACCCCTTGGAATCCGGCGACCACCACTACTTTGCCGAGCGCCAGTGCATCACGGATTTTCTGGTCATCGATGCTGGTGATGCGCGCTTTCATGTAGGCGCGGTCGGTATTGAGCGCCACTTGCCAGCCCGCCAGCGACAACGCGGGGTAACCACGCTTGTTGAGCGCGATGGCGAGCAGGGCAATGGATACCTGTTCGCCGGTAGACATCAGCACATCCATTTCGCGCGGGGTTGGGCGATTGGTGATGCTGTGCGCCAGACCAATCAGCCGGTTGGTTTCTCCGCTCATTGCCGAGACGGTCACCACCACGTCGTGTCCGGCACGCCGCGCCTTGACGATGCGGTCGGCCACGGCTTCGATGCGCTCGATGCTGCCCATCGACGTGCCGCCATATTTCTGGACAATCAATGCCATCAGTTTTCCTCTCTTTGCGGCAATACCGCCGCGAGTCCTTGCAAGGCCGAAGACAGTCCGGCCACGTTTTTGCCGCCCGCCTGGGCGAAATCGGGGCGTCCGCCGCCCTTGCCGCCGATGTGTTCGGCGAGCGCCTTGATGATATTGCCGGCGTGCAGGGCGCTGGCACCTTTACTGACGCTAACCACCAACCGCGCCGTGTCTTCTTCGGCGCTGCCAATGACGACTACATCCAGCTGGTGCTTGTCGCGCAACTGGTCGGCGGTATCGCGCAGGGTGGCGTTGTCGAAACCATCACGCTGCACGCTCATCGCACGCCAGCCATTGACCATCTGCACTTCTTCTGCCGCAGCACCTCCACTTGCCAATTGACGCTTCAGTTGCTGCACGTCTTTTTCCGCTGTTTTCAGTTGCTGCTGCAATTGGCCGATGCGCTCGGGCAAGCGCTCTGCATCGCTTTTCAGCAAATGCGCGGATTGCGCCAGCAGTGCTTCCTGCTCACGCATCCAGGCCAGCGCGGCTTCGCCTGCCACGCATTCGATGCGGCGCACGCCAGCGGAAACCGCGCTTTGCGACGCCACTTTCAGCAAACCGATTTCGCCGAGATGACACACATGCGTGCCGCCGCACAGTTCTACGGAATAATCGTCTTCGCCCATGGACACCACGCGCACCACATCGCCGTATTTCTCGCCGAAGAGCGCCATCGCGCCCTTGCCGCGCGCGGCCTCAAAGCCCATTTCTTCAATGCTGACTGCGGCATTGGCGAGGATTTGCGCATTGATGCGGTCTTCCACCGCTGCCACTTCCTCGCGAGTAAGCGCGCCATCGTGGGAAAAATCGAAGCGGGTACGCGTTTCATCAACCAGCGAGCCTTTCTGCTGCACATGATCGCCCAGCACTTCGCGCAACGCCTTGTGCAGCAAGTGGGTCGCCGAGTGGTGGCGACGGATTTGCGCACGGCGCTTGCCGTCAATCTCGGCATCGACACCATCGCCGACACTCAACGCACCCTCGGCCAAATGACCGAAATGGAGGAAAACATCGCCCTGTTTTTGCGTATCCGTCACCACGAAGCGCCCCTGGGCATTGGCAATCACCCCGCTATCGCCGACCTGACCGCCGGACTCGCCGTAAAACGGCGTGGCATTGAGGACGATCACTGCCTCGTCGCTGCTGTCGAGCGTCTGCACCGCCTTGCCATCCGCAAAAAGCGCCACGATTTGCGCTTCGGCACTGTCGGCGCTGTAACCGAGGAAAGCGGTTTTGCCCTGCACGTCGTACTGCACGGCGGCGCGGAATTTGCCCGCTGATTTCGCCTGCTCACGTTGCGCCGCCATGGCGCGCTCGTAGCCCGCCATATCGAGAGTCAGGCCGCGCTCGCGGGCAATGTCGGCCGTCAAATCCACCGGGAAACCGTAGGTGTCATAAAGTTTGAAGACGGTATCGCCTGCGATTTCGCTGCCTTGCAGGTTGGCAAGATCGTGTTCGAGGATTTGCATCCCGGCAGAAAGCGTTTGCGCGAAGCGCTCTTCTTCCTTGCGTACCGCATCCGTGATACGCGCCTCGGCAGCGGCAATTTCCGGATAGGCTTCGCCCATTTCCGCCACCAACGGCGCGACCAGCTTGTGGAAAAACGGCTGACTTTGCCCCAATTTGTGGCCGTGGCGAATGGCGCGACGCATGATGCGGCGCAGCACATAGCCACGCCCTTCGTTGCCGGGCAGCACACCGTCTGCTATCAGGAACACAGTGGCACGAATATGGTCGGCAATCACTTTCAGCGAGTTGTGCGTCTTGTCAGTGCAGCCAGTCGCTTCTGCTGCCGCATCAATCAAATGGCGGAAAAGGTCGATGTCGTAATTGGAATGCACATGCTGCAATACCGCCGCCATGCGCTCCAGCCCCATGCCGGTATCAATGGAGGGCTTGGGCAACGGTTTCATGTTGCCTGCGGCATCGCGCTCGAACTGCATGAAAACGAGGTTCCAGATTTCGATGTAGCGGTCGCCATCTTCTTCCGGGCTGCCCGGCGGCCCGCCCCAGACATCGGGGCCGTGGTCGTAGAAAATTTCCGAACAGGGGCCGCAGGGGCCGGTATCGCCCATTGCCCAGAAGTTGTCGGATTCGTAGCGCCCCTTGCCCGGTTTATCGCCGATGCGCACGATGCGTTCGGCAGGCACGCCGATCTGTTCGTGCCAGATGTTGTAGGCTTCGTCGTCTTCGGCATAGACCGTGACCCACAGCTTTTCCGCAGGCAGGCCGAAGCGCTCGGTTACCAGTGTCCAGGCGTGGCGGATGGCGTCTTCCTTGAAATAATCGCCGAAGCTGAAATTGCCGAGCATTTCGAAAAAGGTGTGATGACGCGCGGTATAGCCGACGTTTTCCAGATCGTTGTGCTTGCCACCGGCGCGCACGCATTTCTGCGCAGTCGTGGCGCGCTTGTAGTCGCGGGTTTCCGCGCCGGTGAAAATGTCCTTGAACGGCACCATGCCCGCATTGGTAAAGAGCAGCGTCGGATCATTGCCGGGCACGAGGGAAGCCGAATGCACCGCCTTGTGGCCATGTTCGGCGAAATAGTCGAGAAAGATCTTGCGAATCTCGGCAGTCGAGAAGGTTTTACTCATGGTTTTTCAATACCGCGTTGATGTCATCAAAAGTAAAGCCGCGCTGCGCCAGAAAACGTTGGCGTTTGGCGCGCTCGGCCGGGGTGGTGGCGGGGGTGGCGTATTTTTTCGTGTACGCCGTGCGTGCCGCTTCCCGCCAGTCGATGGCGGCAAGCGCTTCGCGCGCCAGCGCTTCGGCGATGCCCTTGCCGCGCAGGCCATGCGCGATTTTCAGGCGGCCATCGCCCTTGCCAGCCTTGGCGCGCACATAGCTTTCAGCAAAGCGCTCATCGCTTTGCCAGCCTTTGGCTGCCAGTTCGTCGAGTACCGCAGCAACGACTTCCGCAGGCGTTTCCGCGCCACGCGCCGCCAGTTCCGCGCGCGAATGTTCGCGGCGTGCGAGCGCGTTCAGGCAACGTTGCTCAAAGGCGCGCCGTTCGTCCTCATGCATCGTCGGAAGCGTCCGCCGCGTTTTCGTCGACTTCCGTCGCGCTCGGCACAAAATCGCTGCCGATGCACTTCTCGCGGATTTTTTCTTCGAGTTCACGCGCAAGGTCTGCGTTTTCCGTGAGATAGGCGCGGACTTTTTCCTTGCCCTGGCCGAGTTTGCTGCCGTTGTAGCTGTACCACGCGCCGGATTTCTGCACGATGTCGGCGTTCACCCCCAAGTCGATGATCTCGCCGATGCGGGAAATGCCCTGGCCGTAGAGAATGTCGAACTCCGCCTGTTTGAACGGCGGCGATACCTTGTTCTTCACGACCTTCACCCGGGTCTGGTTGCCGAGGATTTCCTCGCCGTCCTTCACGCTACCGATGCGGCGAATGTCGAGACGCACCGAAGCGTAGAATTTGAGGGCGTTGCCGCCGGTGGTCGTTTCCGGCGAACCAAACATCACCCCGATTTTCATGCGAATCTGGTTGATGAAAATCACCAGCGTATTGGCTTTCTTGATGTTCGCGGTCAATTTGCGCAGCGCCTGGCTCATGAGACGCGCCTGCAAGCCCATGTGCGAATCGCCCATCTCGCCCTCGATTTCCGCCTTCGGCGTCAATGCCGCCACGGAATCGACGACAATCACATTGAACGCGCCGGAGCGCACCAGCGCATCGCAGATTTCCAAGGCCTGTTCGCCGGTGTCGGGCTGGGTGACGTAAAGATTGTCGGTATCGACGCCGAGCTTTTTCGCATAAATCGGGTCAAGCGCGTGTTCCGCATCGATAAACGCTGCCATGCCGCCGGTTTTCTGCGCTTCGGCAATGACTTGCAGGGTCAGCGTGGTTTTGCCTGACGATTCCGGCCCGTAGATTTCGACGATGCGTCCATAAGGCAGGCCGCCGATGCCAAGCGCAATATCCAGCCCCAGCGAGCCGGTGGACACCGCAGGGATATTGTCCTGCGCGGGCTGGTCGCCCAAACGCATCACCGTACCCTTGCCGAACTGCTTGTCCAATTGCGCCAGCACCGCATCCAGCGCCTTTTTCTGTTCTTCTTTCATTCCGTTTCCTCAAAAAATATGCGAAGGCGGCTTCAGGGTCCGCCGCCTTCTTGAATGGCCTTCAGTTTGCGGCGAATCATAGCATCATCGGGTTTGTCTTTCAGAGCCTTTTCAAACTCGCCGCGCGCCAGTTTCAGATAGATATTGCCGAGATTGACCCGCGCGCTGTGCTGCTCCGGTTGCTTTTCCAGCAGCGCTTCCAGCACATCGCGCGCCGCCTGCAAATCCCCCCGACTGTCGTAAATTACCGCCAGCGCATTGTAAGGCTGCGCCATATCGGCAAAATTCACCTGCATCATGCGAAACCAGCGTTCGGCGTCTTCACCCTTGCCCATCTGCATCATGATCAACCCCTTGAGATAGGCGGCCTTGCGGTCATCCGGAGCGCTCGCAAGGCGTGCTTCCAACTGGCGCAGGGCGAGGTCAGGATTGCCGTTGGTGGCGAGCGATTCCGCCGCCTGATAACCCGACCACGGCGGCGGCGCGACGGATGTGGCACTGGGGGCAACACTGCCGCTTTGCACCTGCCCCGTGCTGTGCGCGGGCGTTCCCGCCTTGGCGTTGCCCGCGTATTTGGCGATGATCGCCGTCTGCTCTGCCGCGCTTTTTTCCCCGGCGACCGGCGTATTGGCCGGTTGCGCCGCCACCGGCGCGCCATTGGCCGGCAACAATGCCACTGGCACATCCTCGGCATGGGTCAATGCAACAACCCCCGCCATCCCTAGCGTAATGATTTTTTTCATGACATGGCCAACAGTTCAATATTTCCGCCCGCCGCCGCAATATTGACGGAAAGGCTTTGTTCCAAAGTGAGAAAACTGCGCGCGTCCGCGTTGAAGCGGCCATTGGCACGCAAGATTGGCACGGCAAGCGCGGGGATGATTGCCCCCTGGCGCTTGCACCAATCACGCCGCGCGCTGTCGGTGATGTCGCCGGAAAGCATCAGGCCGTCGAGCGGCAGATTCTGCCAATCGCTGTCATCAAGCGTCACGCCCTGCAGCAGCCCCTGCGGCACACCGGCGCGGGCAAAGCCTTCCGCCCACGCCTTCGGCAGGTTTTCCGCGAGTACTGCATTGCCGAACAGCAGCGCCGCCACCGTTTGCAGAAACGCTTCCCCGGCAAAGACTTGCGCACGCTGCACCAATACGCCGCGCGGCACGGTGCGCCACTGGTTAAGCTCGCCCGTCACCCCCGGCATCTTCCGCGTTTTCGTCGCCTGTTCCGCCACCTCGGCAATGGCATCGAGCGCTGCCGCTGGCGCATCCGGCCACAAGCGCTTCAATTGATGCACGATGCTCTTCGCCTGCGCCCCCGCCTTGTCCGCCCAACCGGCCTGGGCATCGCAGGTAAGGTCATACACGCCCGCAAGCGACGGCCACATCGCCGTGCCTGCGCTTGCAGCCATGTCCACGACAAGCGCTTGCGCCGTCAGGAAACGGTGCAGATACAGCGGCCCGCCCGCCTTGGGGCCGGTGCCGGAAAGCCCATGCCCGCCAAAGGGTTGCGAACCGACAATCGCGCCAATCTGGTTGCGGTTGATATACACATTCCCCACCTGCAAATGACGCGCAAACCAATCCTGGCGCGCCTCGATGCGGGTGTGCAAACAGCCGGTGAGGCCGTAGCCGAGCGCATTCACATCGGCAATCAGTGCCGGCAAATCGGCGCTCTTGAAACGCAGCACATGCAGCACCGGGCCGAACTGTTCCTCGCCCATCTCGTCGAGGCTGTCGATGGCAATCATCGCGGGCGACACGAAAACGCCCTGCCCTTGCGGTTTCGCAAGGCGCATCAGTACCTTGTCGCTGCGCGCTGCCACATAGGCTTCCAGTTTGTCGCGCGCTTTCTCGTCAATCACTGGGCCAATATCCACCTTCGCCGCCACCGGATTGCCGATAACGCGCTCAGCCAGCGCCCCCTGAATCATCGTAATCACCGCGTCGTAAACCTCATCCTGCACGCACAAAATGCGCAGCGCCGAGCATCGCTGCCCCGCGCTCTGGAAAGCGGAACTCATCACTGCATCGCACACCTGCTCCGGCAGCGCCGAGGAATCGACCACCATCACGTTCTGCCCGCCGGTTTCGGCAATCAGCGTCCGCGCCTTGCCGTCTGCGGCAAGCGCTTTTTCAATCAATTTCGCCACTTGCGTCGAGCCGGTGAATGCCACGCCCGCAATCGCGGAGTTTTGCGTCAACGCCGCGCCGATCGCGCCATCACCAAGCACCAATTGCACCGCATCTTCGGGAAAGCCCGCCTCATGCATCAATTTCACCGCGTAATGGGCAATCAACGGCGTCTGTTCCGCCGGTTTGGCGACCACGGCATTGCCCGCCATCAGCGCCGCCATGATTTGTCCGGTAAAAATCGCGAGCGGGAAATTCCACGGACTGATGCACACCCAAACGCCCTGGGCGCGCAAGCCGTCCATCTCCATCCCTTCCATCTCATCGGCGTAATAGCGGCAGAAATCCACCGCCTCGCGCACCTCGGCAACGGCATCCGGCCAGATTTTCCCCGCCTCGAACACCGCAAGGCGCAGCCATTCATCCAGATGCGCTTCATATATATCGGCGAGTTTTCGTGCCAGCCTTGCCCGCTCGCCAACCGGCGTTTGCGACCATGCGGCAAAGCCCTGCTGCGCGCGTTCGACCGCCATTGCCGCCTCTTCCGCACTCGCATTTTTCACGCGGCCAATCGCCAGCGCGCGATCCGCCGGTGCATACACCGCCTCGCCGTCATCCACGATATTCATCCCGGCAATCAACGACGTGGCGCGCCAATCGCCCGGCTGCAAAATGGCATCCACACGCTGATACACCGGCGGAAACGTCAAATCCAGCCCTTGCGAATTCACGCGCGGCGCGAAAATCCCGGTCGGCAGCGGAATATTCGCATTGCGCCGCGGCGCATTCGCCGCCGCCTGCGCCACTGGATCGATCACCAGCGCTTCCACACTCACCGACTCATCCGACACATGATTCACAAAAGAAGAATTCGCGCCGTTCTCCAGCAAACGCCGCACCAGATACGACAACAAATCGCGATGCGTCCCCACCGGCGCATAAATCCGCGACGCCACCTTGCGCGCGCCATGCTCCACAATCTCCGCATGCAACACCTCGCCCATCCCGTGCAAACGCTGCAACTCGAAATCCACATTTTTGCCCTCGGTCAGCGCCAAAATCGCCGCCACCGTAACCGCATTGTGCGTCGCAAACTGCGGATAAATCGCATCCTGCGCCGAGAGCATCCTGCGCGCGTTCGCCAGATACGACACATCGGTATTCTCCTTGCGGGTAAACAGCGGATAATCGCCAAGACCCTGTTCCTGATACCATTTAATCTCACCATCCCAATACGCACCCTTCACCAGCCGCACCATGAACCGCCGCCCATACTTGCGCCCCAAAGCAATCAGCCAATCGAGCAACGCCGGACAACGCTTCTGATACGCCTGCACTGCGAGCCCCAGGCCATCCCAGCCCGTAAGCGACTCCAGCGCACACAAACGCTCGATCACATCCATCGACAGCTCCAGCCGCCACGCCTCCTCGGCATCAATCGTAATCCCGATATTGTGCGCCTTCGCCTTCTCGCAAATAACGCGCATCTTCTCCACCAAATCCGGCACGCAACGCTCGCGCTGCGCCACCTCATAACGCGGATGAATCGCCGACAGCTTCACCGAAAGCCCCGCATTCTCATACACATTGCCGCGATCCGCCTGCGCGCCGATCGCTTCCAGCGCATCGAGATACGCCCGGTAATAGCGCTCCGCATCCTCCGCCGTGCGCGCCCCCTCGCCAAGCATATCGTAAGAATAGCGATACCCCTTCGCCTCCATCGCCGCCGCCCGTTTGCGCGCATCCGCAATCGTCTCGCCCAAAATAAACTGGCGACCCATCATCTTCACGCCCGCCTTCACCGCGCTGCGGATAATCGGCTCCGACGTACTGCGCAACAAACGCTCGAACACACTCGCCAAGCGCTCCTCGCCATCACGGCCAAGATTCACCACCTTGCCGGTAAACAGCATCCCCCACGTCCCCGCATTCACCCAGAACGAATCACTCTTGCCCAAATGCCGACGCCACTTCGCCTCGCCAAACTTGTCATAAATCAACGCATCCAGCGTATCCGCATCCGGCACCCGCATCATCGCCTCGGCCAAACACATCAACGCCACCCCCTCCTCGGACGAAAGCGCATACTCCTGCAAAAACGCCTCCAGCACGCCCACGCCCGCCTTGTCGCGAATCGCGCGCACCAACCGCGTCGCCAGCGCCTGCGTCCGCGCCCACTCATCATCCTGCCACGCCGCCTGCGCCAGCAACGCATCCACCACCACATCCTCATCCGCCAAATACAGCGCCCGCAAAGCCTCTCTATCCGCCATAACACCCTCTGCAACATCAACAATAACAGCGCCGCATTATATAGCGGGGCTCCCGAAAAATGGCATAGACAACCTTTTGAACAAAGACCTTTGTTCAAAAGCACAAAAAACGCCTATGCCATTTTTTGGGGAGGCGGCTATACGCCGCCCACCCATCACCATGCGCCGGAAAAGCG
This sequence comes from Cardiobacteriaceae bacterium, assembly GCA_030532785.1. Taxonomy (GTDB): domain Bacteria; phylum Pseudomonadota; class Gammaproteobacteria; order Cardiobacteriales; family Cardiobacteriaceae; genus JAUMXB01. The sequence continues at coordinate 17,395 of JAUNKJ010000028.1, forward strand.
CCCATCTCCCGCAAAAACAATAAAAAACACAAAAACAACAAAAATAGTCATTTTTTACCACCACAAAGCGCTTATCATGAGAAAATATTTCATCATAAGCGCTTCATCATGAGAAAATTTATCACACAACCTTCAGCCCTTGTTGCACACCTGCTCCACTGATAGGCTATACAAAACGTATCTACACCAAGGAGCACCCCATGGCCACCGCCAAAATCTTCTGGAGCGGCAACTCGCAAGCCATCCGCCTCCCCAAAGAATTCCGCCTCGAAGGCAAAACCGTCAACATCCGCAAACAAGGCAAACAACTCATCATCGAACCCATCGCCCACGACTGGTCATGGCTGGACGACATCCAACCCTTCGACCCCAGCATGGAACACGCCATCCACGAACTGCGCCACGAACCCGAACAGGAACGCGACTGGAGCCTGTTCGAATGAAATACCTCCTCGACACCAACAGCATCATCGCCATCAGCAAACGCCACCCCGGCATCCTCCGCAAAATCCGCCAATACCAGCCCGGCGACTTCGCCATCCCCGCCATCGTCTACTTCGAACTCGCCTACGGCGCGCACCACAGCCAAAAAATACAGGAAAACCTGCAAACCCTCGAACAACTGCCCTTTGAAATCCTGCCCTTCGGGCAAAACGACGCCTGGCACGCCGGACAAATCCGCGCCGACCTCAAACGCAAAGGCACCCCCATCGGCGCATACGACATCCTCATCGCTGGCCAGGCCATCGCCCAGGAACTCATCCTCCTCACCCACAACACCAAAGAGTTCAGCCGGGTAAAAGGACTGCAAATCGAAGACTGGCTGGCATAGCCGCAAAACATCACCCAACATAAAATTCACAAAAATAGCCATTTTTTACCACCATAAAGCGCTTATCATGAGAAAATATTTCACAATAAGCG
>JAUNKJ010000029.1 GCA_030532785.1 Cardiobacteriaceae bacterium
GGGGGAGGGGCTTTTGCTCCGTGCTTTTAATGAGTTGAAAAGTTTTGTCGTGTACTGAGGTGCCCGGCATCAAACCAACGTCGGCCACAAAGTGGCCGACCTACATTGATTACGCGATTTTCCCCTCACCCGCGCAACGCTTCCGCGCGATCCGTTTTCTCCCAGGTGAAATCCGGCAATTCGCGGCCGAAGTGGCCGTAAGCGGCGGTTTGCTGGTAGATGGGGCGGATGAGATCGAGCATTTCGATGATGCCGTAGGGCGTCAAATCGAAAACGCGGCGCACGCGGGCGACGATTTCCTCATCCGCGATGCTGCCGGTGCCGAAGGTGTTGACCATGATCGAGGTCGGCTCGGCGACGCCGATGGCATACGACACCTGCACTTCACATTTGCGCGCAAGCCCTGCGGCGACGATGTTTTTCGCCACATAACGCGCGGCGTAGGCGGCGCTTCTGTCCACTTTCGAGGGGTCTTTGCCGGAAAACGCGCCGCCGCCGTGGTGCGCGGAGCCGCCGTAGGTATCGACGATGATTTTGCGCCCGGTAAGTCCGCAATCGCCGACGGGGCCGCCGATGACGAATTTGCCGGTAGGGTTGATGTGGTAGCGCGTTTTTTCCGAGAGCCATTCCTTCGGCAGCACTTTATAAATGATGAGTTCGCGCACCGCTTCTTCGAGGTCGCTCATGCGGATGTCTTCATCATGCTGGGTAGAGAGCACCACGGTGTCGATGCCCGCGATTTTGCCGTCTTCATAGAGGAAAGTGAGCTGGCTCTTGGCATCCGGGCGCAACCACGGCAGCACGCCTTCCTTGCGCACCTGCGCCTGACGTTCGACGAGACGATGCGCGTAGGTAATGGGGGCGGGCATCAGGGTTTCCGTCTCGTCGCAGGCAAAGCCGAACATCAGACCCTGATCGCCTGCACCCTGGGCGCGTTTTTCCGCGCGGTCAACGCCCTGGGCGATGTCGGCAGATTGTTTGCCAATGGCGTTGATGACAGCGCAGGTCGAGCCGTCGAAGCCGACTTTCGAGCTGTTGTAGCCGATGTCGTTGATGGTTTTGCGTACCAGTTGTTCGAGATCAACCCAAGCGCTTGTCGTGACTTCACCGGCAATCACCGCCATGCCGGTTTTGATGAGTGTTTCGCAGGCGACGCGGGCGTCGGGATCCTGGGCGATGATGGCATCGAGTACCGCATCGGAAATCTGGTCGGCGATTTTGTCGGGATGGCCTTCGGAGACGGATTCGGAGGTAAAGAGATAACGGGACATGGGTTTCCTTGTCAAAAGACGTCGCAATAAAAGGCGGCTATGGTAGCAAATCCGCCCTGCAAACTCTGCAAGCCAAGAAACTTTACGGTTCTCCGGGGGTAGAATCCGCATCCGAACACATAGCTATAAGCTCGGCGATGAGTTTGCATGGATCCATTTCAAGTGCCGTGCTATACGCCACAAACTCCAGCACATCAAGCCGCCTATCGCCGGTTTCTACTTTCCCGACAAAGGAATATATCACGCCAAGCCGTTCTGCCAGCGCACGCTGTGACAGTCCAAGCTCCTGGCGACGGGAAACCAGTTTCTCCCGTAGCCAAAGATGCTCATCTGAATGTATGGATTGGCGCAAATTTTTCATTGCACCGATTTTAGGTTCGACGTAAAATGAACCTGTTTTAGGTGCATACGCACCAACTTTTCCTTATTGTTTCAAACCACCATCCAAGGGGATCCCTGTGAACGCTTCTCACATTCTTGCCACCGTATTATTCGGCACTCTTCTGTATGCCTGTGGCGACAGCAATCAAAGACGATTCATGAAATTATGCGGGGAAAACGCATCCAAAAGAGCTTGCCAATGCGTATATGACGATCTGGAGAATCAATATGGTAAAGAGCAATTTGCCAAACTGCTAGACAACGATTACAGGAGTATTGATTTGAAGACTTTTCAGGAAAAAAGCCTTGAAGCTGTCTATAAATGTAGTGGTTTGGATGTAAGATGATGAGAGTTTTTTCTGGCTTATTGGGCGCAGGAATTTTCATATGGTTTCTCGAAATAGATCTTGAAATTATAGGAACTTTTTTAATTTTAATTATCGCAGCCGCGTTAATTAATTTCTCAGGAGGAAGATAATGAAGATAGGAAATGTTTTGCTCTCAACCTATTTTATCGGCGTGCTCATAAGCATGATTTATCACTTTTTCTACCCGGCATGTTTTTCTTCTTCAGAAGCCTACAAGTTTGGCTGTAATCTCGCGGAAAGTTTATTTTGGGTTATAAATATTTTCTTGTAGATAAAAAAGTATTTTGCTCTCGTATTCTTTAATTTAGATAACTTGACATACACCTTATGGAAATATTGCAACATTCGTAGGATGGGCGTAAGCCCATGCGGTTTGCCCGCAGGGCAAAAATGTAGGCTGGGTTAGGCGCAGCCGTAACCCAGCAAAACGCGCAAATATCGCGCTGGGTTACGCGGTTCCACCGCTAACCCAGCCTACAATCGTGGCGCGATGATGGGTTGACACCCACCCTACAATGCAATGAGAAATTTTCCCATCAAAAAGCGCTTTCCATGAGAAAATTTCTCACGCCAAGCGCTTCATGATGGTAAAAAATAACTATTTTAAGCGATTTTATCGCTTTTCTACCAAGACCACGATTTCTCGGGCGATATTGTCGGCGAGTTCCAGATGGGTGGTGAAGCCGACGCAGGAGGCGTTGATTTCGCCCAGCACATATTTATCCGCGCCGTTGGCGTCGGTGTCGAGGATGAAATCCGCCGTCCACAACAGCGGCAAATCGTAGCCGCCGAGTTTTTCCTTGAGCAACGGCAGGCTGCGTTCGACGAGTTGTACCAGCGCCGGCCATTGTTGCGGCTCGTCGTAGCGGTATTGCGCGCCGGAGAAGAGCGTCGCGGAGAAGGCATCCGCACCTTCTGCCGGTTTTTTGTGGACGACGGAGACGGCTTTGCCAAGCAGCATGAGGACGCGGATTTCCCCTTCCTTGATGCGCGGCAGGAAGGGCATGTCGAGGAGTTGCCCGCCCTCGCCTTCCACATACTGGCGGCAGAAGTCGAGGAATTCGCCGAGGGTTTTTTCTTCGACGTGATTGTCGCGCGCCTCGGTCAGCTTCAAACGCGCATCGAGCGGCACGGGCGCGCCCTGCGCCGCGCCATCGAGCACTTCGACGCGCCAGATGCCTTCGCCGGTGGAGCCGCGATTTTGTTTCAACACGCGCACGCCGCTCGCCAACACTTGCGGGAAGCGCTCGCGCAACTCCGCTTCGCTGTAGTAAACATAGACATCTTCCGGTACCAAGCCCGTGCCGACGAGTTTTGCCACCGCGTCTTTCGCGCCGTAGGAGGTCATCGCGTCGGGATAGGGCAGGCCAAGGACGCCTGCGGCGACAAGGTCGCGCAACATTTGGAAATAGGCGCTTTCGTCCTTGAGGTTGCCAGGGTTGATGCGGCTCACATAGGCGTCGGCGCTGTCGCGCACCTTGGCGAAAATCGCCTCGCGCTCGGCGTCGTCATAAAAGACGATTTCGCCCGTCCAGCCGAGGCGCTTGAGCGCTTCGATCATCGGCATGCTGTCCTTGCGGTAGCCGTCCGGCCCTTTGTCCGAGCCGCCGCGCACTTCAAAAATCACCACATGTTTTTTCATTTTTGACTCTTTTGCTGAAAGGAAAGCGCGGCAGACTATCACAAAATGCCCCTATTTTTTTACCTTCTCAAATCGCTATAATCCGCGCACCGTTTATATTAAGGAATCCGCTATGACTGTCCCGTCCGACGCCGACATCGCCCGCGCCGCCGCCATCCGCCCCATCGCTGACATTGCCGCGAAAATCGGCCTCGCGCCCGAGTCACTCATCCCCTACGGCCACACCAAGGCGAAAATCGACCTCAACGCGGCGCAACTCGCGGAAAAAACAGGCAAACTCGTCCTCGTTACCGCCATCAACCCCACGCCTGCGGGCGAAGGCAAAACCACCGTCACCATCGGCCTCGCCGACGCCCTCAACCGCCTGGGGCACAGCGCCATCGTCGCCATGCGCGAACCCTCGCTCGGCCCCGTCTTCGGCATCAAAGGCGGCGCGGCAGGCGGCGGCTACGCGCAAGTCATCCCCATGGAAGACATCAACCTCCATTTCACCGGCGATATGCACGCCATCGGCGCGGCGAGCAATCTGTTGGCGGCGATGATCGACAACCACATCCATCACGGCAATGCCTTGAATATCGACCCGAAACGCATCACCTGGCGGCGCGCGCTCGACATGAACGACCGCCAGCTGCGCCACATCATTTCCGGCAACGGCAAACCCGCCGACGGCACCCTGCGCCCCGACGGCTTCGACATCACCGTCGCCAGCGAAGTCATGGCCGTCTTCTGCCTTGCCAACGACCTCGCCGACCTCAAAACCCGCCTTGGCAACATCATCGTCGCCTACAGCAAAAGCGGCGAACCCGTCCACGCCCGCGATTTGCAGGCGCACGGCGCGATGGCCGCGCTGCTCAAAGACGCCATCCGCCCCAACCTCGCGCAAACCCTCGAAGGCACCCCCGCCCTCATCCACGGCGGCCCCTTCGCCAACATCGCCCACGGCTGCAACAGCGTCATCGCCACCCGCCTTGCCACCCGCCTCGCCGACTACACCATCACCGAAGCCGGCTTCGGTGCCGACCTCGGCGCGGAAAAATTCTTCAACATCAAATGCCGGCAAAGCGGCCTGCGCCCCGACTGCGCCGTCATCGTCGCCACCGTGCGCGCCCTCAAATACAACGGCGGTGTCAACAAAGCCGACCTCGCCGCCCCGGATGTATCCGCCGTGGAACGCGGCATCGTCAACCTCATCAAGCACATTGAAAACATGCGCAAATTCGGCGTCCCCGTCGTCGTCGCCATCAACCGCTTCGCAAGCGATTCCGACGCCGAACTCGACACCATCCGCCACTACTGCGAACAAGCCAAAGCGCGCGTCGCGCTCTGCGAAGTGTGGGCCAAAGGCGGCGCGGGCGGCGAAGCGCTCGCGGAAAAAGTGCTCACAGCAATTGCGGAAAAACCGGCCGAGTGGCAACCCACCTACGAAAACCGCGAACCGCTGCGCGATAAAATCAAAGCCATCGCCACCCGCATCTACGGCGCGGACGGCGTCGACTTCAGCGCCGATGCCGCACGTCAAATCGACCTCCTCGAAAAACTCGGCTACGGCAACCTCCCCGTATGCATGGCGAAAACGCAATACTCGCTTTCCGACAACCCCGCCCTCCTCGGCCGCCCGCAAGGCTTCCGCATCACCGTGCGCGACACCGTCGTCTCCGCCGGTGCGGGATTCGTCGTCGCGCTTACCGGCGACATCCTGAGAATGCCGGGACTGCCCAAATCCCCGGCGGCAGAGCGCATCGACATCGACGAACACGGCAATATCCACGGACTCTTCTAATCTGCAATTTCAACCCCTCTCCCGTTTACGGGAGAGGGGCAGGGGTGAGGGGACAAAAACCATCAAACAACCACAGAACCGTTACAAAAACCCACCAAAAATAACCATTTTTTACCACCATCAAGCGCTTACCATGCAAAAATTTCTCACACAAAGCGCTTAGACATGAGAAAAAAACACTATCGGATTCCATCATGAGCCACTACCTCGACAAAACCCTCATCCACAAATACGGCATCGCAGGCCCGCGCTACACCTCCTACCCCACCGCCGTCCAATTCCACGAACAATTCACCGCCACCGACTACGAAAACGCCCTGCGCGAAAGCAACGCCAAAGGCCGCGATCTCTCCCTCTACATCCACATCCCCTTCTGCGAACACGTCTGCTACTACTGCGGCTGCAACAAAATCATCACCCGCAACCACGCCCAGGCCAGCGAATACCTGCGCTACCTCGCCCTCGACATCAGCCGCCAGGCAGCGCTTATCGACAGCCACCGCCGCGTCGTCCAGCTCCACTTCGGCGGCGGCACCCCCACCTTCCTCAGCCCTGACGAAATACGCCACATCATGGACCTCCTGCGGCAACACTTTCAATTTGCAGCAGAAGGCGAATACAGCATCGAAATCGACCCGCGCACCGTCGACGACGCCTATTTAAAAACCCTTCGCGACATCGGCTTCAACCGCGTCAGCTTCGGCGTGCAAGACATCGACCCCGACGTCCAGCGCGCCATCAACCGCGTCCAACCCCTGGAAGACATCCGCAACATGGTCGCAAGCGCCCGCGTCCACGGCTACCACTCCATCTCCTGCGACCTCATCTACGGCCTGCCCCTGCAAACCCGCGAACGCTTCGCCCACACCATCGACGCCATCATCGAACTCTCCCCCGACCGCCTCGCCCTCTTCAACTACGCCCACATGCCGCAACTCTTCGGCGCGCAAAAACAAATGAACGCCGCCGACATGCCCAGCCCTGCCGAAAAACTCGACATCCTCGACATGAGCATCGAACGCTTAACCGCCGCAGGCTACGAATTCATCGGCCTCGACCACTTCGCCAAACCCGACGACAGCCTCGTCCAACACCAAAAAAACGGCACCCTCTACCGCAACTTCCAGGGCTACTCCACCTACAGCAACTGCGACCTCATCGGCTTCGGCACCAGCGCCATCGCCATGCTCGAAAACCACTACAGCCAGCATCAAAAAGCCCGCAGCCGTTATTACCAGGCGCTTGACGCTGGCGGCCTCCCCGTCCTGCGCGGCGTTACCCTCAATAAAGACGACCACATCCGCCAACACTGCATCACCCAAATCATGTGCAACCTCCACCTCGACCTCCACGCCGTCGGTGACAAATTTGAAATCGAAGCCAAACAATACCTTGCCAAAGAATGGCAGGCGCTTGAAGAACTCGCCCACGACGGCCTGATAACCCTCACCGACACCACCCTCGACGTCCTCTCCCCCGGCCGCCTCTTGATACGCAACATCGCCATGACCTTCGACGCCTACCTCACCCCCGCACAAAACAAACGCTACTCGCAAGCCATCTGACCTTAAAGGACGTTGCAAACAACGTCCCTACACCAAAACCAATCCGCCCCCCACACTTTGATCACAATGCAAAAACCAACAACAAACTGAAATTCATAAAAAAAAATAAACTGGCATCCCAAACGCATAGGCGCCACTATCAGGCCACCCCATCCTTGGCCTCCAACCCGTTGAAAACTCTATGGAGACCATCATGAAAAAAACCGTACAAAAAGGCTTCACCCTCATCGAACTGATGATCGTCGTTGCCATCATCGCCATCCTCGCCGCCATCGCCATCCCCCAATACCAGAACTACGTCGCCCGTAGCCAGGTCAGTCGCGTCATGAGTGAAACGGCTGATGTGCGTACTACAGTAGAAATCTGTCTGCACTTTTCCAAAGCAGACACAGAATGCGAATTGAACTGGACACGCAGTAATCTTCTTGCAGGCTCTACCGCAAAAACGACCGGACAATCAGGATTGACCATTGCACCCTACGGCAAAGAAACCATCATTAAAGCCGTATTCGGAAACAACTCCACCGGACTCCTTCATACAAAAGAGTTACAGTGGAAACGCTCTCCCGAAGGCAGCTGGTCATGCCACACCAACGTGGACAGCAAATTCCGCCCATCCGGATGCGCTGCCGATATTTGATACCTTTCATCCTTGACAGAAAAAAGGCGGATTCATCCGCCTTTTTTGTTTTTCCTCTGGACGCTGTAAAACCATCATAAAGTAAAATCCCACAGATCGTTCATCAGTCCATCGCCGCAAAGTGCTTATGGCATGAGCGTAAACATGCATAAAAAAATCATAAACCAACCCCATCTCGCCGCATGTTTGTAACATTCCCCCTGTATCATCCTCTCGATGACACAACTCACCTCAGCAAAAGAATACGGCACCAGCGTAAAATTTCATGAATTTTCGCAAAGTGACCGTCTTGGCACTGCATCCATAACGTGCATGTAGAACATCCAAAGTGACAGATTACGTCCACATTGCCGCAAAATGTCCACCATCTATCCCCCAAATGTCTCTCCATCTCCCTCTGCAAAACGACCATTGATGCAAGTATAAATTTAGTAATATCATGAAAAATAAATTGAAAAATATCTTGGCACGCACAAGGCATATACCTTCCCGACAGCAAGACGCTGTCTCAACCCCGACATTACTTTTAGTTCCAGGAGAACAACATGAAAAAGCAAATCCAAAAAGGTTTCACCCTTATCGAACTCATGATCGTTGTGGCCATCATCGCCATCTTGGCTGCCATCGCTATCCCGCAATACCAAAACTACGTTGCTCGTTCACAAGTCAGCCGTGTCATGGGCGAAACCAGCGCTGTTAAGACTGCAATCGAAGATTGCCTGATCAACGGTAAAGGAGCTAGTGATTGCTTTATTGGCTGGACCACAAGCAACTTGGTAGCTGCTTCTGGCACTTCATCAACTACTAATGACGCAACTGCAGCTGACACAAAACAAAAAGGCTTGGCAATTACTAACTATGCAAAAGCTGAAGATGCCGCAACTAAAGAAGTTGCTGTCACCGCCACTTTCGGTCAAAACGCTGCATCTGCTATCAATGGCAAAAAACTGGCTTGGACTCGCAGTACCGCTGGTTCTTGGACCTGTAAAACTGATGTAGACGCTAAGTTCCGTTCAACTGGTTGCGCTGCAGGCACTTTCTAATATTCCTTTTGGAACAAAAAAGGCGGGTTTTCCCGCCTTTTTTTATAAGCCCATCATCCAGAGAATACGCCCATGACACTATCCAGCAATGTTTTGAAATGGATCGCTATCGTGGCGATGTTGATTGATCATATTGCCTGGCTGTTTGTCGGCACGGATAATTGGCTTGGGCAAGCCATGCACTTTTTTGGCCGTTTTACCGCACCGACCATGTGCTTCTTTCTCGTGGAAGGCTTTTATTTCACCCATAGCCGCACGCGATATTTGCTGCGTCTTTTCGTCTTTGCCGTCATTTCGCAATTGCCTTTTGCCTATATGCAGCAACAAATGCAGGAAGATGGCATGGCTTGGCAAGCGCTGCTGGCAACGCCTGCTGCATGGTTTGAAAAGGGCAACGTCCTTTTCAATCTTCTCTTCGCCCTGCTGGCTCTGCTTGCCTGGCAATTGCCTCTCAAGCGTTTGGTGCGCGTTAGCATCATCGCTCTGCTCTTGCTTCTGTCCGCCTGGATGGATTGGGGCGTTTATCTGATTATCTTTACTTTGGTATTGGCAGCCTTCCGCGAACAGCGCAAAGCGCAAATTGTCGCTTATCTGCTCGCTGCTATGGGTCTGATGCTGCTCACCGATGCCGGTGTAATATTGGGCATGTCAACCGTTGTGCTTCATTGGTTTCCTTTCGGCATGTTGGCAGTACCTGCCCTGTGGTATTGCTACGATGGCACACGTGGCAAAAACTGGGGCGGGCGCTATTTCTTCTATATTTTCTACCCGGCGCATATGCTGCTTCTTTCCCTGATTGCCCAATATTGGTAATGCCGTGAGCCATAAAAAGTTGTTCTCTCATATACGCAAGCGCGATATTTTTCTGGTGGTTTTTCTTGTGAGCATCATTGCCGCTGCTGCCTATCTCTGGACCAATCATCATCAGCAAGTACGCCGCGCTGCATACAGCTTGCAAAAGCCTTTTGTCAATATTCGTTGCTCGCCAGATGCGCCGCCTTTTCTGCACGAATTGATGCAATACACGCTGGATACGCAAGCCTCGCTCAACAACCAATTGGCATGGCGCGAGCCTGATGGCGCAATTCATCATTGCGAAAGCGGCTGGGAAGACGACTTTCGCGGCGAAAAGCCGCTCACCGAACATTCGCGTTTGCGCTACGCCAGCGTCAGCAAGGTATTTACTTCCATATTGGTTCTAAAGCTCGCAAACCAGGGCAAATTGCATCTTGATGACAAAGTGGTGGATATTCTCGCAATACCCAAGCCTTGGCAGGATACGCGCATTGGCGAGATTACCGTTGCCATGTTGTTGGAACACACCGGCGGGTTTGACCGCTTCAAAACGTATACCCCCATGCTCACTGCCGGTCAAAAGCCTTGGTGCCCCACAGATTTGCAGCAACTTGCATCGACGCAACTCGATTTTGCCCCCGACACCCAATACCAATATTCCAATGTCGGTTACTGCCTGCTCGGTGCCATCGTGGAAAAAACAACGGGGCTTTCTTTCCGCGAAGCGGCAGAACGGGTTTTTGCTTTGGAAAAACATGGCATTCACTTCGTTGAGAATGATTTTTTACCCGATGAAATTCAATATGATTTCCGCCATGAAGCATTTTACGGCGAATTCTATCGCGACCAATTCGACTTCAAAGATTCCCTGTCTGCTGTAGGCGGACTATCCGGCTCCGCATTGGGACTGATTCACAGCTTGCAACCCGCTTTGCAGGATGCACCGCTCAATCTTTTTTCCCGCCGTACAACGCCTTGCACCATCAATCTGCTCGATGGCTGCTACGGTTATGTTTTTCAGCCCTATCAGCAAGGTGGGCATGAGTATGTATTGCATGGCAAATCCGGCTATTTCCCCGGTGTGGAAGCCGATATTTTTGCCGATGAAAAAGGCGGTATGCTCGCCATCCTGCGCGGCGCAACCGCTCCCGGCTACGAACACAAAAACCGGCTAAAAGAAAAAATCTATCAGCTGCTGGAAGCATATTATCTGGAACAAGGCATTCTCCAAAAGAAAGAAAGCATTCTGTAGTTTTTGGTTTTATCAAACATTTCACCCCATCAAAAAACAGCTAAAAATGATGATTTTTTACCACCACCAAGCGCTTATCGCGGTAAAAATGCAGCATAAATTCGCCTTAAATATTGAAAACATCTTCCAATCCAATCTCGTAGGGGCGTACCACGGATGTTGCAGACAACGTCCTTAACCCAAAACAAATCCCGCCACATGTCTCCGGCACGAATATTGCAATAATTGCACCGTCATTCTACGAAAGGATTCCCTTCATGCTTGCCACTCCCCGCTTCCGTTTCGCCGGCAAAATCGCCGGTATGCATCTTGCGCTTTCCCTGCTGGTGGCCGTATTGGTGGCCTGTTTGGTCTTTTTTGTGTGGTATCCGCATCCTTTTCGCGAATTGATGGGCAGTTTCAATCTGTTCTGGCTGGTCATCGCCGTGGATGTGGTATGCGGCCCAGCGCTCACTTTCATACTCGCCAATCCGCGTAAAAAGCGCCCGGAAGTGCTGCTGGATTTTTCGTTGGTCATCCTCATCCAGCTTTCCGCTTTGTTCTACGGCCTTTATACCGTATACACCGCACGCCCTGCCGTGCTTGCCTATCAGGTGGATCGCCTGCGTGTACTGACTGCCGATGAGATCCGCATAGAAGAATTGCCGCAGGCGCGTCCCGAATTCCGGGAGCTGCCCTTGTTTGGCATGCTGCATGTCGCTGCCCGTCCGCAAAATGCGGCTGACGACAATATGGAAATGGTGGACATTGCCATGCAAGGCTACGACATCGGCCAGCGCCCGAGTTGGTGGATACCGTATGCAGAGGCCACGCAGACGATGCGCACGCATTCGCATCCACTAACAGAACTGGCTAATCGTGTAGATAACGATGCACGCCAGATACTTGCAGAGGCTGTCCGCCCTACGGGCTTACCGATGGATGCTTTCCGTTATTTGCCGATAACCTCCGCCGATCAATGGGAATGGACGGCCATTCTTGATGGCGATATGCAGATTATCGCGGTAGTACCGATGGATGGTTTCCAATAAAAAATCATGCCTTCCACCGATGCTGCTTATCTGGCAGAAATTTCCCGCCTGCGCCGTTTGCTGGACGAGGCGGGCATTGATTGGCGCGAGGGGGCGTTGCGGTTGCCGGATGACAGCAGTACACCCTCCCCTTTTCCTAACGCCACGGGTAATTCCGCGCATTTATCCGTTCCGCAAAAAATTGCCCTTTTCCGTTCGCTGTTTCGCGGGCGGGAGGATGTTTATGCCGTGCGCTGGCAATCGCGGCAAGGCAAGGCCGGGTACAGCCCGGCCTGTGCGCATGAATGGCAGCCCGGCATTTGCGGCAAGCCAAAAATCAAATGTTCCGCCTGTTCGGCGCGGCAATTTTTGCCGCTGACGGACGAGGTGATTTACCGCCATTTGTCCGGCGCGCACACCGTCGGCATGTATCCTTTGCGCGCGGATGAATCCTGCTTTTTTCTCGCGATGGATTTTGATGACGGCGATTGGCAGGCGGATGCTGCTGCCGTCGTCGAAACCTGCAAAGCGCTGGATTTGCCGGTGGCGGTAGAAGTTTCACGTTCCGGGCAGGGCGCGCATTTGTGGTGGTTCTTTGCCGAGCCTTTGTCTGCTGCACTGGCGCGGCAATTGGGTGCAGCGCTCATCAGCGAAACGTGCCGCCGCACGCGACAGCTTTCGTTGCACAGTTATGATCGCCTGTTTCCCAACCAGGACACTATGCCCAAGGGCGGGCTGGGCAATCTGATTGCACTTCCTCTGCAAAAGGAAGCGCGTGCGCATGGTGGCAGCGTATTTGTTGACGAATATTTTCAGCCTGTTGCCGATCAATGGGCGTTTTTGGCTGGCATCTATCGCCTCACACGGGAAACGGTGAAATCCCTGCTGCTTTCCCTCGGCGGTGGGCAACAAGTGTTGGATGTCGCGTTCATCGAAGCGGAAGATTTGGCGGAGCCATGGCGTCCCCGCACGGCTGCGCCGTTGCTGTCGCCACAGGATTGCCCGCCGCGCATTGCCATGATTTTCGCCCAGCAAATCTTTATCGACAAACAGCACCTGCCGCAAGCGCTGCGCAATCGTTTGATTCGTCTCGCCGCTTTTGCCAATCCCGAGTTTTATCAGGCGCAGGCCTTGCGCTTGCCGGTGTGGAACAAGCCGCGCGTGATTGGTTGTGCGGAGAATTTTCCGCAGCACATTGCCCTGCCGCGCGGCTGCCTCGATGCCGTGCTTGATCTCCTGACTACGCATCACATTGAACCAATTATCGAAGACAAACGGCAGCGCGGCACGTCACTTGCCCTGCGCTTTACCGGCACTTTGCGCGAGGCGCAGCAAGCGGCGGTGGATGCTATGCTCGCACACGATATCGGCATTCTCTGCGCGCCGACCGCTTTCGGCAAAACGGTTACAGCCGCTGCCCTGATCGCGGCGCGGCAAACCAGCACCCTGATTCTGGTGCATCGCGCCGAATTGTTGCGCCAATGGCAGCAGCGCTTGCGCGATTTTCTCGATGTGGACGAAGCCAGCATCGGCGCACTCGGCGCGGGCAAAAATACCCTCAATGGCCAGCTCGACATTGCCCTGCTGCAAAGCCTCGCGCGCCGGGAAGATTTGCCGGAATGCCTTGCTGCCTATGGCCATATTGTCGTCGACGAATGCCATCACATTTCCGCGCATTCCTTTGAGCGCATTCTGAAGCTCGCCCCGGCGCGGCATGTACTGGGCTTGACCGCCACCCCCACCAGACGCGACGGCCAACAGCCCATCGTGCTGATGCAATGCGGCAAGATTCGTCACCATGCCCGGTTGCAGGATCACGCTTCTTTGCAACGCCACATCATTTTCCGCCCCACGGACTTGCCACCGCTGGACGGCAATATCCAAGCGCTGTTCCGCCATCTCGTCCACCACGAAGCGCGAAACCGGCAAATTATTGATGACGTGCAAGTTTTCTATCAGCAAGGCGGCAAAATCCTGCTGCTCACCGAACAAAGCAAACATCTTTTCCTGCTCGCCGATGGGCTTGCCGACACACCCAATCTTTTCATTCTCCACGGCAAGCTCGGCAAAAAGCGCCGCCAAGCCGTGCTCGATGCCCTGCAACAATTGCCCGATGATGCACCGCGCATCCTCCTCGCGACTGGCCGCCTGATTGGCGAGGGATTCGACCATCCGCCGCTGGATACGCTGTTCCTCGCCATGCCCGTTTCCTGGCAAGGCACGCTGCAACAATACGCCGGACGGCTGCACCGCGACAGCCCTGGCAAAACCATCATCCGCGCCTACGATTATGTGGATACCGCACTTCCCACGCTGCAACGCATGGCAGAGAAACGCCGCAAGGCCTGGCTGAAAATGGGCTATCGTGCGCCGGATTTACTGGCGGATGGATGATTCTCTGATTTGTCAGCTGTTTTCCTTGATCCAGCCTTCCATATCCGGATGATTGATTGCCCATTGGTTGGCGCTGTTTTTGGTGATGAGGTCATCACGTTCCAGACGGCGCAGTGCAGCCTGCATTTGGCTCACGGTGACTTCATCCACGCCCAGGCTCTCCGCCAACGCCCTGCGGCTATCTTCGCTGTAAAGCCCTTGCTTGCCATGTGCGATGCTGTGCAGGATGCGCTGATCCATGGCTTTCAGGGTCAGCCACTTATCGCTGTAAGCCGGGTCATCATAAAGATGCTGCTTTTGATGATTGCCCGCTTCGTCAAGCGACAAATCCGGGTTCAAAATCATGTTCTGGATGATGGTGCGCATATGCAGCGGGATATGTTCCAGCCGGACAAACCATTGATACATGGCGTCTTTATCCAACATTTTTCCGGTGCGCTTTTCGTAAATGTCGGCGAGAAAATCGGTGAATTCCCTGTCCAGTACGGGAAAATCCATGGCATGGGCAAACTGGAAGAATGGCGCTTTGTTGTCATTGAACATTTGCCGCAGGCCGTTGGTGCTGGAGCCGGTGAAGATGACTTTGACTTTCGCGCGATGAATATCCAGCCCGGTACGCAGGGAGCGCACAAGGTTGGCCGTGCCTTCGATTCTCGCCAGTTCCTGCACTTCGTCCAGCAGCATCAATACCGGCTTTTTGCCTTGCGCCAGTTCCTCGATCACTTCGCTCACGCTGATGTGCTCATGTACGGCGCTGCGGGTGATGCTGGCACCCAGCACTTCCACGCTCTGGATGCTGGTCAACCAGTTTTTGATCTTGCTGCTCGCCGTGAGATTTTGCGCGAATTCCAAAAGCGCTTGCTGGAAGCGGATTTCTGTATGGAGACCGGCATCCATAAAGCTGAAGTAGAAGACGTCGAATCCGGCCTGTTCCGCCGCAGGCTTGATGTCGTTCAGCAAGAATTGCGTCTTGCCCATGCGGCGCGGAGCAAAGAGGGTAAAGGCGCTGACGATACCGTCTGCCAGCATGGAGACAAGCGCCTGCGCGTACCTGGTGCGCTGATAATACAAGGGGTCAACGGAGTGCTTCATGGGATGCCCTGTGGGATGATGCGACGATTATACAAATTTAGATACGCTTTGACTAATTAGACAAATGATGGCTAATTTTGAATAACGCTTTTTATCCATATTGATGCACGAACAACCTCATCAGGCAATTGCCCAAAGAACAGGCAGCCACACAAATTTCAGGCAAAAAGAAAGCGCCTGAGAGGCGCTGATTGTTGGGTTTGGAGGCTGGAGTCGGAATCGAACCGGCGTCCACGGATTTGCAATCCGCTGCATGACCACTCTGCCATCCAGCCTTTTTTTGTTGAACTTGTCTGATAAAAAAAGCTCCGATGAAGGAGCTTTTTCGGAATTTGGAGCGGGAAACGAGATTCGAACTCGCGACCCCAACCTTGGCAAGGTTGTGCTCTACCACTGAGCTATTCCCGCTTGGTGGTGCGCATTATAGGGATTCGCGGACGGTCGTCAACTTTTTTTTCCACTTTTTTCGCACCATTTTTTTATCGTTTGTTCGCGCTGGTTTTTTGTTTTTGCCGGGGGTGAGGCGGTTTTGGTCGCCGAAAGAATGCATTTGGTAAATTTTCTCATGATAAAGCACTTATGATGAGAAAATTTCTCACCATAAGCGCTTTATCAAGAGAAAAAACGTTTATTTTTACGATTTTTCTGTTTCTTCCAGGGTTTGCGCACGGATACCGAGGGCGTGGATGTCTTTGCCGATGAGTGCCGCGAGGGCGGCGAAGACCATTTGGTGGCGTTCGACGCGGTTCTTGCCGGCAAAGGCATCGGCGACGATTTCCACGCGGAAGTGTCCGGCGCCGCCGTGGCTGCTGTGTCCGGCGTGGTGGTGCGAGTCGTCGTGGATGTCGAGGCGCTGCGGGGCAAAGGCGTTTTCCAGTGCCGCGCGCATCGCGGCGATGCGGGCGCTATTGTCCATGGCTGTCCCCGTTGCGCACATAGCGGCGCAGGACGATGAACTGGGCAATCATGAAGGCGAAGGTCATGCCCATCAGCCCCCAGAGTTTGAAACCGATGTAGAAGTCATTGCTGGCGGTCAGCGCCACGACAGCGTTCAGAATGCCTTCGGCGATGAAGAAGATGACCCAGGCGAGGTTGAGCCGCGTCCAGTGTCCGGCGGGCATGTCGAAGAGGCTGCCGAGCATGCGCTGGGTGAGGTTTTCCTTGCCGACCCATTGCGAGCCGAGAAAGACGGCGGCAATGGCGACGTTGAGCACGGTCGGCTTGAATTTGATGAAGAGGTCGTTGCGGAAGGCAAGCGTTACCGCGCCGAGTACGAGTATCACCGCCAAGGTCAGCCAATGCCGTTTTTCCACCGGCTTTTTACGCACCAGCATCCAAGCGATTTGCAACACGGTCACGAGCATCAGCGCAGCGGTTGCGACATACATGGCGATGTCGCCGTGGCCCATCATGCGCGCAATGACATAAGCGCCGATAAAGCCGATCACGGGAATGAAATCTTGCATGGATATTCCTTATATATATGAATGACGATTACAACGCAGCGGCGACGATGCCATGCACCCTTTGCGCCCCTGCCCTTTTCAGCATCTTTGCCGCCTCGTTCAACGTCGCGCCGCTGGTCGAAACATCATCCACCAGCAACACCCGCGCGGGCGGCAGTTTTTCGCACACGAAAGCCGCGCGGATATTGCGCCGCCGTGCGTCATGCGTATTGAGGCGCGACTGCGGCGGGCGATGCATTTTGAACAGCAAGCGCTTGTCCACCCGCACGCCCAGCGTCCTGGCGAGTACAGCCGCGAGAATATCGGTCTGGTTGAAACCGCGCTGCCACAAACGCCGCCGCGACATCGGCATCGGCACCACCACATCTACCTCATCTACCTGCGGCAACAACGCCCGCATTCCCTCGCCCAACGCGAGCAAACATCCCTTCTTCCCCTGATATTTGCCGCCGAGTACCAAATCCCGTACCCAATCGCGGTAATGCCAGCGCACATGCAGCGTATCGATCGCTGGTGGCCGCCGCAAACACGCCCCGCACTGCCGCCCCGCCTCCGCCATCGCCCGCGCGCAGGTGCGGCAATGCGTCCCCATCTCCGGGCAACGCGCCGCACACTGCGCGCACAAATACTCCCCCTGCGCCGCGCACAACGCGCAACGCCGGGGAAACAACGCCTCAACCCAACTTGTGACGATCATCATGCGCCACACTCTTCGGCTCCATATGAATCATGATCTCCACCGGCCCATCGAAACACGCGGCAATCGCCTCCTCCACGCAATCATTGATCTCATGCGCCTCGAAAAGCGACACCCCATCGTCGAACTCCAAATGCATATCCACCATCCGCCACTTGCCATTGCGCCGCGCGCGCAAGCGATGCACCCCCTCGCTCCCCGGCACCGACGCAATCGCCGCCTCAATCCGCGCCATCTCCTCCGCGGGCAACGCCACATCCATCAACGCCGCCACCGCCTCCTTGAGAATAATCCACACCCCGCGCAGCATATACAGCCCCACGCCAATCGCAATCAGCGGATCCGCCGGATACCAGCCGAGCGCCGAAAGCACCAGCGCCGCCAGCACCCCCGCCGTCGTCAGCAAATCATTCAAATAATTCAAACTGTCCGCGCGCACCGCTGGCGAATCCACCTGACGCAGCACATGGCGCTGATACACCACCAACGCCGCCGTCGCCGCCAGCGACACCAGCATCACCACAATCCCCACCGCATCATTGTTCAACGGCACCGGGCGATACAACCGCCCGCTCGCACTCACAATCAGGAAAATCGACGACCCGGCAATAAACATCCCCTGCGCCAGCGCCGACAAACTCTCCGCCTTGCCGTGGCCAAAATGATGATTGTCATCCGCCTCCACCATCGCATAA
>JAUNKJ010000030.1 GCA_030532785.1 Cardiobacteriaceae bacterium
GCACCCGAGCCTAAACCCGAGCCTGAACCCCCGCCGCCCCCCAAGGCTGAAACGGAAATCAAGCCCGAACCCAAACCCGTCCCCAAGCGCAAAACCCCTGCCAAAGAAAAGCCCAAAGAAAAACCCAAGGCGAAAAAGGCAAAACGCGAGGAAACGGCAAAAGCGCAAACAGAACGCGCCACTCCCGCGTCCGCGCAGCCGCTGTTCAACACCGGCAAGGCGGGCAACGCGCCTGCCGTGGCAAAGCCTGCGGCGGCCAATCCTGCGGCAAAGAGCGCTGCTGCCAACGCGCCGTCAGCCAATGCCATCAGCGCCTATCGCCAGGGGTTGGGCAAGGCGATCGAGCGCCACAAGCCGCGCCGCGTGCGCGACAAGGGCAAAACCGTTATCGGCTTTACCGTGCAGGCCAACGGCAGCTTCAGCAATATCCATGTGCGGCAAAGCAGCGGCAACGCCACGCTCGACAACGCCGCCCTGCAGACCGTGGCAAACACCGCGCGTTACCAGCCCCCGCCCGGCGGCAAGGCGATGGAGATTACCGTGCCGATACAGTTTCGTTGAGTTGTCAGGTATTTCATAAAACCATCAAAAATGGTTGTTTTTTACCATCATGAAGCGCTTGCGGTGAGAAATTTTTGCATGATAAGCGCTTTGTCGTGAGAAAATTTCTCATGAACAAATCTTTGCCTTTGGATGACGCGCAGATTGCGCCAAATCCATCTGCCACTTAGAATCGCCTTGCCGGTTGCCTGTCGCGGCCGGTCATCCAGATTCCTGACAAAAGGAGGGAAAATGACGATTGCCGTTGTGATTACCACGCATGGCCATGCCGCAAAGGCGTTGCTCGCGACGGGCGAGATGATTGTCGGCGCGCAGGAGAATGTGCGTTGCGTGGATTTTGTGCCGGGCGAGAACGGCGAGGTGCTCGGCGAGAAGATGCGCGCCGCTGCCGCAGAACTCGATTGCCGTGCCGGTTTGTTGCTGCTCGTCGATTTGTGGGGCGGCACGCCCTTCAATGCCGCGAGTCTGATTGCCAATGGGCGTGAGGATTGCGAGGTGGTGGCGGGGGTCAATGTGCCAATGCTGGTGTCGGTGCTGATGGAACGCGACGATAGCGATGATCTTGCGTCTCTGGTGCAGACGGCCCTCAATGAGGGCGCGGACGGGGTGAAAGCGCTGAAAAGCAAAACGCAAAAATCCGCTGCGCCTGCCGTTGCCGTTGCCGCGCCGCAAGCCGCGGACACAGACGCGGTGGACGATAACGACCCGGAAATCCAGCGCTTGCGTGCAGAGGCGTCGAAAGCGGTGATTCCCGGCGAACATATGCAGTTCGGCCTGTGGCGCATCGATGATCGCCTGATTCACGGGCAAGTCGCGACGCGCTGGACGAAGGAAACGGGCATCAGCCGCATCATCGTGGTCAATGATGATGTGGTGAAGGATAAAACCCGTGCGACGATGCTCAAGCAGGCGGTGCCGCCGGGCGTGACCGCGCATGTGGTCGATATCGACAAGATGATTCGCGTCTACAACAACCCGGAATACGCCGGGGAAAAGGTGATGCTGCTCTTTACCAACCCGACGGACGCTCTCGAACTGGTGCGCCGTGGCGTGCCGGTGAAATCCATCAATATCGGCGGCATGGCGTACAAGGAAGGGCGGGTGATGCTCGATACCTCGGTTTCCGTGGATGAAAAAGACATCGCCGCTTTTGAGGAGCTGGACAAGCACGGCATCGAACTCGAAGTGCGCAAGGTCGCCTCCGACAAGAAAGTGCCGGTGCTGCGCCTGATTGCCGACAAATACAAACCCGCAAACCAAGGAGCCTGATATGGAACTCTCCACCCTGCAAATCGTGCTCGTTTTCCTCGTCGGCTGTCTCGCCGGCGCGGGATCGGTACTCGACGAAGCGCAAACCCACCGCCCGCTCATCGCCTGTACGCTCACAGGTCTGGTGCTGGGGGACATCACCACCGGCATCATCATCGGCGGTACTTTGGAAATGATGGCGCTCGGCTGGATGAACATCGGCGCGGCGCTCGCCCCCGATGCCGCGCTCGCCTCCATCATCTCCACCATTCTCGTTATCGCCGGCAAACAGGATATGGGCACCGGCATCGCGCTTGCGATTCCGCTCGCCGCCGCAGGCCAGGTGCTCACCATCCTCGTGCGCACCGCCGCCGTTGCCTTCCACCACGCCGCCGACCGCGCGGTGCAAACCGGCAATCTGCGCACCATCACCCTTTTCCACCTGAGCGCGCTGATCATGCAGGCGATGCGCGTGGCCATTCCCGCCGTCATCGTCGCTGCCACCGTCGGCACCGACACGGTGAAATCCATGCTCGACAGCATCCCGGAAGTCGTCACCGGCGGGCTGAACGTTGCGGGCGGCATGATCGTCGTCGTCGGTTATGCGATGGTGATCAACATGATGCGCGCGCCGCATTTGATGATGTTCTTCTTCGTCGGCTTCGTCGTCGCCGCCTTTACCAACTTCAACCTCGTCGCCTTGGGCGTGCTTGGCGTCGCGCTTGCCTACTTCTACATCCAGATGCACCCGAAATACCACAAGGGCATCGGCGGAGGCACACCCGCCGCCAACGGCAAGAACACCCTGGATAATCGACTGGATTAAGGAGCAACATCATGGAAAACAAAGAGAAAAAAGTGCATCTCACCAAGGCCGACCTCAACGCCTGCTTCGTGCGCTCCAACTTTTTGCAAGGCTCGTGGAACTTCGAGCGCATGCAAGGGCTGGGCTACGCCTTCGGCATTGCCCCCGCCATCCGCCGCCTCTACCCCGATGAAAACTCGCAGGAACGCAAGGACGCCATCAAGCGCCACCTCGAGTTCTACAACACCCAGCCCTTCGTCACCGCGCCCATCCTCGGCGTCAACCTCGCGATGGAAGAAGAACGCGCCAACGGTGCGCCCATCGACGATGCCGCCATCAACGGCGTCAAAGTTGGCCTCATGGGGCCGCTCGCCGGCGTCGGCGACCCCATCTTCTGGGGGACGGCACGCCCCGTCTTCGCCGCCCTTGGCGCAGGCATCGCGCAAAGCGGCAGCATCTTGGGGCCACTCCTTTTCTTCTTCCTCTTCAACGCTGTGCGCCTCTTCGTGCGCTACTGGGGCATCCAGTACGGCTACAAGAAAGGCCTCGAAATCGTCTCCGACATGGGCGGCGGCGTGCTGCAAAAAATCACCGAAGCGGCCTCCATTCTCGGGTTGTTCGTCATGGGCGCGCTCGTCAACAAATGGACGAGCATCAACATCCCCTTCGTCCTCTCCGAATTTGAAAACCAGATGGGAGAGAAACAGGTCACCACCGTGCAATCGGTGCTCGACAGCCTCATGCCCGGCCTGCCCGCGCTGGCGCTCACCTTTTTGTGCATGTATTTGCTGCGCAAAGGCGTGAATGCGCTGTGGCTCATCTTCGGCATCTTCGCCATTGGCATCCTCGGCTATTGGCTGAAGATACTCGCATAACGGCAACAACCGGGTGGGCTTCGGCGCACCCGGCAAAAACCACAAAACCGTAGGGTGGGTGTCAACCCACCATCCTGCGAAAACAATAAATTCACAAAAATCCCAAAAATCATCATTTTTTATCACCATGAAGCGCTTCTCATGAGAAAATTTCTCTCGCTTCGCGAGCTGTTCCAGTCACGATAAGCGCTTGTGGATGAGAAAATTTCCCATACTCTCGTAGGGTGGGCTTTAGCCCACCGTTTGTAGGTTGGTGGTGAGGCAAAGCCGAACCCCAACATGAACAAACATTGCATGGTGGGCTAAAGCCCACCCTACGGCCATGTTTTTCGCATTCTTGCAAACAGGAACACACCATGCGCTACGACAACTTCTTCTTCCCCGCCGAAGACCTCGCCGCAAGCCGCCGCTTCTATCAGGATGTTCTCGGCCTGCCGGTCAAATTCGACTTCTCCGAACACGGCATGCTCGCCTTTCAGGTAGGCGATGAGGAAGCCGCCATCATTCTGAAAGACCGCAATAAATTTCCCGACATCACCCCCACCCTGTGGATAGCCGTGGACGACGTGCGCGCCACCTACGCCGCCCTCAAAGAGAAAAACATCGCCTTTTTGAGCGAACCCTTCCGCATCCGCACCGGCTGGGCAGTGGAATTCACTGATCCTGCGGGCAACCGTCTCGGCTTTACCGATTATCAGGCATAAATCGTAGGATGGGCGCGGGTGCCCGTATAAAATCGCTACGCGATTTTTACGGGAGCCCGGCGTAAGCCCATGCGGTAATAAATCATCAAAAATAAAAAATCCCAAAAAATAATCGTTTTTTACCATCAATAAGCGCTTATTACGGTAAAAAACAATCATAAAATCCCATTTTTTTAAATAACATCCCTCTCATGACCTTCACCACCATCGCCCTCTGGCTTCTCGTTTTCGGCTACGCCACCTTCCTCATCTACGACGGCATTATCCAGGCCAAGCGCTTCGGCAACACGATTGTTGCGGTGCGCTTGCGCCGTCGTCTCGCCGATGCCGTTTTTTTCAGCGTCATCATCGTCGCCGGTCTCTACTACGAAATTGCGCACGGCAAAAACACGCCCAACATCCTCGCCCTTGCCCTCTTTCTCGCCCTCGTCCTTGCCCACGGCCTGCGTTATCCCAAATGGCGCCTGAAAAAAGAGGGCTTTACCGCTGGCGGGCGTTACTGGCCGTATGCGGCGATTGCCGCGATGCGCCTTTCCGAAGATGGCGTTCTCGTGCTTACCCTCCTGAACCAGCAGCAAATCATCCTCCCGGTGGCGCACATCGACGATCTGGAAAAAGCCGCCGCCTTTTTCACCGGCGAAGACGCGCTCAAACATCTTTTTGGGGAAAAACGATGACATACCGCGCGATTTTCACCGACATCGACGGCACGCTGCTCACCAGCGCCCACACCATCAGCGCGAGAACGCTCGCCGCCGTGCAGCGCGTCATCGCCCTCGGCGTGCCCGTGATTCTCGCCTCGGCACGCCCGCCGCTCGCCGTTGCCCCCTTGGTCGCGCAAATCGGCGGCGGCCAGCCCTTTATCGCCTTCAATGGCGCGCTCATCTTTGATGGAAAAGGGGAAATTCTCCACAGCATGACGCTTGACAACGCCTCCCTGCGTCAACTCGAACCCCTGCTGGAAAGCCGCCACGACATCGCCGTCAACTATTATTGCGGCACGGCGTGGTACGCGCCCGACCCGGCGAACCGCTGGACGGCGCAGGAAGAAAAAATCACCGCGCTCAGCGCCGCGCGCAAACCGGAAGAGATTGAAAACGCGCACAAAATCCTCGTGATGGGCGAGGCGGATACCATCGCCGCACTGGAAGCGGCATTGCAGGCGCGCTTTCCCCATCTCGCCATCTACCGCTCCAAGGACACCTATCTGGAAATCGTCAACCCCGCTGTCAACAAGGCCGCTGCCGTGCGCCTCTTGCGCGAACGCCTCGGCGTGGCGCGCGATGCCACCATCGCCTTCGGCGACCATTACAACGACCTCGACATGCTGCGCGACGCGGGCTACGGCGTCGCCATGGGCAACGCCCCGGCGGCAATGCAGGCGCAAGTGGCGCACACCACGGCGGGCAATGATGAAGACGGCATGGCGCTGGTGCTGGAGCGCTTGTTTCCTGTGGACTGCTGACAATTCAAGTTCTTATGCGATGAATTTCAAATAAAGTAATGAGCCAAAGCCCCTCCCCCTCGAGGGGGAGGGGTTGGGGAGAGGGGGATGAAGAAAATCGCGCAGCGACAAAACCTTCAAAATTTTAAGTTGCCTTTCAAACGTCCGTACATTCCCACTCACGAATTGTTAACACACTCCAAAGGGAGAGTGAGAAAATTTCTCATCAATAAGCGCTTTTGGTGAGAAATTTTTGCACGACAAGCGCTTAATGATGGTAAAAAATCACTATTTTTAATATTTTTATGGAACAAAAGGATTCCCCATGATCTACCGCTTGCAAGGCACCCTCCAGCCCTACGCCTGGGGCGGCCACGATTACATCGCCCGCCTCCTCGGACAACCGCCGGACGGCAGCCCCAAGGCCGAATTGTGGTTCGGCGATCATCCGCAAGGCGCGGCGCTGCTCGCGGACAACGGGCAAACGCTTGCGCTCGACCAATGGCTGGCCGCGCATCCCGAAGCGCTTTCTGCCGCGAGCCGTGCGCGATTCGGCGCGCGCTTGCCGTTTCTCCTGAAAATCCTCGATGTGCGCCTGCCGCTTTCCATCCAGCTTCATCCCGACAAGGCGCAGGCCGAGGCCGGTTTTGCCCGCGAGGTGGCAGCGCAAGTCCCTGTGGCGCAACGCAATTATGTGGACGACAACCACAAGCCGGAAAGCATGGTGGCGCTCTCCGAATTTTGGCTGTTGCACGGGTTTGCCGCGCCGGAGGTGATTGCGGCGCGCCTTGCCGCGCGCCCGAGTTTGGCACCGGTGGCGCAAATGATTGGCGAACAGGGGCTTGAAGCCGCCTATGCGCGGGTGCTGCGTGCCGGGCAGCGGGAGCTTGCGGCGTGGCTTGATCCGCTGCTCGATGCGCCCGCGCCGTCGCACATGTCGGACAACCCGGATTTTTGGCTGCACCATACGGTGCGCACGATGCAGATTCCCCGCGACGCGCTCGATGCCGGGCTGCTCTCGTTTTATCTCCTCAATATCGTGCAGTTGCGCCCCGGTGAGGGCATTTTCCAGCCCGCGCGCCTGCCGCACGCCTATCTTTTCGGGCAGAACGTGGAAATCATGGCGGCATCGAACAACGTGCTGCGCGCGGGTTTGACGCCGAAACACATGGATATTGAGGAACTGTTGCGCGTGATTGACGTGCAGGCGGTCAGCCCCGCCATTCTGCCCGCGCCTGCGACAGCGCACGGCTGGCACGCCTATCCGGCACCGGTCGCCGATTATGCCCTCGACGTGCTTGGCATGGCGGATGGCAGCGTGGAAACGCTCGTGGCAGAAGAAGCGACGGTGCTGCTGGTGCTGTCAGGGGAATTGCAACTGACGGAGGGCGATGCGCGTCTGCGCTTGCGTCCCGGCGAAGCGGCGCTGCTGACCGCGGGCAGCCGTTGCACCTTGCAGAGCGCGGGGGAAACGCGGGTGGTACGGGCGTCAAATCATTGAACGGCTTAAAATAGTGATTTTTTACTATCATGAAGCGCTTGTCGTGAGAAAATTTCTCATGACAAGCGCTTTGTGATGAGAAAATTTACCACATGCTGCAAAACAGCAAAGCATTTGCAGCTTCAGGTTTTTCAAACGATAATACGCACCTTTTGAATTTTGGTGAATCATCCATGACACAACATGCCATCCCCGATGTGCAGGGCAGCCCCGACAGCCGCCGCATCGATATCACCCGCGTCGGCGTGCGCGACGTGCGCGTGCCGTTGCAGGTCGCAACCCAAGGCGGCACGCAGCACACCGTGGCCACCGCCGAACTGACGGTCGCGCTGCCGCATCATCAAAAAGGCACGCATATGTCGCGTTTCATCCATTTGCTCAATGAAACGCCGCGCTACGATCTCGCCGGTCTTGCCGCGCTGCACGCGGAAATGCTCGATCGCCTGAAAGCCGAGGCGGGCACGATTCATCTCGATTTTCCCTTGTTTATCAACAAGACCGCGCCGGTGTCGAAAACGCAGAGCCTGATGGACTACGCGGTGCGCTGGACGGTGGACGGCAGCCGTGATGCCGTGGAAGTCTGGGCGCAGGTGGTGGTGCCGGTCACGAGCCTTTGCCCCTGTTCCAAGGAAATTTCGCAATACGGCGCGCACAACCAGCGCTCGCACGTCATCATCCGCGCGCTGTTTGACGCGGCGCAGCCCTTTGCTATGGAAGAGCTGATTGCCGTAGGCGAAGAGGGCGGCTCGTGTCCGCTGTGGGCAACGCTGAAGCGCCCGGACGAGAAATATGTGACGGAGCGCGCCTACGAAAATCCGAAATTCGTCGAGGACATCGTGCGTGATGTGGCATCGGCCTTGAATGCCGACGCGCGCATCGCCGCCTATCGCGTCTCCTCGGAAAATTTTGAATCCATTCATAATCACTCGGCCTACGCCGTGATTGAAAAAGACAAGCGGCAATGACGATACGCAGTTTCGTGCTGCGCCAGGGGCGCATGACCGACGGCCAGGAACGCGCCTTCGAGACGCTGTGGCCAACCTACGGTGTGGAAGTGCAGCCGGGTCAGGTGTTTGACGCGCAAACGCTTTTCGCGCGCGATTGCGATCTGGTGCTGGAAATCGGCTTCGGCAACGGCGAAACCCTGGTGCAAATGGCCGAGGCTGCGCCTGAGACCGGCTTTCTCGGCATCGAAGTGCATCGCCCCGGCGTTGGCCACGCCATGCTGAAAGCGCAAGAGGCGGGGGTGGAAAACCTGCGCATCGTGCGCCATGACGCCGTGGAAATACTGCGCGACCACATCGCCGACGACAGCCTCGCCCGCGTGCAAATCTATTTTCCCGATCCGTGGCCGAAAGCGCGGCACCACAAGCGCCGCCTCGTGCAGACGCCCTTTGCCGAACTTCTCTGGCGCAAGCTGCGCGACGGCGGCGAGGTGCATTGCGCCACCGACTGGGAAAACTACGCCTTCGCCATGCGCGATGTCTTTCAAAATGCAGCCAAATGGCGTAACGTAGGCAACGCCGACGGCTTTGCCGACAAGCCGGATTTCCGTCCGCAAACCAAATTCGAACGGCGCGGCCTCGGCAAGGGGCACGGCGTTTGGGACTTGCGCCATGTGGCGCGCAAAACGGGGACAACATGAAAACATTCCACTATATGCTCGCCGCCGCCCTGGCGCTCTCGGCCACGGCCTTTGCCGCCAGCAACCGCGAAGAAGTGCGCGCCGCCACCGAAGCGCTGCAGGCCGGGGATACCGTCAAAGCCTTCAAACACTGGGAAAAAGCGGCCAAGGCAGGCGATGCGGTGGCGCAATACAACCTGTCGGTCGCCTACAGCAACGGCGATGGCGTGGCAGCGGACGAAGCGCAGGCGCTCGCCTGGCTGAAAAAATCGGCGGCGCAGCGCTACCAGCCCGCGCAAATCGACCTTGCCGCCTGGCATCTGCGCCACGGGCAATACGCGGACGCGGCAGCGATTTTCAAACAGCTCGCCGACATCGGCCACCCGCTCGCCCAGTTCAACTACGGCATCATGCTCGGCCGGGGCGACGGCTTCCCTGCGCCGCGCGAAATGGAAGGGCTGGAGTGGATACGCAAATCCGCCGCACAAGGCTTCCCGCCGGCGGAAGAATTCCTGCGCGAACTGGAAGCGCAAAAGGCGCGACGCAAGCAGTAATTCCGACGATTCATTTTCAACAAATCTGGCGCATTGCGGCACATCGCCGCGATCATGCGCCTCTTCTTTTTTTGGGGTTGACCTCATGACGCAAGTGCTGAAAACCGTTTACATTGAAACGCATGGCTGCCAGATGAACGAATACGATTCGTCGAAAATGCTGGCGGTGCTCAAGAATTCGCATGGCATCGTGCCGGTGAGCAACCCGGAAGAGGCCGATGTGCTGCTGCTGAATACCTGCTCGATCCGCGAAAAGGCGCAGGAAAAGGTCTTTTCGCAAATCGGGCGCTGGAAGCCGCTGAAAGAAGCGCGGCCGCATGTGATCATCGGCGTTGGCGGTTGCGTGGCCTCGCAGGAAGGCGAGGAGCTGCGGCGGCGCGCGCCGGTGGTGGATGTGGTCTTCGGGCCGCAAACCCTGCACCGCTTGCCCATTCTCATTTCCGAAGCGCAGGAAAAGCGCGATGGCGTGGTGGACGTGAGTTTCCCGGCGATCGAGAAATTCGATTACCTGCCCGAACCGCGCGCGGAAGGAGCGACGGCGTTCGTGTCGGTGATGGAAGGCTGCTCGAAATACTGCACTTTCTGTGTCGTGCCCTATACGCGCGGCGAGGAAGTGAGCCGTCCGTTTGATGACGTGATTGCCGAATGCGCCTCATTGGCGGCGCAGGGCGTGCGCGAAATCAATCTTTTGGGGCAAAACGTCAACGCCTATCGCGGCGAAATGGATGATGGCAGCGTCGCCGATTTGGCGCTGCTCATCGAATATGTGGCGGCGATTGACGGCATTGACCGCATTCGTTTTACCACCTCGCACCCGGTGGAATTTACTGACAGCCTGATCGAGGCCTACGCGCGCGTGCCGCAATTGGTGAGCCATTTGCATCTGCCGGTGCAAAGCGGCTCGGACAAGGTACTGGCGCTGATGAAGCGCGGCCACAAGGCGAGCGAATACATTGAAAAACTCGAACGCATCCGCGCCATCCGCCCGGACATCAGCTTCTCTTCCGATTTCATCGTCGGCTTCCCCGGCGAGGAAGACGAGGATTTCGAGGCGACCATGGAATTGATTGAAAAAGTGTTTTACGACACGTCTTTCAGCTTTATCTACAGTCCGCGTCCGGGGACGCCTGCCTCCACCATGCCGGATCGCATCCCGATGGAAGTGAAAAAAGCGCGGCTTGCCCGTTTGCAGGCGCGCATTCTGGAAATGGCGGCGGCGATTTCCGAGCGCATGGTCGGCACGGAGCAATGGGTGCTGGTCGATCGCGTGTCGAAGAAAAACGACGCGGAAGTATCAGGGCGCACCGAGAACAACCGCGTGGTCAATTTCCAGGCACCGAAAGCGCTGATTGGCCGCTTTGCCAAGGTGCAGATTACCGCCGCGTACAAAAATTCGCTGCGCGGCCGCCTGATTGAGGCGGAAGGCATGGTAAAACCTGCCCTCTACCGCCAAGACGCCTTGCAAGCGCAGGCGGCTTTGCCATAATGCGCGCACTTTTTTGAGGGAAGGCTATGCAGGACATCTTGGCGTTTCAGATTGACCCGCAGGATCAGGCGCGACTCGCCGAGCTGTGCGGGCAAATGAACGAACATTTGCAACTGATTGAACAGGAACTGAAAGTGCGCATTGGCAATCGCGGCCACCTGTTCCAGATCGAGGGTGATGAAGGGCGGCGCGCGCAGGCGCGTTTCGTCATCGAAAAGCTCTACGCGCAAACCGGCGCGGGCGTGCTGAACCGCGACGATGTGCATCTCGCGTTGCGCGACGCCGGGGCAACACTGGCGCACGAAGTGCAGGCGAAAGACGAAGGCAAGGACATCCGCATCGAAACGCGGCGCGGCATTATCAGCGGACGCGGCAGCAACCAGCGCCGCTATCTGCGCCGCATTTTCGAACACGCGGTGAATTTCGGCATTGGCCCGGCGGGGACGGGCAAGACCTATCTCGCCGTTGCCTGCGCCGTGTCCTATCTCGCCGAAGACAAGGTGCGGCGCATCGTCTTGGTGCGTCCAGCGGTGGAAGCGGGGGAGCGCTTGGGCTTCCTCCCCGGCGACATGAGCCAGAAGGTCGATCCCTATCTGCGTCCGCTTTATGACGCGCTGAACGACATGATCGGCGCGGATCGTGTTGCGAAACTCATGGAGCGCGGCGTCATTGAAATCGCGCCGCTTGCCTTCATGCGCGGCCGCACATTGAACGACGCCTTCATCATTCTCGACGAAGCGCAAAACACCACCACGGAACAGATGAAAATGTTCCTGACCCGCCTCGGTTTCGGTTCGACGGCGGTGATTACCGGCGACATCACCCAGGTGGATTTGCCGCGCGGGGTGATGAGCGGCCTGAAACACGCGAGCCGCGTGCTGAACGATGTTGAAGGCATTTCATTCACCCGTTTCGAGGCGAAGGATGTGGTGCGCCATCCCTTGGTGCAACGCATCATCGAAGCCTATGATCACGAAGACAAATCTCACGAGGAGCAGCACACTGATGATTCCGGTCGTCATTGATTACCAAACCGACGATATTCCCGACGGCTGGTTGTACCCGGCGGAAAAACGCCTGCAACGCTGGCTGGATACCGCGCTGGAAGTGATGGGGATTGCCGAAGCGCTGGAAGTCACCGTGCGCCTCACCGACAACGAGGAAATCCGCGAACTCAACCGCGACTATCGCGGCAAGGACGCGCCCACCAATGTGCTCTCTTTCCCCTGCGACTGGGATTTGCCGGAAGAGCCACGGCTCTTGGGCGACATCGTCATCGCGGTGCAGGTGGTCAACGACGAAGCCAAGGCACAAAAGAAAAAAATGGAAGCGCATTGGGCGCATATTGTCGTGCATGGTCTGCTGCACCTGCTCGGTTACGACCATCTCGACGACACCGAGGCAGAGAAGATGGAAACCTTGGAAAAACAGATTCTTGCCAAACTCGGCTACCCTGATCCGTATCTGCTGCCCTGCGAGGGATAATCATGGCCTCCAGTTTTTTCGCGCTTTTCGACGATATCGCCGCCATCATGGACGACGTGGCGGCGATGACCAAGGTCGCCACCAAAAAAACCGCCGGCGTCGTCGGCGACGATCTGGCACTGAACGCCAATATGCTCACCGGCCTCAACGCCAATCGCGAACTGCCCGTGATCTGGGCGGTAACCAAAGGTTCGCTCGTCAACAAGGCCATTCTCGTGCCGCTGGCATTGCTGCTGAGCGCTTTCTTGCCCGGCGCGGTCGGCTATGTGCTGATGATCGGCGGCGCCTATCTCTGCTACGAAGGCGTGGAAAAAGTCATCCACGCCTTCTTTCATCGCCAGCAAGAAAGCGCGCGGCAACTGGAACGCAAACAGGCCAATGCGGAAAATCTCGATCTGGTGGCGCTGGAAAAAGACAAAATCCGCGACGCGGTGCGTACCGATTTCATCCTCTCGGCGGAAATCGTCGTCATCGCCCTTGGTGTCCTCGTTGAGCGCGGTATGCCGATTGCGAGCCAAATCATTACGTTATCCATCATCGCGCTGCTCGTCACCTTCATGGTTTACGGCGTGGTGGCCATCATCGTCAAACTCGACGACATCGGCCTCTACTGGCGGGAAAAACACGATGGCATCCTCGACCTGCTCGGCCGCGCGATGCTGTGGTTCGCGCCGAAAATGCTGAAAGCGCTGTCCGTCATCGGCACGCTCGCCATGTTTGTCGTCGGTGGCCACATCTGGGTTGAACACATCCCCGCGCTGCACCACGGCATCGCCAGCCTCCTCGGCACCCTGCCCGGCTGGCTGTCGGTCATCGTCTCTTATCTCTGCGACATCGCTGTCGGCATCGTCGTCGGACTCGCCACCTTCGCCATTCTTGCGCCCCTGCAAAAACTGTTCGGCAACAAAACTGTGCATCAGTAAATGGTAAAAAATCACTACAAAAAGTGCTTTAAATGGTGATTTTTTATCACAATAAGCGCTTTGAAGTGGTAAAAAATTACTATTTTTCGATAGGTTGTAGGAAAAAGCTTAGGGCCTTCCTCGGGCGACGCCATCGTGCGCTGCAGCGGTAATGTTTTGCAGGTTTCTGAAAAATAAAAAAATGATCAGAAAAAATACGGAAAAACTGCCGCGAAAAACAAAAACCGCTTGCCCTCGCCACAGACTCCAGTATGATACCGGCATCTTTCTCAATCTTTACGAATAGTTCAGGGAGACATCTATGAAACGGACCTTTTCAAGCACCAACCTCGCCTTGACAGCCCTCTGCGCCGCCATGCTCGCGGCCTGCGGTGGCGGTGGAAACAGTGATTTCCTTGGTGAAAACAGCAAAAACAACAATTTTGGTGGTGGTTCAGGTGGTAAGTCGCTAGACCCGATCAACAAAACCACACCGACAATCGAAAAATTTTTGGTAAACATGGCTGGCGAAGGTCAACAAACCAAAAATATCGTGACTTCCGTTGACGATGACAAGAATGGCAGAATCAATTATGGCGATGCGGTGAGATTCAATCAGCCGGGTGCAATCAGCTGCATTACAACAGCTTCCAGTGGCGGCAGCAGCTCATCGGGCTCGGCATCAGGTTCTACCGGAAGCGGCGGAGGTAGCTGTGGCAATGCACAGTTCAAGAGTATTCTCGGTCCTTTGGAAGACCAGTTGAATACGGCCAACAGCGAAAAAGCAGTTGCTCAAAACGAACTCGATGAAGCCAAAGGAAAATTGGAAGCTGCGCAGAAAGATACCAATAATCCGCCCAGTGCTGCACAACTGCAAGCGCTTCAGGATGCAGTAAATGCTGCGACAACCAAGCTGACGGCAGCTACAGAAAAGGCAAATGCTGCGCAAAGAGCGCTTGATAGTCGTAAAGATACCTTGAGCAGTTCTGTTTCCATGCTGGATATCAACGGTGAGTTGCATACGGTTATTCAGGGGAATACTATTGATTTTAATGGTCAAAAAGTTAGCCGTTTCCTGTCTCATGACGTAGGTGTCAGAAAAATTGATGCCGAACGCAAAGTGGAAAATGGACAAACTTTCTATAACCGTGGCGGTTCGATTCATCGTGGCTATAATGGTATTTTGCTGTTTTCCAATGGAAATACCAATAACCCCAATGGTTATGTCGATATTTATCTGCGTGATCCGGCGGCTGCCGGCTTGAGCTATACCACTTTTGGTGCGTATTCGTCCAAGTTTGTGCATGGCACGCGTGATGTGAACATTGGCTACCAAAGCATTGGTCAAAAAGTAACGGAGTTGCCGACAGCGGGATCCGCCAAATATACAGGGCTGGGACATGCTTATATCAGCGATTTGGCGGCAGAAAGAACTTCTGGTGTTGACAAGAAT
This sequence comes from Cardiobacteriaceae bacterium, assembly GCA_030532785.1. GTDB lineage: Bacteria > Pseudomonadota > Gammaproteobacteria > Cardiobacteriales > Cardiobacteriaceae > JAUMXB01. The sequence goes on from JAUNKJ010000030.1 coordinate 14,643, forward strand.
CAGGTCACCATGGATGTGGTCATTGATGCCAATTTTGGTGGTCGTTCTCTGAGTTTCAATACCAATAACAGTTATATTCATACCTATGAAACACTGAATGGTGTTGCCGACCAACATATTATCCAGCATCGTCCGGATCTGAACCTGCATGGCTCTGCCTCTTGGAACCCGGTGGTTGGCGACTTTACTGGACAAGTGCGTAACGAAGGCGGCAACCTGACCGGCAAGATCGAAGGCAGCTTCTATGGCCCGAAAGCGGCAGAAGTTGGTGGTGTATTTGGTCTGTCAGGGCAAGATGCACTGGATCCCAATTCCAAAACGCATCGTGTGCATTATGTCGGCGGCTTTGCGGCTCAGCGCGATTGATGTCTGTGACATGAAATACAATAAAAAAGCGAGGGTTACCTCGCTTTTTTATTGTGTGTGGCTGCTGTGCTGGCGATGTGCACATTTTTAAATGGACGCAAAGGTAATAAAATTGTGTCCCTGAAGCTGAAGACGTGTGTTTTGCACGAGATATTTTGTAACTGGAGTGGATTACCCATGAGTAAAAGAAAGCGCGATTTGAGCCATATTCCCCATCACACCAAGATCGTGGCGACGTTGGGGCCGGCGAGCAGCGACGAAGAGACACTGGAGCAGATGATTCGCATTGGTCTCGATGTGGTGCGGATGAATTTTTCGCACGGCACGGCGGCGGACCATCAGGGCAATGCCGAGAAAGTGCGCCGCGCTTCGGAGCACGCTGGTCGTGAAGTGGCGATCGTCGCCGATTTGCAGGGGCCGAAGATTCGCGTCGGCAAAATCGCGGGCGGCAAGATCATGCTTGCGGAAGGTGATGAGTTGGTGTTTGATGCCGAATTTGAAGGCGAGGGCACTGCGGAATGCGTCGGTTTGGATTATCGCGAATTGCCGCAAGATGTTGCTCCTGGCGATGTCTTGTTGCTTGATGATGGTGCGCTGACGGTCATCGTCAAGGAAGTGGCTGGTAGCAAAATTACCACGATTGTGCAGAACGATGCTGTGCTGAAAAGCAACAAGGGCATCAACAAACAGGGTGGGGGGCTGTCTGCCGCAGCATTGACGCCGAAAGATTATGAAGACCTGAAAACGGCGGTTGGCCTTGGTGCGGATTATCTGGCGATCAGTTTCGTGAAATCTGCTGCGGATATGGATTTGGCGCGGCAATTGGTGGCGCAGGCGGCGACGGGAAAACATCGTCCGGGGTTGATTGCCAAAATCGAGCGCAAGGAAGCCATTGACAATCTCGAAGAAATCCTGAAAGCGAGCGATGGTGTCATGGTCGCGCGGGGTGATTTGGCGGTGGAAGTCGGCAATGCTGCCGTACCCGCCTTGCAGAAAAAAATCATCCGCATGGCGCGACAAATGGGGCGCTTCACCATCACCGCCACGCAAATGATGGAAAGCATGATCGTCAGTCCAATGCCGACGCGTGCGGAAGTCTCCGATGTGGCCAATGCCGTGCTTGATGGCAGTGACGCCGTCATGCTCTCGGCGGAAACCGCGGTCGGTGCCTATCCTTTTGAAACGATACGAACCATGGCCACCGTGTGCAGTGCTGCCGAAAATGCGCAGGAAACGGGACACGAAGACGAAATGCTGATTCGCCGTATCCAGCGTATTGACCATGCCATTGCCAGTGGCGCCGTCTTTACCGCGCGGCAAACCGGCGCCAAAGCCATTGTCGCCTTGACCGAAAGCGGCACCACCGCCTTCCGCATCAGCCGTTACAACATCAATCTGCCCATCTATGCGCTGACCGCTGACAAAAGCGTGCAACGCAAAATGGCGATTTACCGCGGCGTGCGTCCGTTGCTGCAAAGCATCAGCAAAGACAATCAGGCCGCCATCCAGGAAGCGGAAAATCACCTCGTCTTCCGCGGCATCATGGAAAGCGGCGACATCTACGTCATCACCAGCGGCGTCACCATGGGCGAAGCCGGTTCCACCAACACCCTGCAAATCTGTCGCGCCAAATGAAGCGCATCCTAATCAGCGCCCTGGCTCTCAGCCTCGGCGCTTATGCTCAGGAAAACACGCGCTTGCAGCAGATGGCGGAGATGGAATACGTCGATGAAGCGCGTTGCCACATCGCCATCAGCAACAGCGTGCAATCCGTCATTCCCCTTCTTGCCCTCGCCTGGTTGGAAGCAGGAGACAGCACACAAAAAAACCGCATCCGCGAAGCCTTTGACGTGGCACTCGCCCGTGGTTGTGACATCAACGCCGCAAGCCTTGATGGCCTCAATGCTTTGCACCTCGCCGTCATCAAAGGCGACGGCGAACTCGTGCAATATCTCCTTGCCCACAACGCCGATCCGGGGCAAACCATCAGCAGCAACGATCCGCACTTCAACGGCCTCAACAGCCATACTCTGCTCGAATGGCTGGAAAAAGAAGAGCCAACGACTGATCGCAAACGCGTCAAAGAAATGCTCGATAGTAAAAGATAACGAAAAATAATTGTTTTTTACCATCCATAAGCGCTTATTGTGATAAAAACCAAACGATAAGCGCTTTTTTTGAGAAAAACACCGGAAAAGATTTTTGTGCCTTGCAAGGCAGTTCAAGAAACGTTTGTTGTATTTGTTGCGAAGCAAGCTCTTTTCGAACGGATTTGTTGGTAAAAACCGCACAACCATTTGGTTATATTGATATAAAACCCTGAGCTCGGGATAAGAGAACTCAGGTTTTCATAGCCATAAAAAATGCTGTGCATTTTACACTCCCATCCCTTAGAGCCTGTCGTCACGATCCAAAAACAGGCATAATCCCCGCCACGTTAAACCACTGGATCAAAACATGAGCCAAAAAACACCCGCCCACCGTCGCCACGACCTCACCG
>JAUNKJ010000031.1 GCA_030532785.1 Cardiobacteriaceae bacterium
CTTTACCGCATCATCGTGACGGCTACCGACAAAATGGGGGCAAGTGTCAGCCAGAACATCGGCCTCAGCATCAGCGCTCCTTTGCAAAGTGGCACGGAAGCCCCCGACCAGATATGGGGTAAAGCCGACAATGATCGCATTCATGGCGGTGCAGGCAATGACAAAATCTATGGTGGTCAGGGCGACGACGAAATCGACGGCGGTGCCGACAACGATGCCCTCTGGGGAGATACAGGCAACGATATCCTGCGTGGCGGAGACGGCGATGATTACCTGTCCGGCGGAGACGGCGACGATATTCTCGAAGGCGGTGTCGGCAATGACCTGCTGAGCGCGGGTAAAGGCAACGATATTTACCGTTTCAGTGGCGACTTTGGCCACGACACTATCCTTAATGCGCTAGGTAATGCGCTAGGCAAGGATGACGGAGGCGGCCATGACATTTTGGAATTCACCGACCTGCGTCTTGAAGACATCCAATTCGAAAAAAATGGTTTTTCCACACTGATTATCAAAAGCCGGAAAAACAACTCGATCGTGAGCATCCAGAACTACTTCCTGAACGACGGCAACAGTCCCTACCACGTTGCTGAAATCCGTCTGGCTGATGGCCGCGTACTTGACTACGTAGCCGTAAAAGCGCAGGTATACCAACCCACTAACGGCGATGATCTCGTGTGGGGAGACGATGGCGACAACACGCTACGTGGTGGAACAGGCAATGACACCTTGCATGGCGGATACGGAAACGACCAGCTCCATGGCGATGCAGGAAACGACAAACTCTTTGGGTACTCTGGCAATGACGAATTAACGGGCGGCCAGGGTAATGATTACATGATTGGCGGCGCAGGCAACGACACCTACCACTTCGCCCGCGACTTTGGCCGCGACACCATCAACAACCACGACCCCAACGCCAACCGTCACGACCGTATCATCTTCAGCGAACTCAACCGTGCCGACCTCGACATCCGTCGCGAAGGCAACAATCTCATTCTTCATGACAAAAACGGCAACGGACACATCACCGTGCAAAACCACTTCATCAACGGCTGGCACATCGACGACATTCGCTTCGCCGATGGCACCACGCTTGACTACGACGCCATCAACCAACTGGTGCAGGGAATCGGTCGCGCCCTTCCCCGCAGCGTGAACAGCGCATCCGCGCAACAGGCGCAGCAAATGACGCAGGCCATGGCCACCTTCAACAGCGCACAACCGCTGGATGCGCTGGGGCTGCCAGACATCCGTCAGCCCCTGCTGGCAGCGAATGGTGGATAAATCCAAAAAATCATCAAAAATAGCATCTTTTTACCATTATGAAGTGCTTTTTGTGAGAAATTTTTGCACGATAAGCGTTTTTATGAGGAAATATCTCATCACAACCGTAAGTAGCTGCCAACCCGTGCGGTATCGCGCAGCGATTTGTAGGCTGGGTTAGGCGCAACGTGCCGTAACCCAGCAAAGCAAGCGTAGATCGTGTTTACAGTTCAGATTTTTATGCGATGAACTTCAAATCAAGCAACGCACCAAAGCCCTCCCCTCGAGGGGGAGAGGTTGGGGACTCGAAGAGCTGCGGAGCAGAAAGGGGGAAAATAAAATCACACAGTGATGAAACTATCGATACTTCAAAGAATTTCCGAAATGTGCAAATCTCTCTCACGAATTGCCAACAGCACCTAAAGCCCCTCTCCCGTGGGACTCTCGCTTGCGCGAGCTGTTCCAGTCGAAGAGCTCGCGCAGCGAGATTGGGGGTGGGGTGAGGGCAGAAGCAAAGCTTCTCGCATCTTTTGCCTCAGCAAATCAGCGAAGAATCAAAAACATCCCAAAGCCCTAACAATCCATAAAATACACAAAAATAACTATTTTTTACCACAACAAAGCGCTTATCGTGAGAAAATATTTCACGATAAGCGCTTAATGGTGAGAAAATTTCTCACAGTAACTTGCAAAAAACTCCCCCTGCCCAAGAGAAGGATAAATTTCCCCCACCCTGCCGTAACATGACATTCATGTCATAATAGCGCGCTATCTCGCGGAGAACCCTTCATGTTTGCGTCCACCTGCCGTGCCGGACTGAGGCTTGCCCGTTGCCTGCCGCTGGCAGGCGGCATCCTGCTGGCCACCGCTGCCCGCGCCGCGCCTGACGCCCTCCTCCTCGACCCGTCCGCCCCCGCCAACCCCGCCACCCTGCGCCAACTCGAAACCCGCGCCCACAAAGGCCACGCCGACGCCCAATACCGCCTCGGCGCGCACCACCACGCCGAACAGGACTACAGCGCCGCCATACGCTGGTACGAAAAAGCCGCCGGACGCGGCCACGCCGCCGCGCAATACCACCTCGGCGTCCTCCACGCCGCCAACCAGGGCGTGCGCCAGGATTTGCCACGCGCCGCCGCCTGGTTCCGCGAAGCCGGCAAACGCGGCCACCCCGCCGCGCAATACAACCTCGGCATCCTCTACCGCGACGGCCTCGGCGTCGCCGCCGACCCCGACGAAAGTCGCGCATGGCTCGAACGCGCCGCCGCGCAACAACACATCCCCGCGCAAATTGCCCTCGGCCAGCAAGCCGCAGACCCCGCCAGCGCCGAACAATGGTACGCCCGCGCCGCCGACAACCACCCCCACGCCCGCTACCTCCTCGGCATCGCCCACGCCGCCCAGGGCGACCACGACGCCGCCACCGCCGCCTACCGCGCCGCCGCCGAACAAGGCGACCCCGACGCGCAACACGCCCTCGGCGACCACTACGCCAACCCCGGCAACCCGCAACGCAACGACACCCTCGCCGCCCACTGGTACGCCCGCGCCGCCGAACAGGGACACCGCGCCGCGCAACGCGCCCTCGCCGCGCACTACCGCGAACACGACCCCGCCCTTGCCCGCCACTGGTACCAACAAGCCGCCGAACAAGGCGACGCCGACAGCCAATACGCCCTCGGCGAACTCCACGCCCACGGCCTCGGCACTCCCGCCGACCGCGAACAAGCCATCTACTGGTGGCAACGCGCCGCCCGCCAGCAACACGAACCCGCAGCGCTTGCCCTCGGCAGCCTCTACGAAAGCCTCCACCACCCCGCGCGCGCCCTCCCCTGGTACCGCGACGCCGCCGCCTGGGGCAGCCGCGAAGCGCGCTACCGCCTCGCCCGCCTGCAAAACAGCGACAGCGACTACCGCGTCGCCGCCGACAACGGCCACGCCGACGCCCAATACCACCTTGGCCAGCAGGCAGAAGACGCGGGCGACCCCGCCCAGGCACAACACTGGTACACCCGGGCCGCACAACAAAACCACCCCGACGCGCAACGGCAACTTGGCAAACTCCTGCGCACCAGCGATCCCGCCGCCGCCCGCCACTGGCTGCGCCAGGCCGCCCTGCAACACCACCCCGACGCCCAATGGCAACTCGGCCGCCTCCACGCCCGTGGCCTCGGCGGCGACCCCGACCCCGTGCAAGCCACCATCTGCTGGCACAAAGCCGCGCGCCAGGGCCACGCCGAAAGCCAATACGAACTCGGCCAGGCCTACCGCCTCGGACAAGGCATCCAGCAAGACGACACCCAGGCCCTCCACTGGCTGCACCTCGCCGCCGCCCAGCAACACGCCCCCGCCGAATACGCCCTCGGTGAAATCCACGCCGCGCGCGGCGACAAAAAACAGGCCGCCCGCTGGTACGCCCAGGCCGAACAACACTACCGCGCCGCCGCCGAACGCGGCGACCCCGGCGGCCAATACGGCCTCGCCCGCCTCTACCTCCTCGGACGCGGCGTCGCCCGCAACGAACAGCAAGCCCTGCGCCTCCTCCACCGCGCCGCCGAACAGGACAACGACGACGCCCTCGCCCTCCTCGGCACCCTCTACGCCGAAGGACGCGGTGTGCGGCAAAACCCCGCCCGCGCCCGGCAACTCCTCGAACGCGCCGCCCGCGAAGGCCACCCCGACGCCGTGCGCGCCCTCGCGGCCTTGCCCGCACCACCAACACCATCGCGAAGCGATTTGTAGGGTGGGCTTTAGGGGCTGTTGACAATTCAGACTCTTGAACGATGAACTTCAAACAAAGCAACGGACTAAAGCCCCTCTCCCGTGGGACTCGAAGAGCTCGCGCAGCGAGATTGGGGTTGGGGTGAGGGCAGAAACAAGGCTTTCCACATCTTTTATAGCCTTTAATATTTCAATACATTTTTAAGCCTTGTAAATTTCTCCCACGAAATGTCAACAGCCCCTAGCCCACCATCAACGTAGTTTGCGATGTGTCATTTCCGCATGGGCTTACGCCCATCCTACGATTTACACTTATAAAAATCGGCAAAATAGATGATTTTTACCACCATGAAGCGCTTATTGCGGTAAAAAATCACGATAAAGTCCCAAAAATGCAACAAAAAACGCCCGGTCTCCCGGGCGTGTTGCGGATGGCGGAGGGGTTAACCGCCGATGTGGTAGTAGGTCGCCGATCCCGGTCCCACCGGCAGGCCGAAGACGAAGACCCAGAGGTAGAAGAGCGCGCTCCAGCCGATGATGAAGATGACGGAGTAGGGCAGCATCATCGCCATCAGGGTGCCGACGCCGGCATCGCGGCGGTATTTGGCGACAATCGCCATGATGAGGCCGAAGTAGCTCATCATCGGGGTGATGATGTTGGTAGTGGAATCACCGATGCGGTAGGCGGCCTGGATCATTTCCGGGGCGTAGCCGGTGAGCATGAGCATGGGGACGAATATCGGCGCGGTGACTGCCCATTGCGCCGATGCCGAGCCGATCATCAGGTTGATGAAGGCGCAGACGAGGATGAAGCCGATGAGGAGGAAGGGGCCGGTGAGGCCAAGGTCTTTCAGCAGTTCCGCGCCTTTCACGGCGGTGATGGAGCCGAGGTTCGTCCAGTTGAAGAAGGCGACGAATTGCGCGGCGAAGAAGACGAGGACGATGTACATGCCGAGCGAGCTGATGCTTTTGGACATCGCGTGGACGACGTCGAGGCTGGTTTTCATGCTGCCGGTGACTTTGCCGTAGACGTAGCCGGGGACAGCGAAGAACACGAAGATGAAGACGACGATGCCTTTGAGGAAGGGCGATCCGGCGACCTGTCCGGTTTTCGGGTTGCGCAGCACGCCGTCGGCGGGAACCACTGTCCACGCGAGGAGCGCGGCGATGATGAGCATGGTGATGCCGGCGGCGACGAGGCCTTTTTTCTCGAGCGGGGTCAGGCGTTCCATTTTCGTTTCCAGCACTTCGCCTTCGCTCGCGTCTGCCGGGTTGTACGCCCCGAGTTTCGGCTCGATGATTTTTTCCGTGATCAGATAGCCGAGGAAGGTGATGAGGAAGGTGCTCGCCATCATGAAATACCAGTTGGCTTCGGGGCCGACGCTGTAGTTGGGGTCAATCAGGCGCGCGGCTTCCGTGGTGATGCCGGAGAGCAGCGGATCAACTGTGCCCAGCAGCAAATTGGCGCTGTAACCGCCGGAAACCCCGGCAAATGCGGCGGCAAGACCGGCGAGCGGATGGCGTCCCAACGAATGGAAGATGACAGCCGCGAGCGGAATCAGCACCACATAGCCGAGTTCGGAAGCGGTGTTCGACATGATGCCGCAGAAGACGATGGCGATGGTCACGAGCTTGCGCGGCGCGCCGATCACCGCCCCGCGCAACGCGGCGGAAATCATCCCGGAATGTTCGGCAACCCCGACGCCGAGCAGCGCGACGAGTACCGTCCCGAGCGGGGCAAAGCCGGTGAAGTTGGTCACGAGATTGCTGACGATTTTTGCGAGGCCTTCACCGCTCAACAGGCTCACGGCGACGATCATGCCGTTCTCGGCGCGGCCTTTCGCGCCCTCGGGACGCGGATCGACCACGGCAACATCGAAATACGCGGCGATGCCGGAAATCAGCACCAGCAGCAGCGTCATGATCATGAACAAAATCACGGGATGGGGCAGCAAATTGCCCAGCCATTCGACCGCGTTGAGAAAACGCGTCATTCGGCTTTTCTTGACAGTCGTTTCAGCCATAGACAAACACTCCTTGGAAGGGAAAAGCGCGCATGGTAAAGCAATCCGCCATATGCTGCGAGGTAAATCATGCGTTTGCGGATTCTGGAGAGGGTGAAATGGGATATTTTCTCATCGTGAAGCGCTTATGGTGAGAAATTTTTGCATGATAAGCGCTTATCGATGGTAAAAAATGACTATTTTTGCTGTTTTTTTTGGGGTAGACTATATAATTAACCTGAGTTCGGGATAAGAGAACGAACATCCCTGAGTGATTTCTCGAAATTTTCTATGAAATGACAAACCATTACTTTCTCGTCCTTCGGACGAGCTGGCAGAGCCAGTCGCCCCGCTTGCGGGGGAGGGACAGGGTGGGGGTGTTGAAAACGAAGTTTTCATTCCATCGCCATAAAAAATGCTGCGCATTTTACACCCCCATCCTCCCCTTCCCCCGCAAGCGGGGGAAGGAACTGATTGGAGAACAACGCTATATCAGTGGATATATCTACCCTTCTTATCCCGAACTGAGCTTGATTTAGCTATATCCGTACCGCCAGTTCCTGCACAACAAAAAAGCGGCCGGAGCCGCTTTTTGGGTTGTCGGGGATGTTGGCTTACATCGCCGGGGGGAAGGCTTCGCCGTTCAGGGTGATGGCTTTGCCGTCGTTTTTGATGACGAGTTTGTAGTGGTTGCCATCGAGTTTGAGGAGCTGGCCAGCCATGGCTTCGATCATCGGGGTCATGCCGGTGGCGTCGGCGAGCGCTTTGGGCAGGGTGACGTTGACTTCAAAACGCACGTTGTCGTTCAGGAGTTTGATGAGGGCGTCGGGGCTGTCGGCTTCAAAGGCGCTTTTGATGGCGGCGTAGGTGGGTTTGCTGCCTTTGAGCATTTCAAACCAGCTTTTGATTTCGGCGTTGCCGTTGTCGGTGTTGAGGCTCAGCTCGAATTTGTTGCTGGCGTTGTGTTTGCCTGCTTCGGCAAGCAGCGCATCGACGTGGCTTGCCAGCATTTTTTCCGCTTCTGTTCGTCTGCCCTCGTCGTTGAGGTTGCCGGCGTAGCTTTGGAAGGCTTCGTTCACGCTGTTGAATTCGTGGTAGAAGGTTTCGCTCAAGTTTTTGAGCTGCATTTTGCCGGTGAGCGATTGGATGCCGAGGGCGTCGCTCATGCCGCCGCTGATGTCGCGGAAGGCTTCGCTGACGGGGAGGATTTCGAAGTCGACGTCGGTGTGGTAGAGGTCGTTGCTTTTTTGCACTTCGCCTTTGACGGCGACGGTTTTGACGTAGACGGTTTCCGGGGCGGTGGCGGTGGCGACGGCGATGTCGTTCAGGCGGTAGTCGAATTTGCCGAGCCAGCCGCCGATGCTGGCGTCAAAGGCCATGTCTTTGCCTTTGGCGTCGAGCTCTTTGGCTTTGATGATGGTGTCGTCGATGTGGACTTCAAAGGGGGCGAGGTTGAAGGTCATGTCGCCGTTTTTCTTGAATTCGCCTTCGCCAGCAAAGGGTTGGACGACGATTTTTTTCGGGCCGTCGTTGATTTCGTGGCTGTTGACGGCTTCGAATTTGCCGGATTTGACGGTGGTTTTGCCGTAACCGTGTACGAGGTCGGCATCGGTAGTTTGCACGGTGTAGTCGAAGCCTTCGTAGGTGATGTGCACGCCGTCCTTGGGCTTGGCATCGACGGGTTTGATGCGGATGTGTTGCTCAAGCGCGTCGCCGTCGCCGAAGGTGGCGCTGAGTTCAACGTGCTTCAGGATTTCGTTCAGGGTGGCGAATTCTTTGCTGTCTTTGGCAATACCAAAGGATTGCGCCAAAGCGTCGGCGTCGATGTCGCTTTTGATGACGGCGAGTTTGCCTTCTTTGGCGACGGCGTCGCTGTAGTCGATGGTGCTGTTGAAGACGAGTTCTTTGACCGGGGGCGCTTCGCCGTTGAAATAGCCGTTGTTCCAGTCGATGGTGAGGACGGTTTTGTCGCTGGCGCCGCTGTCGGTGCGGGTGTAGTCGCGGATGGCGACGTCGATTTTGTTGATGATGGGGCTGGCTTGCAGGTAGGTTTGGTAGGCCTTGCCGACGTTGGCGGTGGTGGCTTCAACGCGTTTTTGCACGAGGTCGGCGCGTTCGTTGATGTCGGTGGGGATGGCGGCGTAGGCGCTGATGCCGGCAAAGAGGGCGGATGCCAACAGGGTCTTTTTCATGGGTACTCCTTTAAGGGGTTGAAAAGCGGAAAGGAAAGGCGGGTATTAAAAGGGCAGCGGTGCGGTGAACGCAAGCGTTTTGTGGTGACGATCGCTTAATTGCAGGGTGTGGGCGTGGAGCAGCAGGCGCGGTTCCTGCAAATCAGCGGGATAGGCGTAGAAATGGTCGCCGACGATGGGGTGGCCGATGCCCGCGAGGTGGAGGCGAAGCTGGTGGCTGCGCCCGGTGTGCGGCACGAGGCGCACGCGGGTGGTGCCGTTGGCCAGGCGTTCGAGGACTTGGTAATGGGTGAGCGAGGGTTTGCCTGTGTCGAAGCAGATTTTCTGTTTGGGGCGGTTCGGCCAGTCGGTGATGAGGGGGAGATCGATGTCGCCGCTGTCGCGGGCGAGGTGGCCGTGGCAGATGGCCTGGTAGCTTTTGCCAATTTGCCGTTCGGCAAAGGCTTGTTTGTAGAAGCGTTCTGCGGGTTTGTGGCAGGCGAGCATCATGAGGCCGGAGGTGGCCTGGTCGAGGCGGTGTACGGCGACGGCACCGGGGCGGTAGAGGCGGGCGCGGTGTTCGATGCTGTCGAGTTTGTCGTCGCCACGGCCGGGGACGGAGAGCAGCCCGGCGGGTTTGTTGACGACGAGGAGATCGTCATCTTCGTGGATGATGTCGAGTTTCATGTTTTGAGGTTTTATGGGTGTTTTTTACCATGGTTAAGCGCTTGTTGTGAGAAATTTTCTCATGGTAAGCGCTTGTCAATGAGAAAATTTCTCATCAGAGTTGTTCGCCCTTGATGCTGCGTGCCATGAGGCTGGCGACGGTTTCCTCCAGGCTGCTTTGCCCGCTGAGCATGGCGTGGAGGTGTTCGGTGATGGGCATGCGGATGCCGAGTTTTTGCGCGAGGACGTAGGTGTCGAAGACGGCACCTTCGCCTTCGACGACTTGGGCGATGTGGGCGCGGGCGGCGTCGGCGCTTTGTCCGCGTCCGAGGGCGAGGCCGAAGCGGCGGTTGCGCGATTGGTCGTCGGTGGCGGTGAGGACGAGGTCGCCGAGGCCGGCAAGGCCGGTGAGGGTGTCGGGGCGCGCGCCGAGCGCGGTGGCAAGGCGGGTGATTTCGCGCAGGCCACGGGTGATGAGGGCGGCACGGGCGTTGGCACCCGCGCCGATGCCGTCGGCAATGCCGGTGGCGATGGCGATGACGTTTTTCACCGCGCCGCCGATTTGCGCGCCGATGAGGTCGTCGCTCAGATAACAGAGAAAGGCGGAGCCGTGAAAATAGCGGGCAAACCATTCCGCTTGCGCGAGGTCGGGCGCGGCGATGGTAACGGCGGTGGGCATGTTGGCCGCCACTTCGCGGGCGAAGCTGGGGCCTGCGAGCATGGCATGCGGGTGTTCCGCGCCGATGATGTCGGCAAAGACTTCGCCGAGGAGCCGTCCGCTGCCCGCTTCGAAGCCTTTGATCGCCCACATGAGCGGGGTGTCGCCGAGATGCGGGCGCAGATCGCGCAGGAGACCGGCAAAGCCGTGGCTGGGGATGACGGCGAGTACCATTTCCGCGTCCCGGACGGCGGCGGCGAGGTCGCTTTGCGGGCAAAGATTGGCAGGCAGGGGGACGCCGGGGAGGAAGCGCTGGTTTTCGCGGTTCTGGCGCAGCGCTTCAATGTGGCCCTCGCGGTGTCCCCAGAGGGCGACGTGGTGTTGCTGGCGCGCGAGTTGCAGCGCCAGCGCCGTGCCCCAGCTGCCCGCACCGAGGACGGCAAGGCGCGCCATGGCTTACTCCGCAGCCTGTCCGTTGGCGGCGGCCTGTTCTTCGCTTTCCATTTGTGCGCGCAGGCTGTCCAGGCGCTCGCGGTAGAGCGTTTCAAAGTCGAACTGCGGCAGGAGTACGGGCGGGAAGCCGGTGCGCAGCAGGGCGCTGGAGAGCGCTTCGCGCGCGTAGGGGAAGAGGGTGATCGGGCAGTAGACGTGGAGCAGATGATGCACTTGCGCCTGGTCAAAGCCGACGATTTCAAAGACGCCGCACTGGCGGGTTTCGACGACGTAGACAGTTTTGTCTTCGCCCTGGGCGGTGAGCGTAATGCGCAGGCGGGCGACGTAGTGGTTTTCGATGCTCATCGCCTCGAAATCAGGGTGGATGGCGACGTTGACTTCAAACGGCGGCTGGTCGATGAAGACTTGCGGCGCGTTGGCCACTTCCACGGAAAGGTTGTCGGTGAATACCTGACGCAGGTTGACCGCCGGTGCGGTTTGCTGTTCTGCGCCCGCTGCCGGATCGTGGCCGTTGGCGGTGTTGTCGTGTTGGTTGTTGTCGCTCATGGAATCTCCCGCGCGTTGTTCAAAAGGAGGCGCGATTGTATCAAATCACGCAAATACCGCCAGCAGCAGCGCCGAGAGCAGAATGCGGTACACCACATGCGGCCACATGCCGTAACGGTTCAGAAAATGCAGGAAATATTTGATGCAGAGATAACCGGCAACCGCACTGGCCACGAAACCCGTACCCAGCGCCGCCCAGTCGAGCGGGGCATCGCTCGCCAGCATTTTGACGCTCGCCAGCGTTCCCGCCGCCACCGTGATCGGAATCGACATCAAAAAGGAAAAACGCGCCGCCGCCTGACGGTCAAAACCCATCGCCAGCCCCGCCGTCATGGTGATGCCGGAGCGCGACACCCCGGGAATCAGCGACAGCGCCTGCGCCAGGCCATAGACCAGCGCCGCGCGCCAGCCGGTTTGCGCAAGGGTCAAACGCTTGCGCCCGAACCAATCGGCCGCGCCCAGCAGCAAACCGAAGACGAGGCTCGTGATCGCAATCAAACGCGGCGAGCGCAAATAATCATCCACATAATCGGCAAGGAAAAAACCGACGACCACCGCCGGTATGGTCGCCAAAATCAGCAAATTGCCCAGACGCGCGTATTGCCCCGGATCGGCGGGGCGCTCGCGGCGGAACTGGGCAAACCAGTGATAAAAAATCGCGGCCAAATCGCGGCGGAAATAGGCGATTACCGCGAGCAGCGTCCCCAGCGAAATGAAAGCGTCGAACGCCACCCCCTGATCCGGCCAGTCGAAAAACTTTGGCACCAGAATGAGATGCGCGGAACTCGACACCGGCAAAAACTCGGTAGCGCCCTGCACCAGGGCAAGAATAAAGGCATGAAACGTTTCCAAGGCAGGCTCTTGTTGCAGGTGAAAAAGCCGGGTATTGTACGGCGGACGCCGCAATTGTGAATCATCGGAAAGGAAATGACGCCGCCCGCCCCACGCTACCGCCTCTATGTGCGCCTCGGCTGCCACCTCTGCGACAGCGCCGCAGACGTACTTGCCGCCGCAGGCCTTGCCTTCGTGCGCGTGGACATCGACCGCGACCCGCAACTGCGCGACGAATACGGCAGCCTCGTCCCCGTCTGCCACGACAGCGCCAGCGACCAGGAATTCGTTTACCCCTTCACCGCCGCCGATCTCTTGGCAGCGACCAACCCAAGGAGACCGACATGACCCACGAAACGCTTTCTTATCTTGCCGGGCAAGTGCGCCTCGACGGCCAGCTCTACCTCCCCGACGCTGCGGAAAACGTCCCCGGCATCGTCATCGCCCCCGAATGGTGGGGGATGACGGAACACGTCAAAAACGCCGCCGCCAAACTCGCCGACGCGGGTTATGCCGCCCTCGTCCTCGACCTCTACGGCCAGGGCAACACCACCGACCAGGCGGTGCAGGCCAACGCGTGGATGACCGCGCTCCTGGAAAATCCCGTCGAACTCATGCGCCGCGCCAAGGCCGGGCTGGAAGCGCTCGCCGCGCGCCCCGAAGTTGATGAGCAACGCCTTGCCGCCATCGGCTTCTGCTTCGGCGGCTACGTCGCCCTGCACATGGCGCGCGCGGGTTTGCCGCTGAAAGCGGTGGCGAGCTTCCACGGCGGCGTGGAAACCGCAACCCCTGCGGAAAAAGGCAAATTGCAAGCCGCGCTCCTCGTTGCCCACGGCGACGCCGACAGCATGGTCAGCATGGACGACATCGCCGCTTTCCGCGCGGAAATGGACGCGGCGGCGGCCACCTACCGCATCGACATCTACCCTGGCGCGCGCCACGCCTTCACCAACCCGCAGGCCGACGCCAATGCCGCGAAAAACGGCGTCGACCTCGGCTACGACGCCAGCGCTGCCGCGCAAAGCTGGGAAAAGATGCTGGCATGGCTTGCGCAATACCTGAAATAACAAATATTGTATAAAAACGGTAAAAATAGACGTTTTTTACCATTATGAAGCGCTTATCGTGAGAAAATTTCTCGCGATAAGCGCTTTTCCATGAGAAAATTTCTCATACACCTGCTGACTTTTGCGTTTCTCCCATCCCCGCCGATTTTTCCACCATGAAATCAATGAAGCTGCGTACCTTGGCCGCGAGATGGCGGCGGTCGGGGTAGGCGGCGTGCAGGGTGATGCCAAGAAAGTGATGATCGGGCAAGAGTTGCTGCAAGCGGCCGTGGGCGAGATCGTCGGCAACCAGCCATTGCGGCAGATAGCCGATGCCGCCGCCGGCGAGGATGAGTTGGTGCAGCATCAGGGTGTTGTTGCTTTGCAGGCTGCTGTGCAGGCGGAGTTCGCCATGTTCGCGGGCGTCGTAGGACATGCGGCTGATGTCGGTGTAGGAGGGCAGCACCGCATGGTGCGCCTGCGCTGCTTCCGCGTTTTGCGGCAGACCGTGGCGCGCGGTGTAGGCGGGGCTGGCCACCAGCACGAAACGCACGTCGAACAGCGGGCGCACGATGAGCGCGGGCGAGGGCGTTTTGCTGACGCGCAGCGCGAGGTCGAAGCCGTCGCCGACGAGGTCGTGCATGCGGTTGTCGAGAACGATGTCGAGGCTGACATCGGGGTAACGCGCGCGGTATTCCGTCATCCAGCGGGCAAAGGCGGGGTTGGCGCACCAGATGGGGGCGGTGATGCGCAGATGGCCTTGCGGGTTTTCCCGCGCGGCGCTGGCCTGGGCGGCGGCGTGGTCGAGCTGCTCAAGGGCATCGCGGCATTGCGGATAATAGCGCTCGCCTTCGGCGGTGAGCGCGAGATGGCGGCTGTTGCGGTGCAACAGGCGTGCGGAAAGGCGGTTCTCCAGATGGCTCACATGCTTGCTCGCCATCGCCGTGGAAATGTGCAGATGTTCGGCGGCGCGGGTGAAACTGCCGTGTTCGACCACCTGGCAGAAAACTTTCATGCTGAAGAGGGTATCCATGGTTTCCTCGCAAGAAACAGTGCGTCAACGCGCGGAGTATAGGTGGGGAAAAGGCAAATCTCTATACTGCACGCCTTGTTTTTCATAGGAATAGGAATAAGACATGACTTTTCTCTCCCGCTGGCAGCCGCAGCTGCTCTCCATTCTCCGCATCGTAACCGCCTACATGTTCATCCTCCACGGCACAGCCAAAGTCTTCGGCATGCCGGTGGACATGAGTGCAGGCTTCGAATGGTTGTCGCTCAAGGGCGCAGCCGCCATCCTCGAAATCGTCGGCGGCACCCTGCTCCTCCTCGGACTTGGCACGCGTCCGGTGGCGTTTCTCCTCTCCGGCCACATGGCAGTCGCCTATTTCATGGTGCATGCCTCGTGGTTCCCGCTCGCCAAGGGCGGCGAAGCGGCAGCGCTCTTCAGCTTTATCTTCATCTACATTGCCGCAGCGGGTGGCGGCGCATGGGCGCTCGATAACGCGATCGGCAGGGACAATTGACCCCTTTGCCGCATCCACAAAAAAAGCCGGGCAAGCCCGGCTTTTTTATTGGGAGACAATCAGCTGTCCGCTGGCGGCTTGCGCTTGCCGCGCATCCGCGCCCCGAAGAAAAGCCCGAGCACGGCCGCGCCGAGCATCCAGCTTTTCTCATGGTGGCGCAGCGAGCGGTACACCTCGCGCTGCACGCCTGCGAACTGTGATTTGGTATCGCTGATCTGTTCCTGCATCTGCTCGCTGAGCGAAGGCGCGCGGTAGCGCTTCTGCGCAATCTGCACCCCCAGCACAATGGCGAGCGCCAGCACGGCAAAACCGCCCGCGAAAAACGCATTGGTCAGCGCCGGTGAAAAAGCAAGGCGCAACTGCTGGTGCAGGGCAATCAGCATGAAAACAGCCGCCACCCCGAAGAGGATGGCAGCCACGATTTTCAGGGCGATGTAACGCGGCGCCCGGCTTTTTTGCCCGACGCGAAGCGCAAACTTCATCGCCGGGCCAAGCAACTGCAGCGGCGACATCAGCGGCGGCTCAGGAATCCTACGAGGAAACCGATACCGGCGACAATCGCCAAGGTTTGCAGCGGGTTGTCGCGTACCTGACCGCGAACAGCGCGTACCGCGTCATCGTAATGATCGCCTGCGCGCTCGCGGAAGTTTTCACCGGCAGCCGTTACGTCATCCCAGATTTCTCCGGCACGGGCGCTGGCGCGGCGATAAACCTTGCGCGCCTGGCCTTGCAACTCCTCGGTTTTCTCGCTGGCGAGATCCTTCAGGTTTTGGCTGATATCGGAAAAATCCTTGCGGAAATCCTGCAATTCTTTTTCCAGTTGGGCAATGCGCTTGTCGTCAGACATGTTGAGCTCCTTGAGTCAGGTTGAAAAGAAAAGCCACTATAAAGGCTGATATGCAGAATGGCAAATCATGGAAGTAAAAACAATGAAAATTGCCAATAAAGAAGATGCGGCAAATCCATGTTTTTGAGGGAAAACGATTTTTGCGTACCATCACGGCAGCGGCAAAAAGCATGGAACGCCCGCGATGCAAAAAACAGATAGTCATGGCGGAAATTTTGCAAAAAGCCGTCAGCATTGTCTGTCAACATGCAAACAACGACCGAATACTTGTTTTTGCAAATTATTCATAAAAATAATAGATTTTTACCATCATGAAGCGCTTTTCGCGGTAAAAATCAACGATTTTTACCAAAATCATGCAAAATCATACCGGTAGCCGCGCAAAACAGTCCGAAAAACCAACCGGCAGCGTGCGCCCAATTGGCGATATTGCCGAGCCAGCCCGTCCAGCCAAGCAGCATGAAACCCACGAAAAACAGCATCAGATTGTGCGGCATCGCCGCGCGCCACCCCGGCAAACGGAAGCCCCACAGCCACACATAACCAACAAGCGCATAAACCACGCCGGACAAGCCACCGAACAACGACCCATACGCCCACCATGCCACCGCGTTGGAAAACGCCGCCGCCAGCAGGAAAAAGCGCAGCAGCGCGCCGCGCCCGCGCGTCGATTCCACCAGCCCGCCCAACACCAGCCACCACAAACCGTTGAACAAGATGTGGAAAATGATGGAACCCCAGGCGGCAAAATGCAAAAACGCGGGCGTCCAGATGCGCCACACCTCGCCCGCGCGAATCGACGGCCAGTCAAACAAAAAAGGAACCAGGCGCAAACGGTTGCCGCCAAAATCCGTCCACAGAGTGAGCGCCAGCGCGAGCGCCAACACCGTCCACGTCACCACACCGGCACGGGCAATCACAGGGCTTTTCATAAAAACTCCGGCAAGAGAGAAGCGAACGTTTTGGGCGCGCGAGGTGCGTTTTTCAAGGGGGAAACGATGACAGGCATGTTGTGCAGCATGGGCTGTGAGCTGTGTTTTGGGTTATAGGGATTTTTCGTGTTTGCACACCCCCACCCCAGCCCTCCCCCGCAAGCGGGGGAGGGTATTTTGTCATTTCATGGAAAATTTCGAGAAATCATTCAGAGACGACAGTTCTCTTATCCCGAACTGAGGTTACCTACGTTTGCTGATGTGGTTTTGACCGCATGGGCGAGGGTTCCCACGTCAAAACGCTCGGGTTTTGCGTGGGTGCCCGGGGTTACGCCCATCCTACGGACGGCATGGGTAGGGTGTGTGCCGCGCAGCGGCACGCACGCGGTTTGCGATGTTCCATTTCCGCGTGCGTGTCGGCGTTGCCGCCACACACCCTACAATCGCTGCGCGACGGTGGGCTGAAGCCCACCCTGCGGGGCGAGGTTTTCAGATTTCAGTAAGTGGTCGACATCCATCGCTGCGCGATACCGCATGGGCTTACGCCCATCCTACGAAAAAGGCGCTCGCCCATCATTTTGTGTTGCCGTGGGCAAATGCAGGCACAAAAAAACCACCGTTGGCGGTGGGTTTTATCTCAAGAATGGTACTGTTATAAGTGTTTCCTCTCATCCTGAAGCGCGGTTGGTGAGCCTGTCGAACCATGCGCGGTAAAAAAATTCGATTTTCACAGGGATGATGAGAAGAAGATGGGGTGGATAATGGGGCTCGAACCCACGACCTCCGGAATCACAATCCAGCGCTCTGACCAACTGAGCTATATCCACCATAAAAACGTTTGCATCGCGCGCCTTGTTGGCGCACCCGACAGGACTCGAACCTGTAACCTACGGCTTAGAAGGCCGTTGCTCTATCCAGTTGAGCTACGGGCACCTCGTCGCGAGCTGATGGTCGGAGTAGAGGGATTTGAACCCCCGACCCCCTGGTCCCAAACCAGATGCGCTACCAGACTGCGCTATACTCCGAACCCGAATGCAAGACCGCGCATTTTATGGATTTCGCCTTGGGGGGTCAAGCGTTTTTTGTTTGACGGGGGAGAAGCCTATTTTTTCCATAATTCCGATAAAAATCGTCATTTTTTACCATCATGAAGCGCTTTTAGTGAGAAAATTTCTCGATGAAGTCCTGGGAAGTCTGCTGGATAAAAACCAGCACTGCTTTATAAGAACGTAAATCCCGAAATATTAGTAGAAGCAGCCCCTTCTCCCGCTTGCGGGACTCGAAGAGCTGCGGAGCAGAGAAGGGTGGGATGAGGGGTGAAATGTGCAGCATTTCTTGATTTTTTTGTGGAATTTAAATCCTTACACCCCCACCCTAACTTTCTCGTCCTTCGGACGAGCTGGCAAAGCCAGTCGCCCCGCAAGCGGGGGAGGGAAAATGAAGACCCAGCATACTTTTCAGGACACCACCAAAGTTTTTTGTTTTCTGCCCTCTCTCCAACCTTTCTCATCCTTCGGACGAGCTGGCAAAGCCACTGGAACAGCTCGCGTTAGCGAGAGTCGCC
>JAUNKJ010000032.1:0-13050 GCA_030532785.1 Cardiobacteriaceae bacterium
GGGCTCCAAAACGGGGCCCCACACCAAAAAACGCTAGGTTTTTTGGGGTGGAAACCCGCCCAGCCTACCTTTCTCACCGCCAGCCTACGAGTTTAGAAAGTGCGCGAGATTTCGATAAAGGCGTTGGCGTTGTTTTTGCCGTAATAGAAGTGGTTGGAGGTGGTTTTGCTCCAGCTCAGGTTGAGCTTGGGGGTAAGTCCCCAGAAGTGCCAGTTGCGGTTCCACAGCGCGACGTTGACGCCGTATTCGTTGTCCTTGCGGCGGATGGCGAAGAAGTCGGCGCCGTCGTAGGTGCGGCGGCCATAGGAAAGATTGGTGCGGCTGGAGATGCCATGCGGCCAGTCCTGCCCCCAGCCGAGCGACAGGCCGTAGCGCACGAAGGCGTCGGAGGGGTCGTTGGCGTTGCTGTCAAAGGCGCTGATGCCGCCGAAGAAGTAGGTGGTCGGTTTGTAGAGGTAGAGGGCGTTGACACCGGCGAAGTAGCGGTTGCCGTCCAGATGTTTGCGGCTGTCGTGGACGGTGCGGTTGACATCGGCGGAGGCGGAGAAGCGCCATTTCGGGCTGACCCAGTAACTCGCGCCGAGGACTGTGCCGTAGGTGGTGGAGTAGGCTTTGCCGCCGTAGACGCGGCGGCTGGCGTAGGGTTCGGCGCTCAGGTCGAGGCGTGCGTCCTGATAGCCGCCGCCTGCGCCAAGACGGAAGCGGTAGTCGTTGAATTCCTTGGCATCCCAGTAGTAATCGGCGTTGACGCTGGGGTTCAATGAGGCGTAGAGGTTGCCAGTGAGCGGGAAGCGCTTTTCCGCGTCGATGCCGAGGTAGATGCCGTTGGCCGATTTTTGCTCGGGGAAGGTGAGTTTGCCGTTGCCCCACGGGCGTTCGCGTTCTTTGGGCGCGCCGTTGATGTTGGCTTCGTGGTGGTAATAGCCGTTGGCGCTGAAGCTCCACGAGCGCCGTTTTTGCAGGGTTTCCAGCGAACGGTCAACGAGCACGCGGATGTCGTCCGGCAGTTCTTCCCCGCGCAGGCGCTGGAACTGGTCGCGCGCGGCGTCGTCCTGGTGGTCGTTCATCAGCGCCAGCGCCAGATGCAGGCGTACCGGCACCAGCGTCGGATCGGCGGCGATCATTTCGCGGTAGAGGGCGACCGCCTGTTTGCCATCACCGTCTGCCGAGGCCAGCGCCGCTTCGGCAAAGCGCACCAGTTGCGGGTCGCGGGCGTTGTCCGGCACATCGCGGTAGACCGGGAGCAGCGCGCGGATCATGTTGGTGTCTTGCGCAACGACCGCCTGGTCGAGGAGACGTGCCAGCACTTCGGGGTTGGCGAGGAGTTCTTCGCGGCTCACTTCCAGCGGTTCACTGCTTTCCTGAAGGCGCTCGAGGAGGCTCGGGCGCGGCAGGTTGTCGGGGATGATTTCCGCAGCAGGCTGGGGAATGGCGACTTCCACGGCGTATGCGGGCAGGGCAAGACTCGCGGCAAGGCAAAAAACGGCTTTTTTCATGTTGGCTTTGGCTGAAACAAAGCGCGCAAGTGTAGCAGCTTGGGGCGGAAAAATCGCGGCGTTTTCTGCCGGCGCAACACTTGCGTGTTATTCATATTTTTATTAAAAATAGTGATTTTTTACCGCGAAAAGCGCTTCATGATGGTAAAAAATCACTATATGAAGCGCTTCGTATGGTGATTTTTTACCATTTGCCTCAGAGATGCCGCGTCCAGCGCCGTTCCAGTCTGCGGAAGGTGGTAACGAGGACGGCAGTGATCGCGAGGTAGATGAGTCCGGCGGTAACGAAGGGGATGAAGGGATCGTAAGTGTCGGCGTAAATCTTGCGCGCGACGCCGGTGATGTCCATCAGGGTGGCCATGGTGACGATGGCGGAGCCGTGGAGCATGAAGATGATTTCGTTGCCGTAGGCGGGCAATGCGCGTCGTGCCGCGCCGGGGAGGATGATGCGGCGCAGGATGAGGCCGCGCCCCATGCCCATGGCGCGCGCCGCTTCGATTTCGCCGCGCGGGGTGGTTTCAATCGCGCCGCGCACGATTTCCGAGGTATACGCGGCGGTGTTCAATACGAGGGTGAGCAGCACCCACGGCCACGCCTGGCGCAACAGCGGCCAGATGCTCAAATCGCGCACGCCGGGAATGCGGCCGATGATGAGGCCGATGCCGAAGTAGAAGGTGTAAAGCTGTACCAGCATTGGCGTGCCGCGAAAGACGTAACTGAAGGCAAGCGCTGGCAATTTCCACGCCCAATGGATGCGCGCGGCGAGCCAGATGCCGAGCGGCACGGCGATGGCCAGGCCAATGGCGAGCGCGAGTGCCACCAGCCATACGGTTTGCCAGATACCGGCAAGCCAGAGTTCTGCCGAGCCGAAGGTGTATTTCCACAGTTGTTCCATCACGCGTCCCTCATGACGAAACCGGCGGAATAGCGGCGTTTCAGCCACCAGAGGACGAGTATCGACACCGTGGTCAGCAGCAGGAAGAAGAGCGATACCGCGCCGTAGAACCAGAATCCGGCGTAAATGTCTTTTTTCTGCGCGGTGGTTGCTGCGCCTTTCGCTACGAAAACAATATCCTGCAATTGGATAATCGACACCAGCGCCGTGCTTTTCATCAACACCAGCCAGTTGTTGCCGATGGAGGGCAAGGCGTAGCGCAACATTTGCGGACGCGAGATGCGCCAGAAAACGGTAAACGGTGCCATGCCATAGGCGCGCGCGGCTTCGATCTGCCCCTTGGGAATGGCGAGAAACCCGCCGCGAAACGATTCCGCCATATACGCGCCGAAAATGAAGCCGATGGCCAGCACCCCGGTGGCAAAGGGACTCATCGTCGCCTTGACCCCCAGTTTTTGCAGCAGATATTCGCCGCCGTAATAGAGGAGGAAAAGCTGGATGAGGTCCGGCACGCCGCGCACCACCGTGGTATACGCCGTGGCCGCGCCGCGCAACAGGCGGTGCCGCGACATTTTCGCCGCACAGGCGACCATGCCCGCGAGCAGCGACACCCCAAGGCTCGACAATGCCAGGAGCAAAGTCAGCTTTGCCCCTTCGAGCAAACGCTCCTGATAATTGCCGACCATCGTGAAGCCGCCGCTGAAAACGGCGGCCCAATCGGCGAAAAACGCTTCCATCGCCGTCCTTTATTTATTTGGCCAAGCCACCGGAAATGTCATACGGGAAATACTTGTCGTTGACTTTCTTGTATTCGCCATTTTCGAGAATCGCCTTGAGCGCGGCGTTGAGATCGGCGCGCAATTGCTCATCTTCCTTGCGCACGCCGATGGAAATGCCCTCGCCGAAGTATTTTTCCTCATTCACTTCCTCGCCGAAGGCCTCGAAATCCTTGCCCTCGTCGCGGCGCAGGAAACCGTCTTCAAGGACGAGCTTGTCGGCAAACAGCACATCCACGCGCCCGGCCACCGCATCGAGATTCGCCTCTTCCTGGCTGGTATAGCGCTGAATCGTCGCCATTTTTTCATACTTGTCCGTCGCGTAGCTGTCGAAAACGGAAGCGCGCAGCACGCCGATGACCTTGCCTTTCAGCCCTTCCTCGGAAAGCGCCACCGCATTGCCCTTGGCACGCACGAAAATCCCCGGATTCACATAATACGGATCGGTAAAGGCAATGCTCTGTCTGCGCTCCTCGTTGGCATTCATCGACGCGAGAATCACATCAATCTTGTTGGTTTTCAGCGCGGGAATCAGGCCGTCCCAATCCGTCTGCTCGAAAGTGCACTCGCGCTTCATCTCCGCGCACAGCGCCTTGCCAATATCAATATCGAAACCAATCATCTCGCCCTTGTCATTGGTCTCGGAAAACGGCGGATAACCACCGTCGGTGGAAAAACGCAGCGCATCGGCAGCGTGGGCGGACATCGCGGCAAAAACTGCCAAAGCAATGATTTTCTTCATGATCAACTCCTCAAGTGGAAACATTCAACCTTTCAAACTGTTCGACAAAAACTGGCGGCAACGCTCGGAATCGCTGTGGAAAAACACCTTCTCCGGCGTCCCCTCCTCCTCGATCTGCCCCTGATGCAAAAACATCACATGGCTCGACACCTCGCGGGCGAAGCCCATCTCGTGCGTCACCACAATCATCGTCCGCCCTTCCGCGGCCAAATCCTGCATCACGCGCAACACATCGCCGACCAGCTCGGGATCAAGCGCCGACGTCGGCTCGTCAAAAAGCAGCGCATCCGGCTCCATCGCGAGCGCACGGGCGATCGCCACCCGCTGCTGCTGCCCCCCGGACAAATGCGCCGGATAATAATCGCGGCGCTCGTAAAGCCCCACCTTGTGCAACAACGCCTCGGCGCGCGCAACCGCCTCATGCTTCGGCACGCCCAGCACATGCACCGGTGCCTCAATCAGATTCTGCAACACCGTCATGTGCGCCCACAGATTGAAATTCTGGAACACCATCGCAAGCCGCGAGCGCACCCGCTGAATCTGCCTGCGGTTCACCTCGCGCTGCCCGCCGCGCCCGGACGCGATATGCACCGTCTCCCCGGCAACACGCACCTCGCCGCGATCCGGCATCTCGAGAAAATTGAGACAACGCAAAAACGTACTCTTGCCCGAACCGGACGAACCGAGAATGGACACCACATCGCCGCGCCGCGCCGTCATGGAAATCCCCTTCAGCACCTCGACATCGCCGAAAGATTTATGAATATCAGTAGCCTCAATGGCAATCGCTTCAGTGGCAGGCTGGGCAGACAATGGCATATCCGGTGAAAAACAAAGCGCGCATTCTATCGGCAAAAAACCGCATATACCAGCCAAAAACGCAAAAAAACAACCGGACCACCACCCAAAAAATGAAAAAATTTCCCATTTTACGCAGAAAAATAGCAATTATTTCCCAACTTTCACCGAACACAAAAATCATCCCATTGAAATCGCAGAAACTTCTCCTCGGAAAAACCGCAAATATTTTTCTGCAAAACACCACCATCAATAATACTTTTTTACCACCGCCAAGCGCTTGTCGCGGTAAAAAAACACCATAAAATGCGTTATATTGACGCCCCACAAACCACATCATACCCCGAGGATTACACATGCCCGCCTTTACCGCCGACCACCTCCTGCAAACCCTCATCGCCCGCCCGAGCATCACCCCCGAAGACGCCGGCTGCCAGCAAATCCTCGCCGAAACCCTCGCGCCACACGGCTTCACCATCCGCCACATCGACCTCGGCGACACCCAAAACCTCTGGGCAACCCGAGGCAGCGGCGCACCCGTCATCGCCTTCGTCGGCCACACCGACGTCGTCCCCCCCGGCAACCCCGCCGACTGGACAAGCGACCCCTTCACCCCCACCCTGCGCGACGGCATGATCTACGGCCGCGGCGCCTCCGACATGAAAAGCGGCGTCGCCGCCATGACCCTGGCGCTCGCCACCCTCGCCGAACAACACCCCGACCACCCCGGCACCCTCGCACTCCTCATCACCAGCGACGAAGAAGGCCCGGCCACCCACGGCATCCAGGCCGTCCTCCCCATCCTCGAAAGCGAAGGCACCCACATCGACTACGCCATCGTCGGCGAACCCACCGGCCACGCCACCCTCGGCGACACCGCCCGCAACGGCCGCCGTGGCTCGCTCACCCTCACCCTCGCCATCCACGGCACCCAGGGCCACGTCGCCTACCCGGAAAAAGTGAAAAACCCCATCCACACCCTCGCCGCCATCCTCGCCGAACTCGCCGCCACCCGCTGGGACGAAGGCAACGCCCACTTCCCGCCCACCTCCATGCAAATCAGCAACATCACAGGCGGCACCGGTGTTGACAACGTCGTCCCCGCCACAGCCAGCGCCATCATCAACTGGCGCTTCAACACCGAACACACCGCCGACACCCTGCGCACCCACGCCGAAACCCTCGCGGCAAAACACGGCAACGCCAGCGGCTGCCGCGCCGACTGCCAATGGTACCTCTCCGGCGAACCCTTCCTCACCGAACCCGGCATCCTGACCGACGCCGTCGCCGCCGCATCAATTGCCCACACCGGCCACCCCCTGCAATTCAACACCGCCGGCGGCACCTCCGACGCCCGCTTCCTCGCCAAATACGGCACCGCCACCGTCGAATACGGCGGCAGCAACGCCACCATCCACAAAATCAACGAATGCGTCCCCATCGGCGAAAGCGACAAACTCGCCGCCATCTACCACGACAGCATCGTCAACCTCTGGCAACACCTGAAAAAAGCGTGATGGCAACAACCCCGCCAGGCAACGCCCGCCCTGCAACAACCCCGTAGGGTGAGTGTCAACCCACCGAAAAAGCCCCTCCTTGCTTCGCAGCAAGAGATTGGGGATGGAGTCAGGGAAAATCGCTCAACGATTCACAGGGTGAAATGTAGGGTGGGCTTCAGCCCACCATTGAGATATTTGCACAATCGCACACAATCCGTCGGGCACTTTGTGGCCGACATCAAACAAACATCGGCCACAAAGTGGTCGACCTACAAATGGCGTACCGCATTTCATGGATAGACCGTAGGGTGGGTGTCAACCCACCGTTGTAGGTACGGTTAGCGCCGAAGGCGCGTAACCGTACAAAACGCTTTTGAAAAATGTACGGTTACGGCGCTGCGCGCCTAACCGTACCTACTATCGCTGTATATATCGTCCACATCGCAAACCGCATAGGCGAGGGCACCCACGTCAAAACGCTTTGCGTTTTGCGTGAGTGTCCGGGGTTACGCCCATCCCACAAATATATAGCCAAATCAACAAAAAACAGAACAGGGATGTAGGTTGGTGGTGAGCCTTCAGGCGAACCCCAACATCATGAATCGCAAAATGTTGGGGTTCGTGCTACGCACTCACTACCAACCTACGGCATGGCTGCTTTTATGATGATTCCACTATATATTTCATAAAAATAATAAAAATAGTGATTTTTTACCATAACAAAGCGCTTATAATGAGAATTTTTCTCATAATAAGCGCTTCATCATGAGAAAATTTCCCACCCCCTTACAAAACAACCGCCCCCACCAACAACCACAGCAAAACAACAACATAACCCGCCACCCGACATTTTCATCCATCCGGCGGTAAAATCCCCGCCTCACTCCCACCACAAGGACACACATGGACTGGAACAAAATCGGCCTCATCCTCGTTGCCTGCTTCATCGTCTTCATCTTCTGGCGCGCACACAAAAGCGGCGGCCTCTCCGCCCTCATGGAAAAATCGCGCAACGCCCCGCAGCACTGGGGTACCTTCGCCGCCCTCATGGCGGGCGTCCTCCTCCTGCTCTATCTCCTTATCAAACTCTGAGGCTCTCCTCACAACCCAAATGGTAAAATTTCTCACCACAAAGCGCTTATCATGAGAAAATTTCTCATGATAAGCGCTTTGTGGTGATAAAAAATCACCATATTTTATAAAAATACAAAAAACACCCACAAAAAAAGCGGATCACACGATCCGCTTTTTCATTCGTCCAAACAAAATTTTACAAAGCATCTTCATCCATTTCCCCGGTGCGGATGCGTACCACCTGCTCCAGATTGTGAACAAAGATTTTGCCATCGCCGATTTTCCCGGAGTTGGCGGTCTGGCGGATGGTGTCGATCACCTGCGGCGCAAGGGCGTCGCTGACCGCGATTTCCAGTTTGAGCTTGGGCAGGAAATCCACCACATATTCCGCGCCGCGATAAAGTTCGGTATGCCCTTTCTGGCGACCGAACCCTTTGACTTCGCTCACGGTAATGCCGTTGACGCCAATATCGGAGAGCGCTTCGCGCACATCATCGAGCCGGAAGGGCTTGATGATGGCGGTGATCATTTTCATGGCGCACCTTACAGGGTGTAGAACGGCGCGTCGTTGTCCGACAGGCGCTCGGGGCGGTAAACATGACGCTCGGTGAAGAAGCGCTCGATGCCTTCGTCCACGCCCAGCGTGCAGGCAAACATCGCCATGCGCATGGTCACGCCGTTGTCGGTCTGGCGGAAGATGGCAAGCTGCGGCAGGGTGTCGAGATCGGTCGCGAGATCAAACGCGCCGGGACGGCTGTCGCGCGGCAAGGGGTGCAAAATTACCACGTTTTCCGGGGCATAACGTTCTACGGCCTTGCGGTTGATGCGGAATTGCTCGCCGTAGCCTTCCGGCGCTTCGCCCGCGATACGCTCGCGCTGGATGCGGGTCGCGTAAATCACGTCCACCCCGGCAAAGCCTTCCTGAATGCTGTCGAAGAATTTCACGGTGTGGCCGCCATCAATGAGCGCCTGGGCAATGTCCTGCGGAATCGCCAGCGAATCGGGCGAGACGAAATGGAAAGTGATGTTGTTGAAACGCGAGAGCAATTTGGCAAGCGAATGCACGGTGCGGCCATAACGCAGATCGCCGACCATGGCGATCGACATACCGTCAATCTGCTTGCCCAAGCGCTCGAATTCCTGGGTAATCGTGTAGTAATCGAGCAGCGCCTGGCTCGGATGCTCGCCCGCGCCATCGCCCGCATTCAGTACCGGCACATTGATGCCCGCTGCAAACTGCGCCACCGAACCCTCTTCGGGATGGCGCATCACGATGGCATCGGCGTAACCGGCAATGACGCGCGCGGTATCTTCCAGCGATTCACCCTTGGAAATCGAGGAAAAAGTAAAGCCGGTGGTATTGTCCACACTGCCGCCAAGACGGGCGAACGCGGTGTGGAAACTCATGCGCGTGCGCGTACTCGCCTCGAAAAACAGATTGGCCAGCACCGCACCTTGCAACACATTGCAGGAAACCTTGCGCTTGGCAACCGGCTCCAGACGCCGCGCCACCGCCAGCAATTGCTCAAGATCCGCGCGAGACAAACCATCAATACCCAAAATATGACGACCAATCAATGACATAAGCGTATTCCTCCTGCAAAAAAATCGTGGCATTATACACACCTTTTTTCAGATGGAGAAATGGAAATGATTGCTCTCGTGCAAAGAGTGCGCCAAGCGAGAGTTGCCGTGGACGGCGACACCATCGCCAACATCGGCTGCGGCATCCTCGCACTCGTCGCCGCCGAAAAAAGCGATACCTGGCCGCAAGCGGAAAAACTCGCGGAAAAACTCCTGAATTACCGCATTTTCCCCGACGACAACGGACGCATGAACCTGAGCCTGCGCGACACCGGCCACAGCCTCCTCCTCGTCTCGCAATTCACCCTCGCCGCCAACACCCGCAAAGGCAACCGCCCCGGCTTCGACAACGCCATGCCCCCCGAACTCGCCGAACCCTTCTTCGCGCGCTTCTGCACCCACCTGCAAACCCTGCACACAGGCGACGTGCAAACCGGACGCTTCGCCGCCGACATGCAGGTCGCGCTCATCAACGACGGCCCGGTCACATTTTGGTTGCAGAGTTGAAGCGCCTGCCCAACATCCCGCAAAGCAAAGCGCCAACATAGAATACGGTTAGCGTCGAAGGCGCGTAACCGTACAAAACGCTGTGAAATATATACGGTTACGGCGTTACACACCCAACCGTACCCCGTCAATCCCGATACCCCATCGGATTCTTCGATTGCCAATGCCAGGTGTCGCGCACCATGTCATCCAGCGTTTTCTGCGTCGTCCAGCCCAATTCGCGCGCGGCCTTGTCCGCCACTGCCCAGAATTGCGCGAGGTCCCCGGCGCGGCGCGGCGCAAATTGGTAGGGAATCGCCTTGCCCGCCGCTTTTTCGTAGGCGTGCACCACATCCAGCACCGACGCCGGCTTGCCGCAGCCGAGGTTCCACACTTCCACCCCGCTCTTGCCCTGCATGTAGGCCAGTGCCTTGACATGCCCCTCGGCCAAATCCATCACATGGATGTAATCGCGCAGACAAGTCCCGTCCGGCGTGTCGTAATCGTTACCATATACCGACAGTTTGTCGAGCCGCCCCACTGCCACCTGCGAGATATAAGGCACGAGGTTGTTGGGAATGCCCTGCGGGTCTTCGCCGATCTCGCCGCTCTCATGCGCGCCGACCGGGTTGAAATAGCGCAACAGCGCCACCGACCACGCCGCGTCCGCACGATGCGTATCCTTCAAAATCTGCTCTATCATCAATTTGGTACGCCCGTAAGGGTTGCTCGGTTCACCGGTGGGCAGGCTTTCCACAAAGGCCGGGGTTCCCGGATCGCCGTACACCGTCGCCGACGAGCTGAAAATCATGTTTTTCACCCCGGCATCGCGCATCGCCTCCAGCAGGATGACCGAACCGCCGACGTTATTGTCAAAATATTCCAACGGTTTGTGCACGCTTTCGCCCACCGCCTTCAACCCGGCAAAGTGGATCACCGAATCGATCTGATGCGTGGCAAAAAGGCGGTCAAGCAAGGCGCGATCGCGAATATCGCCTTCGACAAAAGTCACAGATTTTCCTGTCAATTTCTCCACGCGCTTGATGGCCTCCGCAGAGCTGTTGCACAGATTGTCGAGCACCACCACGTCATAACCCGCCTCAAGCAATACCAGCACGGTATGCGAGCCGATATACCCTGCGCCGCCAGTGACCAGAATCATGTTCATCTCCTTATTAATGAAAAATTTCTCACCCAAAAGCGCTTATCGTGCAAAAATTTCTCACAACAAGCGCTTAATCATGGTAAAAAATCACTATTTTTCACCCAATCGCAATATCATACTGCCCCAATTCATAACTGGCATCGCTCACCAGGCTGATCGGCGTTTTCAACAACACCTGCAAATCAGAAAACGTCAGCGATTCCTCCTCGCGGATGAAATCAATCAACGCCGGTTCGCCGATGATGGTCAGCGGACGCGGCGCATATTCCCGCGCCTCGTGCATCAAATCGCGAAAGATTTCATAGACTACCGTTTCCGTAGTCTTCACATAGCCGCGCCCGCCGCAGCTCGGGCAAGTCTCGCACATCACCTGGCGCAGACTCTCGCGGGTACGCTTGCGCGTCATTTCAATGATGCCGAGCGGCGAAATCGGGCTGATCGTGTATTTGCTCTTGTCGCCGGCAAGCGCCTTCAGCAGCGCATCCATCACCCCCTGCTGGTGTTCGGGATTGGTCATGTCAATGAAATCCAACATGATAATCCCGCCGAGATTGCGCAGGCGCAATTGCCTCGCAATCGCGCGCGCCGCTTCGAGATTGGTGCGGTAAATCGTATCATCCTGGGAAAGTTTGCCGACAAACGCGCCGGTATTGACATCAATCGTCGTCATCGCCTCCGTCTGGTCAATCATCAAATAACCGCCGGACTTGAGTTCCACGCGCCGCTTCAGCGCACGCTCGATTTCCTCGTCAATCCCATAACGCTTGAACAGCGCCACATCGCCCTCGTAAAACTCCACCACACTATTCATTTCCACGAGGAAATTCGCGGCAAAACCGCGCATCTGGGCAAACGCCCCCGGCTCATCGACCACCACCCGCGTCACCTGCGGCGAAATATAATCGCGCAACACCTTCTGATACAAAGGCAAATCGCCATAGACCAACGTCCCCGGCTTCACCATGCGCTCATTCACCACAATCGCTTCCCACAGCCGCTGCAAATACTGCATATCCGCGCGCATCGCCCAAATATCGGCATTCTCGATCGCCGTGCGCACAATAAAACCGCCCTGCCGCCCCTGATGAAAACCCAGCATCAAATCGCGCAACGACTGACGCTGCGCCTCGCTCGCAATCTTGATCGACACCCCAATATCATCCGAATTCGGCAAAAACACCAAAAACCGCGACGGAATCGAAATCTCCGTGGTGAGCTGCGCACCCTTGCTGCCAATCGGATCCTTCAGCACCTGCACCAGCACATTCTGCCCCTCGTGCAGCACATCGCCGATCCGCTCCGGCAACGTCCCCCCGCGCCGCACCGTATTCTTCACATGCAGGAACCCCGCGCGCTCCATACCAATATCCACAAACGCCGCATCCATCCCCGGCAACACCCGCTGCACGCGCCCCTTGTAAATATTGCCCACAATCCCGCGCCGCCGCGAACGCTCCACCATCACATCCTGCACCACCCCGCCCTCCATGATCGCCACCCGCGTCTCATAAGGCGTGTGATTGACAAAAATCTCCGTACTCTGATTCAGCGATTCCATACATTCGCCTCAAACGCCGGCAACAACAACTCCTCCATCCCGAGCGCGCGCAACCCGCGCCACAACGCATTCAGCGGCAGCCCCACCACATTGTAAAAATCGCCGCGAATCTCCTTCACCCAGCAAGAACCGCGCCCCTGAATCGCATACGCCCCCGCCTTGCCAAACGGCTCCTCGCTCGCCACATAAGCCGCGAGCCACGGCTCCGGCACCTCATCAAACACCACCGTCGTCGTCACCGCCTCCGACCACACCCGCCCCTGATGCAGAAGCGCCACCGCCGTAATCACCTCATGCGTACTCCCCGACAACGCGCGCAACATCCGCAACGCATCCGCCTCATCCTCCGGCTTGCCGAACACCTCGCCGCCACACAGCACCACCGTATCCGCCGCGAGAATCACCCCCTCCACATCTGCCGCCACCGCCTGCGCCTTCTCAAGCGCCAAACGCGATGCCAACGCCTCAGCCGCCTCATTCCACTGCGGCGACTCATCAATATCAGCGGGAAACACCGCAAACGGCACACCCAACTGCGCCAGCAACTCCGCCCGACGCGGCGACGCGGAAGCCAAAACCAAAGAAACAGCCTGCATAGCGACATCCCTGTAAAAAATAATCGCGTATCATGCCAAAAAGCAGCCCCCAGTGCGAACCCGAAAAGCATTAAAAACCATAAAAACTATAAAAATAGTATTTTTTTACCATCACAAAGCGCTTATCATGAGAAAATTTCTCACGCCAAGCGCTTCTTAATGAGAAAATTTCCCATAAACAAACTGCAACAAACCTCGACATCGTAGGATGAGCGTAACCCCGGGCACCCACGGCGAAACGCAAAGCGTTTTGCCGTGGGAACCCTTGCCCATGCTGCATCGCGAAGCGATCATAGGCGGGCGGCAACACCGCCACCCACGCGGAGAAAAAACATCGCAAACCTCCCCTCCCCGACATACCCCCAAAAACAAAAAACCCGC